>NZ_JBFHIT010000006.1:0-138602 GCF_041596335.1 Mangrovibacterium sp. | reverse complement strand
CGCGTTCAAACCCACAAACCGCCAACGAAATATTAGCAAAGCACTGAAAGCCTATGCCAGCCTGGTTTCATCGGCCGACAAAGGTGCAGTTCGATTAATCGACTAGTAATCAATAAAACATGAATTATATGGCAACGAAACGAGTTAAAGGTTCACAAGCTGTTATCCTTTCTTTATTGGAGGAAGGTGTTGATACCATTTTTGGGTATCCGGGCGGAGCAATCATGCCGATTTATGATGCCCTTTACGATTTCGACAAGCAAATCACTCACATATTAACCCGTCACGAACAGGGCGCTGTCCATGCCGCTGAAGGATATGCCAAGGTAACTGGCCGAGCCGGCGTTTGCTTTGCCACTTCGGGCCCCGGTGCAACCAACCTGATTACCGGTATCGCAGATGCGCAAATCGACTCAATTCCCTTGGTCTGCATTACCGGACAAGTGGCCTCGCCCCTTTTGGGAACCGACGCTTTTCAGGAGTCGGATGTGATTGGCATTACCATGCCGGTAACCAAGTGGAACTACCAGATTACCAGCGTAGATGAAATTCCGGAAGCGATCGCCAAAGCTTTCTACATCGCACAGTCGGGTCGTCCGGGACCGGTATTGCTTGACATTGCGAAAGACGTTCAGTTCCAGGAATTGGATTTTGAATATAAAAAATGCACAAAAATTCGCTCGTACATTCCGGAACAACCGGTTGATCCGTTTAAAGTGAAAGAAGCAGCCGACTTAATTAATGCGGCCAAAAAACCGTTGCTTTTGTTCGGTCAGGGCGTAATTATTGCCAATGCCGAAGAAGAGCTGAAAGCTTTCATTGAGAAAACCGGCATTCCTGCAGCCTGGACTTTGCTGGGCCTTTCTGCTTTACCAAGCGATCACCCGCTAAATGTCGGAATGCTTGGAATGCACGGAAATTATGGTCCGAATATTAAAACGAATGAAGCCGATCTGATTATTGCTGTGGGCATGCGTTTTGACGACCGGGTAACCGGGAAAGTTAGCGCGTACGCCAGCAACGCGAAAGTTATTCACCTCGAAGTTGATCCGGCTGAAATAAGCAAAATCATTAAAGCAGACGTTGGTGTTTTGGGTAGCGCAAAGAAATCACTCCCAATGCTAACCCTGAATGTGAAGGAAAACAAGCATGAAGCCTGGCTTCAGGAATTCCGCGACTGCGATAAAATTGAGCAGGAAAAGGTCATCAACAAAGATGTTTACCCCGAAAAACAAGGGTTAACGATGGGCGAAGCTGTTCGTATCACATCTGAAAAAACAAACAACGAAGCGATCCTGGTAACCGATGTCGGTCAGCAGCAAATGATCGCGTCCCGATATTTCAAGTTTACCCACTCAAAAAGCAATGTAACATCAGGCGGCCTGGGAACAATGGGCTACGGAGTTCCGGCAGCCATGGGAGCGCAGTTAGGAGCAAAAGACCGCACGGTATGCTGCTTTGTTGGCGATGGTGGTTTCCAAATGACCTTGCAAGAGCTGGGGACGATCGTTCAGAATAAACTTCCGGTGAAAATCATTCTACTGAATAACAACTTCCTTGGAATGGTGCGTCAGTGGCAAGAATTGTTCTTCGAGAAACGCTACTCTTTCACCGAGCTGCAAAATCCCGATTTCATTATGATTACCAATGGGTTCGGAATGGCTGCACACAAAGTAACCAAACGCGAGGAACTTGAAGCCGGCATTCAGAAAATGTTGGATCACGATGGACCATATTTACTGGAGGTTGTTTGCGAGAAAGAAGACAACGTATTCCCAATGGTACCGGCAGGAGCTTCGGTTTCTGACATCATTCTTGAAGCTTAATTTTTAAAGAAAGTTATTATGAAACAAGAATTTATCATCACCGTTTATTCGGAAAACCATATCGGCCTGCTCAATCGACTGACCATCAATTTCACACGCCGAAAAATAAATATCGAGAGCTTAACCGTTTCTGCATCAGCAATTCAGGGCATTTCAAAATTCACGATTGTGATTAATGAAACTGAAGACCGTGTAAAAAAAGTGGTTGCCCAAGTTGAAAAAGGAGTTGAAGTACTGAAAGCTTTTTACCACACCAACGACGAAATGGTTTATCAGGAGTTGGCACTGTATAAAGTTCCAACTGAAGCACTGTACGAAAGCGACAAAATAGAACAGTTAGTTCGCCAATCGGGTGCCCGAATTCTGGAAATTACACGCGAATTTACCGTGATTGAAAAAACCGGACACAAAACAGAGACACAAAAAATGTTTGAAGACCTCTCTCAGTTCGGCGTATTGCAATTTATCCGCTCTGGCCGGATTGCCATCACACGCGACCCCATTGAGCGCCTGTCGGAATTCCTTAAAGAACGCGATGCACTGCTCCAGTCAATGGACTAAAACCATCAATAGCATTTTAGTGAGGGCTTGACTTTGGGTCGAACCCTCACTAACGTTTACCGAATTGTCTAATGGATTCTATCAAAGAACATCTACCGGTATACAGTCTCGACAATTTCAGTTCGAACGAACGTAAAAGTCAACAATTTCAGGTTGAAGTGTTTGATGCCAAACGACACTTCAGTGTGAAATACCCACATCGTCACGATTTTTTCGAAGTATTGTACTTATTGAAGGGCTCCGGATTTCATGTAATCGATGGAAACCGATACGATATCAAACCACCCAGTGTGTTTTTCATGTCGCCCGGACAGGCGCACAAAATAGAGTTTTCGCACGATATTGAAGGTTATATTTTCATTTTCACAGCCGATTTTTATCTGGCAAACCGAAGTAACCAGAACAGCCTCATCGAATTCCCTTTCTTTTACAATTTGAAGCAGGATAACCCCCCTTTAATTCTGGATCAATCGGCCGACATTCGTTTTTTGGAAGAATTGTTCCGGCGCAGTATCAACGAACTACATCACAACGAAACTATTAAACTGGATTTGCTTCGATCGCTGCTCGACCTTATTTTAATGACCTGCAGCAGCCGTTACAAGACATCGGAAAATATGACCACCAAAGGCAAAGGACATATTCTGGTGAAACAGTTTTACCATCTGGTTGAAGAAAACAACCATCAAAATTTGTCGTTGAAAGAATATGCCGGCTTGCTGGCAGTTACACCAAACCACCTCACACAAACCGTAAAAATGCTGACGGGAAAAACCTCGAGCCAGGTGATCAAAGCCAAACAAATTCTTGAGATCAAACGCCTACTGGTACACACCAATTTATCAGTCGCTGAAATCGCCCATCAGTTGCACTTTGAGGACCAATCGTATTTCACAAAATTTTTCAAACGTGAAAGTGGCTATTCACCGCTACAATATCGAAACAGCGCGACAGCCCGATAAATAAAAATACCATTCGAACCGAACCTAAAAACAAGCGTAAACAACTGACATCTAAACCGAAATAACGAACAAAAGAGAACGCACATCATACAATCCATGAAAATTACCAAAAATACACGCTTTTTTACTCGGCTTTATTCCGGGAATTCTTTTGCTTTGTACTTGTATTTTTGAAAATAAAAATGTCCTCCCGTACACGAGGACAAAAATTGAAGCACAGACTTAAATTATAACTATTAAATACTCAAAAAAAATGGCAAACTATTTCAACACGCTTCCTTTGCGTTTACAATTGGAACAATTGGGAACATGCGAATTTATGGACAAAGCTGAATTTGCAGATGGTGTAAAAAAACTGGAAGGTAAAAAAATCGTTATCGTTGGTTGCGGTGCACAAGGATTGAACCAAGGATTGAATATGCGCGACAGCGGTTTGGACATTTCATACACCTTGCGTGAGGCTGCAATCAAAGAACAACGTCAATCGTATAAAAACGCTTCAGAAAACGGATTCAAAGTGGGCACCTACGAAGAAATGATTCCAACTGCCGACTTGGTTATCAACCTGACTCCGGACAAGCAACACACGAGTGTGATTAGCGCGGTAATGCCATTAATGAAAAAAGGCGCTGCATTGTCGTATTCTCATGGATTCAATATCGTAGAAGAAGGCATGCAAATCCGCAAAGATATTACGGTTGTCATGGTTGCTCCAAAATCTCCGGGCTCGGAAGTTCGTGAAGAGTACAAACGTGGGTTTGGTGTTCCAACCCTGATTGCTGTTCACCCTGAAAACGATCCAAATGGCGACGGACTGGAAATTGCGAAAGCTTATTGTGTTGCCACTGGTGGCGACCGCGCGGGTGTATTGCGTTCATCTTTCGTAGCCGAAGTAAAATCAGACTTGATGGGCGAGCAAACAATCCTTTGCGGTTTGTTGCAAACCGGTTCAATCTTGTCGTTCGACAAAATGATTGAAAAAGGAATTGAAGCCGGATACGCGTCAAAACTAATTCAATATGGCTGGGAAGTAATCACCGAGGCTTTGAAACATGGTGGTATCACCAACATGATGGATCGTTTGTCGAATCCTGCAAAAATTAAAGCCTTCGAATTGTCAGAAGAACTAAAACGCATTATGCGCCCATTGTTCCAAAAACACATGGATGACATTATGAGCGGCGAGTTCTCAAGTACAATGATGGAAGACTGGGCGAACGATGACAAAAACCTGTTGACATGGCGTGCTGCCACCGGTGAAACGGCTTTCGAAAAAACTCCGGCTGGCGACGTTGAAATCAGCGAACAAGAGTTCTTCGACAACGGCGTACTAATGGTCGCTTTCGTAAAATCAGGTGTTGAGCTGGCTTTCGAAACCATGACTGAAGCGGGAATCAAAGAAGAATCTGCTTACTACGAGTCGCTTCACGAAACTCCACTGATTGCAAATACAATTGCCCGCAAAAAACTGTTCGAAATGAACCGGGTAATTTCCGACACTGCTGAATATGGTTGCTACCTGTTCGACCATGCGTGCAAGCCGCTGTTGACTGATTTCATGAAAACAATTGAAACAGATGTAATTGGAGAAACCTACGGTGAAGGATCAGACAATGGTGTTGACAACAAACAACTGATCGCAGTAAACGAAATCATTCGTTTCCACCCGGTGGAACTTATTGGTTACGAGCTGCGCGAGTCGATGACTGCCATGAAGAAAATTGTATAAGAAATCAAACGATACAATATGACGAGGCTGCCCCCAAAGGGCGGCCTCTCTTAATTACCGGCGTTTTGTATTGTAAAAGTGCAACTGCTTCTCGAGCACGGCCACTTTTTTCATCTCAAACCCATTCGACGCCGCATCATTAATCGGCTCCGAATAAATCGCATGAACTTCCATCGGGCGTTTTAAATCAAAATCGAGTTTCATACTTGGTGCGTATGGTGGCATCTTTGCTGTCATTGCCAACATTTCATCCGCATATTCGTGCGACAAATTAACACCGCACGCGATTGCTCCATCAACAATCTCATACATAATTTCCTGCGCCAACCGGCGACTTTCTTCCTGCGCCATAATCCGATCAGTTGTCGAATTAAGAACAACTGCCAACCCATTGAAAGGGACGTTCCATACCAGCTTTTGCCAGCGCGCAAAGTATAAATCCTCTGCGAATTGACAAGGCACTTCCGCGTCCTGAAAATCAGAGACTACCTGTTGCAGCACCTTTAAATCAGTCAAATTAAACGAACCTAGAATTAGCTTCCCAAGATCGAGATGCCGGATATGCCCGGGGGCTGTTTTGTTGGAACAAATAAAGGCCAAACCTCCGGCAATTTGCAAGTTCGGGAACTGTTCCGCCAGCTTACTTTCAACGCCCAGCCCATTCTGAATTAAAATAACAAGACTCGCCGAATGCAACAATGGTGGAAGCAATTCTTCCAGCAAATAATTATTGGTCGTTTTCAGGCACACCAAAACAACATCAACTTTGGGCATCTCCGTTGCGCTACGATACGCTTGCACATCGTTTAAGTTGAAATTTCCCTGCACCGACTCGATCCGAAGCCCATGTTGCTTCACGTACTCAAAATCCGAGTTCAATAAAAAGTGAACGGATTTCCCAGATCTGGCCAATTTCGACCCGTAATACCCACCTAGTGCACCGGTTCCAACCACGGCATAATTTAATGACATATCGTTTGAATCAAATTTTAACTATTAAACATGGAATGCATCGATTTAAAAAAAGAGAGGGAGCTATTTTAGCTCCCTCCCATTCCTATCATGAATAAAATTATTCTGCTATTGGTTTCATCGGATCAACGCCCAATGAACCTTTCAACTCATCCAGGTAAGATGGTTTACTTACGGTTTCAAGTTTCGATTTAGCCAATTTCAATTTCGATGGAAGATCCAATCGAACTGAAGTTTCGGCGAAATTCTTGCGACTCATGATTTCTTCCATATTGGCGACATTTTTCGTCCACAGCGCGATATCGCGGTTTTGTTTTTCAACCAATCGCTCTTTGTACCAATCGCTGTTCAATACGGCTTCGCGAGTAAACATTGCCCGGATATCCGCATGATTACGAGGTTTCCCTTTGTAAGTCCCGTCAATCATGATGTGAACCAAAGCTTTCAGCGGAGGACACAATTGTTCAATTGTACCATCTTTCAGGAATCCTTCAGCGACACGTTTCTGAGTGATTGACAAGTTGTCGATTGAAGCAACAAACATATCCATATCCTGCAATTCAGGACGAAGCATATCTTCGCTAAATACAGCATCAGGCTTACTGAAGATACGGGCCATGAAATGCTTCACAAAGTTGATTGTAATCCGATAGCCTAGCAGACTCGCGCCAACTTTACGGCCATTGTAATCAAAATCCTCAACTTTCTCAAGGTAACCATTCTCAATCAAGAACTTAGGCTCACGCTCGGCGACACTCATCCGACACCAAATCTCAGGAATCAACAAGCTCACATCGTGGTCAACCTTGTATTTTGGTCCAACATATCCGGCAGCAGTACTAAAACCACCGTATCCGGTTAAGATATAGGAAAGGAACGCGTTGTTCAAATCGGCTGCAGGCAATAAGTTGTTGAAAGGCCCTTTGGTTAGAGCACCCTCAGAACCAAACCCTGTAGTCGACGGCGACTTACCTGTGATACTGCAAATGTAGTCGATAAACAACTCGGGTAATTCCTGGTAGTGAATTGGGTTGTACAAAGCAAGTGGCGGTACATTGTTTTCCGGTTCAGCAGGATTGTTCCGGCGACCAGGAAGCACTGCGCTTACCGGCATATACAACGGTTGATCCAACGGAATCTTACGGAAAATACGAGTTGAAATTTCAGCTACATATTTGTCAGTCGGATCCACCAGGTCGGGACGGGTTTGCAGGTAGCGTGGGTTTTTTGATGGTTTTCCGTTTACCAAACGAGGTTCAGACGGCACCACTAAATACTCAGGACTACTGTTTGCTAAAAACGAGTTGATCAAATCCTTCACCGGCTGAGTGTAGAGCTCAAAACCAATGGCATCGTCCTTAATTTCCTGCACCTGAGCACGAGTCAGAGGCTCGAAGTTCGATGTAAAAGTACCCGGACTTGATAAATCCTTTTCACCTTGCTTATCGTATCCTTTGATAATACAATCGTCAGGACGCTGGAACAAGCGGGCTTCACAGTTTTTCACGATTTTCACGCTTGGGTTCTTATATTCCGGATTAAGATTCTTCAACCTTTTCGCATCCAAAACAATTGAAGCAGTGATATCGTCTTCAGCCTGCACTTTCGCTGATGGGTTGAAATCCTGACGCAACAAGAAAATTCGCCAAGAGCCGTCAACATCGTGCCCCACCCGGAGGTAATTCGACAGTAGCTTGCTATTATTGAATTTCAGCTCATTTCCGGGAACTCCGTTTACTTTGTCAACTGAAAAATACTTCCGCCAGTCGGCATCCCATTCTTCGGTATAATTTCCTTTAATTACATAAATCAACACCTTAATGCGCTGAGGCAATGATGCCAACCACGAGTTGTATTCTTCAGTGTAGGCATCGGAAGGAGTTAAAAGTTTGATAACAGATCCCAGTGAACGTTTTGGGCTTAAAATATGGCGTGGCTTATTAACGGAATAATCAGCCGGAACTTTGAAACGATTCGAGAAATCGTGAGCCATGATTTTTTCAACCATATCCAGATCTTCATGCAAATCACCTACAATGTAGGATCCCTGAATCATCGCATCTTTAATCGATTTTGAGATCTCAGATTTACCCCCACCGGATACGGTACATGGTTTATGACACAACGTTCCTTCAGCAAACGTACCGGTCAAGTGCCATTTGGGGCCTTCGATACGTTTCTTCATTTCAATTTTATACCCGTTCGGATAAATGTAGTGCTTATATGGGAGTAGTTTTATGGACTGTTTTGTACTTCCCTGTGTCCAGCTTACGCTCTGAGTCGCCAGGTCGAATACAGCGTCTTCCGGAACATAAATCACACTTGGGTGATTCCGGTCAATCGCGTAACCTTCTTTTTTCAACTCCAACAGATCGGCATACTGGTAGATGAATGATGCGAAGTTCAAGCCGTTTGCCGGAACCCTCTCATCCATATAAAATTTCTCTCCAAGATTGTAACTGCGGAAAGCGATCGCGCCACCGGCATGTTCTTCTTCGGAATAACCGAATAAGTTCGCCGAGTAACCAATCATGGTCTTCACCTCTTTCTTACAATACCCGTAGTAGTTATCTGCAATTAAAGTGATCACCACACCACGTTCATCGCGACAAGTGATTTTAAAGGCGCTTCCATCGTTGTATTTCTCATTTTCGTCCTTCCAACACATGCTATCGCGACGTTGGCGCTCAGTAGCATTGTCGTAATGTGGCAGCCCTAGCTCTTTCTTAGTCAACTGAATCATGTGAGGAGCCAGAATAACACATCCTGTGTGGCCTGTCCAATGTTCAGGCGATAAAGCCGCATCGTTCTCCGGCAAAAACGGATCTCCGGCATTGCCAAAAATTGATTCGACGAAATCAAGGTTCGAGACTAAGCTTCCCGGTGCCAGAAACGCAATTTCCATTGATTTTTCGCGAATAACTCCCGGAACTTCCGGAACAACGATTGGTCTCAGCATCAAGCTGACAAACAAGTCTGCCGTTTGTTCCTGATTTGCTGTAAAAGGCAAGGTCATAAATTCTTTTGGCGGATCCAGCGCTTTTTGAAGCAACTTGCAAAAAGTCGCTTTCGGAACAGCTTTCTTGTCATCCGGAATTGGCAACCCTCCCTCAGCAATATGGAAAACGCCTTTTGTCGTACGGCGGTCTTCTTTGGGGTTGTTTAAAACTCCTTGAGCGGTGCGGTATGTCTTAATAATATCCGTCTCGTAGTAGTCGGCTCCCGGTGGGATTGAAATAATCCGCGCTAAGCCGTGACGATCGAGAATAAATGGCTTCTGAGGGAAATTGATCGAATTATCTCCAGGAACATCACTTAAATAATCTTCCAGAAAACTTCGTATTCTCATCCCCATAGGTGAGGCATTATTGGATAACAAACTTGACTTAATGTTATAATTATTCAATAATGGTTTTGCAATCTCCAGAAAATCGGTTTTGATCCCCGTATTGCAGGTTGGGTAACCATCGGCTGCCAGTTTTAGATTGATGTATTGAATCTTCTTTTTTTCTGACACCTCCGGCTCATTTTCATCAAAGCCAATTCCAAAGGTTCTGTTTACAGTCATGGTTTTTGTTTTATTTTAATTTACTAATTTGTATTCTTCAGAAACTGCCTTTCCAAACAACTTATACCTAAGTTTTATTAGATACTTACGTTACTGGAACAGATAGGTTCTTGCCTTACATTGAAGAAAGCGAATTATCTTTCTTCTCTTCAAAAATAGATAGAAAAAAATGTTGGCAATAGAATGAATGCTCCGCGAACATAGTCTTAACACAAAGATCACACCGTCTGTATGACTGTTATTTAAGTGTTAAATTGGAGTAAAAACTGCCGGATCAATGTTTCACATCAACCAGTGCCGATTGAATTATTTTCTCAACAATCTCCTCATCGAGAAGGGTACTGATATCCCCGAGACTTGTGGCATCGCCTTCCGCAATTTTGCGCAAAATACGACGCATAATCTTACCGCTTCGTGTTTTCGGAAGTCCCGGTACTATCTGCACCAAATCAGGGCGGGCAAATGGTCCAATTATCTTAGTAACTCCCTGCTTGATGCTTCGACGAATGCCTTCTTCACCACCGGTCGACAACTCGGGGCATACAACAAAAGCATAAATTCCTTGCCCTTTAATTGCATGCGGATAGCCAACAACGGCAGATTCATTCACCAGGGGATGTTCATTAATCGCATTTTCAATTTCAGCGGTTCCAAGACGGTGCCCCGATACATTTATCACATCATCGACTCGTCCCAGAATTCGGTAATAGCCGTCTTCATCGCGCCGAACACCATCACCTGTAAAGTAGTAATTTTTATACGTTGAAAAATAGGTTTGGTAAAACCGCTCATGATCTCCCCATATTGTACGGGCAATTCCCGGCCATGGAAACTTTACACAAAGATTTCCTTCAACTGAATTGCCTTTTAGCTCTTTGCCCTGGTTATCGACAATTACCGGAAACACACCCGGCAATGGCAGGGTTGCAAACGAAGGTTTAGTTGGTGTAATTCCGGCTAAGGGAGAAATCAACACACCTCCAGTCTCAGTTTGCCACCAGGTATCGACAATCGGACATTTATTTTTACCCACATGGTCGTGATACCAATGCCAGGCATCTTCATTAATGGGCTCTCCCACGGTACCTAGCACCTTTAAACTTTCAAGTTTTTTACCCTCGAGAAATTCGTTGCCCATTGATAGCAACGACCGAATCGCGGTTGGAGCGGTATAAAACTGGGATACCTGATGTTTATCAACAATATCCCAAAACCTTCCTGCATCGGGCCACGTTGGAACCCCCTCGAACATTAGGGTTTGAGCTCCATTCAGCAATGGGCCATATACGACATAGGAGTGTCCGGTGATCCACCCAATATCTGCGGTGCAAAAATAGACATCCCCCTCACTATACTGGAAAACATTGCGAAAAGTGTAGGCTGTATAAACCATATAGCCACCAGTTGTATGCAAAATGCCTTTGGGTTTACCGGTCGACCCTGATGTATACAAAATAAACAAAGGATCTTCGGCATCCATTTCCTCTGCCGGACAATATTCGTCTTGCCCCGCAACTAAGTCGTGCCACCAAATATCTCGCCCTCCAACCATTTCAACGTCCGTATTTGTTCTCCTCAGCACGACGACAGTTTCAACAACAGGACATTTACCAACAGCTTCATCGGCAATCGCTTTCAGAGGAATAATTTTTGCCCCCCGAAAGCCACCGTCAGCCGTTAGAACGACCTTCGCACCGGCGTCATTAATTCGCTCACTCAGCGATTGAGCCGAAAAACCCGCAAAAATAACCGAATGAATAGCCCCAATCCGAGCGCAAGCAAGTATCGCAATAGCCAACTCAGGCACCATAGGCATATACAAAGCCACACGATCACCCTTACAAATTCCGAGATTTTTAAGACTATTGGCAAACTTGTTCACCTCCATATACAATTCACGGTAGGTTAACGTGATCGACCTATCGCCAGGATCGTTCGGCTCCCAGATAATCGCTGTATTGTCGCCATGAGTATAAAGATTCTTCTCAAAAATGCTTTCGGTAATGTTTAGCTTCGCATTTACAAACCAACTGATCCGTGGTTCTTCAAAATTCCAATCAACCACCCGATCCCAACGTTTTCGCCAATACAAACACTCGGCCTGTTGTTCCCAAAAATCGTCAGGATTTGTCATGCTTTTTTGGTATTCATGAAAATACCCTCCCAGTGTGTGAATTTTGTTGATCATCTTAGTCTTATTTTACCGGTTTAATCTGTCTGAAATTAGAAGCCCCTCCTTGTTCTAATTTAAACTTAATAAAAATAAGAAAAAAAATCGTAAAATTCAGAGCAATGCATTAAAGCTGAAGGCGCTACGTTCAAGAAACACCAAAACCTTAGGGCCAGCGCCCTAAACAATCCTACCGTGTAACAATTATTTCAAAATAAGCCTCTTAAATTTTGAAATCAGTCAGGAAAGTGATAATTTACTTTACAATAGGATTTCTTGTGCTTAATCTAATTGCGAATTTATTTAAAAGGGTCTTTAATAAAGTAGGAATGGCCATTCTGTCATCGACTTTCTAATGACTACTGTGCTGTGTTATTGAACTATTGCGTAGGTATATTCAAAAAAAAGCGAACAAAATGAAGACAATTAACCGAACTAAACCCGTTTTGGTAACCGGTGGAACCGGCTACCTGGCATCTTGGATAATAAAATTACTTCTGGAAGAAGGACTTACAGTGCACACCACCGTTGCCAGCATTCGAAATGAAAAACAGTACAACTATTTACAAGAGCTGCAAAATCAGTCGCCGGGAAAATTAGTTTTTTTTGAAGCTGACTTTCTGGACGAAGGCTCCTATGAAGAAGCCCTTCAATCCTGTGAACTGGTTTTCCACACCGGATACCCTTTCCAGATCAGCTCAATTAAAGACAGTAATAAACAATTAATTACCCCGGCAATACAAGGAGTCCGCAATCTGTTTTTTTCGGCTGATGTTGCTGGAGATGTTAGACGAATCGTTTTCACGTCGAGCATTTCAGCTATGGCAGGAGATTCGAGCAAAGCCAATACGATAAGTGATCGTAAAATTAATGAATCGCATTGGAACAACACCAGTACTCCTAATCATCACCCCTATTCTTATGCAAAAACAATTGCAGAGAAAGAAGCCTGGAGCCTAAGCGAAAAATTTCACAATTTTGATTTAGTAGTGATCAATCCGGGACTCATGTTGGGGCCATCGCTGAACAAGCGCATTAAATCAACCAGCATCGACCTTATGATCCGTCTGTTTTCCAGCAAACTGGAGGAAGACATGTCATGCAAGAATCAAGCTTTCGTGGATGTTCGCGATGTTGCAAAAGCTCATCTTCGGGCAGGTTTTGACACGGCAACTACAGGCCGCCATTTAACGGCAGCACATCTAACATCGTTTCACGAAGTGGCACAGGTGGTTCGAAAGTACTACCCCAACTACACAACACCACAAAAACTTGTGACCGATCGGTTATTCAAGCTTTTAACCCCCTTCTTAAATCATTCGAGCAGGTTTGTGGATGAAAATATTGGATTCGACTTTAGCTTTGACAATAGTTATACCCGAAAAGACCTACAAATCGATTTTTTACCGTTGGAAAAAACAATTCTAGATCATATCGACCAATTGGCTGAAGATCTGCTAATTTCTATAAATAATGAAAGCGATAATAGCCGGAGCCACAGGATTAGTTGGGAGCGAATTGATGAAAATGCTCATTCGAGACAATACGTTTTCGAACGTTATCATTCTCAGCAGACGGGAAACAGGCTTCCATCATGAAAAAATAGCCGAGTATCTGGTCGATTTTAATCAACCGGAAACCTGGCAGGACTTGGTTCGGGGAGACATACTTTTTTCCTGTATGGGAACAACTATTAAATCAGCCGGCAGTCAGGAAAAACAGTATTTGGTTGATTTTACGTACCAGTATGAAATCGCGAAAGCAGCAGCCCAAAACGGGGTCGATCAATACATTTTGATCTCGTCGGCCGGAGCTAATTCAAATTCGAAACTGTTTTACAGTCGAATAAAAGGAGAACTGGAAGAAAAAACACGACAGCTACCATTCCGAAAAATTAGCATTCTGCGCCCCTCTTTGCTGTTGGGCAACAGGCCCAACAAGCGATTCGGAGAGCAGCTCGCTCAAAAAATTATCCCTTTTATAACCCGGTTTGTGTTCAAAAAATACCGACCAATTTCAGGCACAACAGTGGCGCAAGGAATGATAAAGGCAGCCCTGTCTGTCGATAGCCGACAACTATATGAGCTTGACGAGATATTTAAACTGGCAGAGTAGTTGATGGCATTTGAATAACAGACCAAATGCCACTACTGAAACTATTCCCAGTACTTAAATTGACAATTATTAACAGATATAAAAGCTATCTTCGTCGCAAGCGATCAACCAAACGATCGCTTTTGCGTTGTTAATATCGAAATTAATTATTCAATCATGTATACTGGACTTTTACACCTTCACGACGTCTTACGCTGGATTATTTTATTGACAGCATTAGTTACTTTGCTAAAGTATTTTATCGGTTGGTTTGGACAAAAACCATGGGAAAAATCGGATAATATATTGGGAGGGATTTTTATCGGCTTAATGGATCTGCAATTTTTAACCGGATTCATTCTCTACGCCTTTGTCAGTCCAATAACGAAAGCTGCCTTTCAGGATTTTGGAGCTGCAATGAAAAACTCCGATCTTCGGTTCTACGCAGTCGAACATTTGACCATGATGGTAATTGCTCTGGTCTTGGCCCATATTGGCCGAATAAAAAGCAAAAAAATAAGTGAAAGCAAATCCAAATTTGCTACAGCGTTACTTTTCTATGGTATTGCTTACATTATTATTCTGGCTGCAATTCCGTGGCAGCGTATTATCGGATAAATAAACTAAAGCTTTCATCTGAGTTCGGGTGAAAGCTTTCGTGTTTTTTACGCCTACCATTACTTAAATCGTTAAAGAAGAAGATCGACAATTAGGGTAGTTAAACACCCGTTGAATAGTCGCAAAACAAACAGCTACTACTAAAACAGAATGAATATGAAGATTGCTTTGGTTGCCCTGATCGTTTTTTTAATCAATCTTCCTTTTGGCGCTCTTCGCGGCCGCGAAAAGATATATTCCCTAAAATGGTTCCTGTATATTCATTTGCCAGTTCCGATGGTTATTTTACTCCGGATTTGTAGCGACATTGGTTTTGCTCTTTATACCTACCCGATTCTGCTTACCGCATTCTTTTTTGGGCAAGTGGTCGGCCGCAAATACCTACCACTAAAATCGAAAGCTGAAAAAAATACAAAAGATAGTTAAGTCCAACCGTTTATCAGTCAGAAAAAACGCAGGATTTCATCCGGTGAGTCAACTAACTTTTTTGCTCCGCTTCGAATTAGGTTATCCCTGTCCCGAAATCCCCAAGTAACACCAATGGCATACATACCGGCATTATTTGCTGTAACCATATCGGTGCCACTATCTCCAACATAGACACATTCTTCGGGCATGATTGCCATTTTTCGGGCGAGCTCCAACGCAACCTTCGGATTTGGCTTCTTTAGCGCTTCAGTGGTCATTCCCTGCACCGAAACAAAATTGATCGGCAAAACCGAATCAACCAGCTTCCTCGTCAGCTCGTCTGCCTTATTCGAGAAAACCGACATCGGGATCTTCCGCTCAACCAGGCAATTGAGCATATTCAGAATTCCGGGATATGGCTTCGTTTTCTCCTTATAATTTTCACTGTATACATTCATCATTTCACGAAAACACAAATCGACAACTGATTCCGAATGCTCAGATTCCGGTATTGCCTTTCCCATCAACGAACGAAGCCCCGAGCCAACAAATGACCGAACAGCTACTTTTTCGTGAATTGGAAAACCAAGCCTCTCCATTACCGTATTTACAGCATCGGTTATATCATCCAACGTATCCAGTAACGTTCCGTCCAAATCGAAAATTACAGCTTTAAAACCCATCATTGTTCCTTTTTAAACTTTCACTAAAAATTAGCTTGTACCGCAAAAATAAACATTCTCGTTGGTTACAACTACCCCACTTTTATCCCACATTATTTATTTATAATAACTACCCCAGCCGACCAAAATTAGCTTATCGTTAATCTTTTTGATCTTCAACAAACCAATCTCCCACATAAACCTACATATCAAACACATAGCCACCTATCCCAAAAACACACAACAAACTACATGTCGTGGAAAACACTAATTTTAGAAATCTTAAAATCAGAACCAATGTCAAAACAATTGAAAGAAGATGCCCTGCGTTACCACGCGAGTGGAAGGCCTGGGAAGATTGAAGTCATTCCTACAAAACCCTATAGTACACAACAAGATCTGTCGTTAGCATACAGTCCGGGAGTTGCGGTCCCTTGCCTCGAAATTGAAAAAAATCCGGAGGATGCCTACAACTATACCGCTAAAGGAAACCTGGTTGGTGTTATCTCTAACGGGACGGCTGTGCTTGGATTAGGTAATATTGGTGCATTGGCCGGTAAACCGGTTATGGAAGGCAAAGGCTTGCTTTTCAAAACCTTTGCCGACATTGATGTATTCGATATTGAACTCGACACCATGGATGTAGAGAAATTTATAGAGACAGTAAAAATAATTGCACCGACTTTTGGAGGAATTAATCTGGAGGATATAAAAGCTCCGGAATGTTTCGAAATTGAAGAACGGCTGAAAGCAGAACTTGACATTCCGGTAATGCACGACGACCAACATGGCACTGCCATTATTTCATCGGCTGCCTTTCTGAGTGCACTGGAGATTACCGGAAAAAAAATAGATGAGGTAAACGTTGTTGTAAACGGAGCCGGCGCGTCAGCGGTTGCTTGTTCAAAACTTTACATTTCACTCGGAGTAAAACGCGAAAATCTGGTCATGTGCGACTCCAAAGGAGTAATTCATTCGACGCGAAAAAACCTTTCGGGAATGAAAGCACTTTTTGCAACCAGCCGCGATGTTCACACGTTGGAAGAAGCACTTCGCGGAGCGGACATGTTCCTTGGCCTTTCTGTTGCCGACATCCTGAACGAAGATATGATTCGCTCGATGAACGACAATCCGATTGTATTTGCACTGGCAAACCCCGACCCTGAAATTGCCTACGAAAACGCAATGGCCTCTCGTCCCGACATTATCTTTGGCACCGGGCGCAGCGATTACCCAAATCAAGTAAATAACGTTCTCGGGTTTCCTTATATTTTTCGTGGCGCATTGGATGTCCGTGCCAAAGCCATTAATGAAGAAATGAAAATTGCAGCCGTAAAAGCATTGGCTGCGCTTGCCAAAGAACCGGTTCCCGAAATTGTATCAACAGCCTACAACCAGAATACAATTAGTTTCGGACGTGAGTATCTGATCCCAAAACCGCTTGATCCACGATTGATCTCACGAATTTCGACAGCAGTGGCAAAAGCCGCGATCGACTCAGGTGTCGCCCGCAAGGTCATCAACGACTGGGACGACTATAGCGACGAGCTGGACCGGCGACTAGGGCACGACAATACGCTAATCCGGACTATTCGCGAACGTATCCAAAACTCGGGCAAACGGCTGGTTCTGGCTGAAGGCAGCCGTCTGAACGTACTTCAAGCGGCTCAGGCCATCATTCAGGAAGGTATCGCGACCCCAATATTACTGGGCAACCGATCACGAATTCTGGAACTGGCAAAAGAAAATAAACTAGATATTGATGGCGCTACTATTCTTGAATTTTACGGAACTGAAGGAGCCGAGCAACGCGAAAAATATGCGCAAGCATTATTCGAAAAACGCCAGCGCAAGGGAGTAACACTACAGGAAGCACGGCGAATGATGTATGCGAATGAGTACTTCGGAATCATGATGGTAGAAATGGGCGATGCAGACGCGTTTGTTTCAGGCTATGCAACCAAGTACTCGGATACCGTTCGACCGATCAAACAAATTATCGGAACCAATAATCGGGGAAAACATATCGCGGGTATGTACATGGTCATGACCAAACGCGGGCCTGTTTTCCTGGCCGACACCACCATTATTGATCCCAATCCCGATGCTGAAGCACTCAGAGCAATAACGAAACTGGTAAACCGTACGATCAGCAGGTTTAATATTGAGCCAGTCATCGCCCTTGTTTCTCACTCTACTTTCGGCTCAGTTGCCGAAGGAGATCCCGAGATACCGCGCAAAGCTGTTGAATTGTTGCACGATGAACACCCCGAGATAATTGTCGACGGTGAAATTCAGGCTCACTTTGCCTTAAACACAAAACTTCGGATGGAGAAGTACCCTTTTGCCAGGTGGGGTGAACGCAATGTAAACACGCTTGTTTTCCCCGATCACGGGTCAGCAAACATCTCACACAAGCTATTGCACGAACTCTCCGGCTACGAAATAATCGGCCCCATCCTGCTCGGCATCGACAAACCCGTTCACGTTATTCCGATGGAAAGTACGGTCCGTGAAATTGTCAATATGTCGACCATTGCTGTACTGGACGCCATTTTTACGAACGAAAAAGAAGCCGGAATTCTATAGAATCGTTGAATAGACGACCGAAACGAAGCCATTTAAAAGTCGACAGCCTGAGCAGAAATTCATTTCTTCAGGCTGTCGGCTTTTATAGCCAGCTGAAAAGCAAAAAAAAGAGGAACACTTTTGCAAGTATTCCTCTTTGAAGTGGGCGGTGAGGGAGTCGAACCCCCGACCCTCTGGGTGTAAACCAGATGCTCTGAACCAACTGAGCTAACCGCCCGAAATATGTTGAACGTCTCTCATTTTAAGCTTGAGAAAGCTTTCAGTCATCCAATTTTAATTTGGATAAAAAAACGGAACACTGACTGAAGTATTCCGCCGTAGTGGGCGGTGAGGGAGTCGAACCCCCGACCCTCTGGGTGTAAACCAGATGCTCTGAACCAACTGAGCTAACCGCCCGATTTCTGTAGAACGTGTGTCCTTTCTGGAAAGGCGTTGCAAATATAAATGCTTTTTTCTTCTTCCAAAAAGAAAATGAAAATATTTTAAGAAAAATAATCAGCGACTACAAACGTACTACCGCCAACAAACACAAAATCATTGGGATTAGCTAATTTCAACGCTTCTGCTACGGCCATCTTCACATCGGCAATAACCTGCCCGTTTAGTCCTTTTTGCTTTGCTTTCCGACATAATTCACCTGCATCCAGCGCCCGCGGAATGGAAGCTTGGGTAAAAATGTAATGCGCTTCTTTAGGTAGAAGCTCCAAAACACCATCCAAACTCTTATCGTTGACCATACCGATCACCACATACAATTCTCTCCAGGCTGTTTGCTTAATTTGCTCAACAACCTGACGAATGCCTGCCTCATTGTGCCCCGTATCGCATACCACCATTGGGTTGGCTCCAACAATCTCCCATCGCCCTCTCAAACCGGTATTTTCCCGAACCTTGCTCATCCCACCATAGATCGCTTGCAAACTAATGTTCCATCCTTTTTCAACCAACAAATCAATCACCTTCAAAACACCGGCTACGTTCTTGCGCTGGTAGCTACCGAGTAAATCGCTTTGCAAATTCTGGTAAATAAGCTTTCCGTTTTTACTAAAATTGAAGGTTTGCCTTCCATTTGCAAGCAAAAAACCATAAGCCGCTTCATATTCCTGATCGGCAAAAGAGATTGCTGCTCCAACTGATTTTGCTTTTTCAACAAAAACAGAATCATATTCCGAACTACTTTCCGAGACTACCACCGGAATATCCGGTTTAATTACCCCTGCCTTTTCCGCCGCAATCTGCTGAATAGTCCCGCCAAGCAAAGCCGTATGGTCCAGGCTAATATTGGTGATCAATGCTAACTCGGGAGTAATAATATTGGTTGAATCGAGGCGACCGCCAAGACCAACCTCAACAACTGCCACATCAACCTTCGTGAGCTGAAAATACCAAAAAGCCATGGCAACGGTGATCTCGAAAAAGGAAGGTTCGAGGCCCAATGTTCTGTTTTTCGCTTCAAAATCGCTGACAAAGGCGACCACCGCTTCTTCCGAAATCATGTTTCCATCAACCCGAATACGCTCGCGAAAGTCAACCAAATGCGGAGAAGTATACAGTCCAACTTTATATCCGGCCTCCTGCAAAACGGAAGCCAGCATATGCGATGTAGAACCTTTGCCGTTTGTTCCGGCCACATGAATTGTTTTAAAACTCCGATGCGGATGTCCCCATACTTCATCTAAAACCAAGGTATTTCCCAAGGTGTTTTTATAGGCGGCAGCACCAGACCGCTGAAACATTGGCAGCTGGCTGTACAAATAATCTAAAATTTCCTGATAGCTTTTCATTTCTCAATCAATCACTTAAACCCACTTACCAACAAGTGTCGATAACTGCATGGCATCTTTTGGCTTTTATCTCTCCCTGAATCGTTGATTTTTCCTACATTGTAAACACAGACACTAAAATATAAGCTTATGGCAGGCCACAAACAAACCAAGATTTTCGTGTTGGATACCAATGTGATCTTACACGACCACAATTGCATTTACCAGTTCAAAGATAACGATATCGTCGTTCCATTGACGGTTTTGGAAGAATTGGATAAATTTAAGAAGGGAAATGATCCAATCAATTTTCAGGCACGTGAGTTTGTGCGTGTGCTGGATGACATTGTCGGAGAGAAGCTATTTAATGGCGGAATTCAGCTAAGTCCTGAGTTGGGTAAACTGATCATCGCAACAGGCAAGCCCTTCTCCGACACGATGATACAGTCGTTCAAAGAAGATATTCCGGATCACCGTATCCTGGCTGTCGCCGAGTTTTACACCAAAGAAAATCCGAAACGACCCACCATTCTGGTAAGCAAGGATATTAATCTGCGTATGAAAGCCAAATCACTGGGCATTCATTCTGAAGATTATGAAAATGATAAAATTAAAGATCCTCAGGTTTTTGAGAAATCAGTTACCGAAGTAGACAGCTTTAAAGACGATCTCATCGACACGCTTTACAACGATGGCTTTTTCTCTTTTGCTGATGCCGGCCTCAAAGATGCTCCAATCCCAAATGAATACTACATTTTAAAAGGAAACAAATCGAGTGTTTTAGCCCGATACGAAGCAGCGACACAACGCATGGTTCGAGTCGAAAAAAAAGTCGCATATGGTATTAAACCCCGTAATGCGGAACAAACGTTCAGCCTGAATTCGTTATTGAATCCGGATATCAAACTACTTTCGCTGACCGGAAAGGCCGGAACAGGGAAAACCCTCTTGGCTCTGGCTGCCGCGCTGGAACAAAACAAAATGTACGAGCAAATATTGCTGGCTCGCCCGATTGTGGCACTCAGCAACCGCGACTTGGGTTACCTTCCCGGCGATGCGACCGAGAAAATTAGCCCTTATATGCAACCGTTATTCGACAATCTTACGGTCATTAAACACGCTTTCAATCCAAGAAGTCAGGAGTATCAGAAAATTGATGAGTTATTGAAAGAAGAACGACTTATCATTACTCCATTGGCCTACATTCGTGGCCGCAGTTTATCGAATGCCTTTTTTATAGTTGACGAAGCTCAAAACCTGACTCCGCACGAGATTAAGACAATCATCACCCGTGCAGGTGAAGGAACGAAAATGGTTTTTACCGGCGACCTTCAACAGATCGACTCACCCTATCTGGATATGAAATCGAACGGGTTAGCCTACATGACAGACCGAATGCGAAAGCAAGATCTTTTCTCTCACGTGAATTTGGTGAAAGGCGAACGAAGCTATTTAGCAGAACTTGCCAGCGATTTATTGTAAAAAAGAATTCAACGATAATAATAATAAAAGCCCGAGGTCATTTCACATCCTCGGGCTTTACTATTTAACATCAATTCGCTTACCTTCTTTTACTTCTTTCTGATTTCTTCGTACTCACCGTGCCAGACTTCGTGGTGCTAGAGCTTTCCGCTTTTCTGGATATTGAAGATTGTTTGGCAACCGATCGGCCCGACGAATTGGCGCTTCGGCTTACACTGTTGCTTTTCGCACTTCGGCTTGAGCTTGATTCTACTTTGGGTTGCTGAGTCGACCTGTAGGTGGAATTATTCGTACTCGAGGATCGGCTGCTCCTGACCTCAAATTGCTGTTTCGAACCGGAACCAGTTGCGGATTTAGAAGTACTACCTGGTTGATAAACAGAACGGCTTGTATTAGCACTGGCGGGGGAACGCCCAACCGATTTTGTTCCGCTTTTTACTTGCGATTGGCCACTACTCCGGTTGTAGTTCACATCAGACCCCTTCCGTTGGCTACTATTGGGCTGGGTAGTTGAAATACGAGCACTTTTGGTCTCTGATGTTCCCCGATAAGCATCCGAACGGGACGAAACACTCCTTGAGGAACCTGAACGGGATCCACTATTATAAGTTGCCTGACCGGTTGGCCTCCGATCTCCCCGCGATTCCGATACCGAACGACTTCGACTTAGCTCATATTTATTGGAATAACCGGTATTCCGCGACGAAAATGATTTGCTCGGATGTCGTTGCGCATAGTCATTGCGATACACCTTACGATGTAGCTCAACAGCCAGCGTGTTTCGGCGCACCGTACTATAATGATAGGTATTCACATGATAATCAATATGAACATGCAAATTCCGATGGTAATTGAAAGTCGGCAAACAACGATAATGTTTATATCGCGACGGATAATATCCCCAATAATAGGGTGAATGCCAAACAACATAGTTCGGGCGAAAGAACCAAGAGAATATCAAAGGCACCCGCACATAGGTCGGTTCAATAATGTAGTTTGGCCCGTACAAATACGGATCACCGACAACCTGCACGTAGTAATTTCCACCCTTAATCTGCCCGGCATCGATGGTTGCAACATCCTGATAAATATCCTGATCCAACACAGCCTGTATGGTTACCAAATGAATGCCATACTCATACACCTCAACCACCCGAAGATAATCAACCCATCCGTCTTGATTCAAGTCCAGATTTGAGATCTGCATTTGTGGATCATTCAGTCGATATTCAAAGTCCTGCAAGTCGCGGGATTCGCCAAAAAGGTACGAAACAGCTTCCAGGTCCAGGTTATCACTAATATCATATCCTACGGCTCTAACGCTATAGTTTTGTGCTGAAACACTCAGTGTTGCAACAATCACGAATAATATTCCTATTAATTTTGCTTTCATTGGTCTAAGTTTTAAATGAATAAATCATTCCCCAAAAAATTGACATGAATGAGTTCTATCTTTGGCCTTGACTTTTTTCAGCTCGAAGCTTCTTAAGAAATAGCCTTTTCGTTTCGAAGAACTCTACTAAATCAATTTCAAAATAGATTATCCAAAATTCATACCCTTTTTTAAACGCCTCAAAACAAAACCAAGCTATAACTCTGTATACGTGACAATTAGCCCTGCTAAAAAAATATTACATTCGCCTCCCGGCAAATCATACGAAAGGCCGGAGCGAAGCTATTGATTCATTCAAAAATCCTTCAGAATTAAATAACAGTAGAAATTTGCTGGTTAAACGGGATTAAGCGACTTTCGGTAAAAAATTTAGTCTCAATGGATTTACAGCATATTTGCCGGGAGATCGGCACTCTGGCCAAGCAAGCCGGACAATTTATACGTGAGGAACGTTCGAAAATTACACCTGAAGATATTGAATTGAAAGGCAAGGCCAGTTTGGTGACCTATGTCGACAAGGAGGCCGAAAAAATAATTGTAGCTCGCCTTCGTGACCTGCTTCCGGAAGCAGGTTTTATTACCGAAGAAGGAACAGCCAGCGAAAATGGAGAACAATACAAATGGATCATCGACCCATTGGACGGAACAACAAACTTCATTCACGGTATCTTCCCACATTCAGTATCCATCGCATTAACAAAAGACAGCGTGCCTATTGTCGGAGTGGTATATGAAATAGGGCAAAACGAACTTTTCTCGGCCTGGGAAAATGGCGGTGCCTATCTTAACGACCAACCTATTTCGGTGTCGAAGGCTTCAACACACGAAGATGTACTACTTGCGACAGGCTTTCCGTACTACAATTTCGAAAAGTTGAGTTCGTATCTGCAAGTGTTGGAATTTTTCATGATTGAAACCCGAGGCATGCGCCGTATGGGATCGGCAGCAGTTGATCTTGCTTATGTGGCTTGCGGCCGTTTCGATGGTTTCTTCGAGCACGCCCTCCACGCCTGGGATGTCGCTGCCGGAGTTCTGCTGGTAAAGGAAGCCGGAGGCAAGGTCACCGACTTCAAAGGGGGCAATAATTACCTGTTTGGAAAAGAGTTGGTTTCGGCGAACAGCAACTATTTCCCGGCCTTTTTCGCCAAAGTAAACGAACATCTCGGATAGTTTTTCAGCAGAGTACTTGGGCGTCGGTTGCCAATCAGCTAAATTGCATAAAAAAGCACATCATGGCTGAAAAGGAAATTGCACTGCTCAACGAACAAATTGAGAAACTGAAGCAACAGAGCTTCGATCTGGAAGCGTGGAAAAACCAAACCCTACTCTTCCTGAACCGAATTTTCGGGGGGTCTCACCCCATCGTAAAAATGGTATTAGATCTGAAATACGACTATTCGAGCTGGCACCTTCGCGAAGCTACTGGCAACGAAAAATCGGGTGACCCGGTAAAAATGCAAGCTCACGAAATTCTGGATGCAGCCATTTTGGAATTGCAAACATTGGGATTGCCGGGTCAAACCAGGTCTGGAGACATTGCCCGTGAACTCCTTCAACAGGAAATGACCGGCAAACAATGGAAAGAATTGAACGACACTCTAGCCAATCAGTCTGAAAATCAGACCATCGAAATCCGCGAAAAGCTGAGCCAACTTTCAAAAGAACAACTGGTGGAGATTTTAGCAGGAATTTTGAATTCCTAACTATCTTTGCCCGCATGAAACACGCCTCTATCGCGATTGTTATTTTAAACTGGAACGGAGAAAAACTTCTCCCTCAATTCTTACCATCGGTTGTGGCTCATAGCCACCTTGAAGGAACGAAAATTATAGTAGCCGACAACGGATCTACAGACGGTTCAATGGCGCTGATTGAAGAACAGTTTCCGCAAGTTATCCGCTTGCAACTACCCAAAAATTACGGTTTTGCTGAAGGCTACAACCAAGCATTAAAACAAATCGATGCCGAATACTACATCTTGCTCAATTCGGATGTCGAGGTTACGGCAGGATGGCTCGAACCAATGATTTCGATCATGGAAAACGATGCGACAGTTGCTGCCGTACAGCCCAAAATTTTAAGCTGGCACAACAAACACGACTATGAGTATGGCGGAGCGGCAGGTGGTTTTATCGACAAACTCGGCTACCCGTTTTGCCGAGGCCGAATTTTGAATGTCATTGAAAAAGATGAAGCTCAATACAACGATGAGGTGAATATTTTTTGGGCCAGCGGAGCCTGCATGGCCATCCGTGCCGATTTATACCACAAAGCCGGAGGTTTCGACAGCGACTTCTGGGCCCATATGGAAGAAATTGATCTGTGCTGGAGGCTAAAAAACATGGATTTCCAGATTCGCTACACCCCCCTCTGCCAGGTTTATCATCTTGGCGGCGGAAGTTTGCCCTATAATAATCCGAGAAAACTATTTCTCAACTTTCGAAACAACCTGTTTTTGTTGTACAAAAACTGCCCTCCCAATCGATTGCTGAAAGTAATTTTTGTGCGAATGCTCCTGGACGGAGTTGCTGCTTTTAAACTGTTGAGTGAGGGAAATGTCAACGGCTTCACCAGTGTAATTAAAGCACATTGGGCTTTTTATGCCAACCGAAATCGTTTAAAAACGAAACGTCGAAAGCTAAAATTAATCGCTCCCCCAAGGTGGCACGATGAAATTATTTGCAAAAGTGTCATCTGGAAATTCTATTTCCAAAATAAACGAACGTTTACCGAAGTCAACAGTTAAGCAGCCATCGCTCCACAGTACCTGTTCGCGGTTCGGGTTTTGTATTTCACAGCCCGATTCGTATCTTGAATACGTTTTTCAATCCACGAAACAGCCCTAAAAGCCCTAATTTTAGAAATTTGTTAGTTGTGATTTCAGGTTGAAAAAAGTAGATCAGAAAAGTACCCGATTTTATTTTGAAAAATTGCGACCATGAAACATGCTGTTATCAACGCTTTCTATGTCAATTCGGCCAACAAGACAACAGAGAAAATAAAAATTGACACCATCCCAACAACCAAGAACGAGACAGACTACATCTGGGTTCAACTGGATTTTAGCGTACCGGAAACCCGCAAACTTGTTGAGTCGTTGCATGAAAACGAGGTTATCACCTCCGCGCTTATCAAAGAAGACTCAAGACCACGCGTGGCCATTTATGCCGATGAATTGCTGCTTGTTGTTCGCGGAATTAACCTCATTAAAGGCGAAAAGCCTGAAGATATGATCTCAGTACGCATGCTTGCTACCAAAAATATGATTATCACCTGCCAAAAGAAAACCCTCAACTCAATCAAATCACTTGTCGACGACATGGAGAATAATAATCCTCCAAAAAACACTGGTGATTTCATTGTTCGATTAAATGAACGGGTGGTTTTCAACATGAGTGAAGTCATGGAAGATATTGAGGAATCGGCGATTTCGATGGAAGAAATGGTGATGGAAGAAGATGGGAATGATGACGAAAGCAAAACAGAACTATACAACCTGCGTCGACAGATTATTCAACTTAAGCGGTTTCTGATACCGCAACGAGACGCGCTAAACAAAATGCAGATTGAGAAGACTAGCTGGATGACCAACAAACAGCAATTACGAATGCGTGAGGTGAATGACTACCTGATGCGCTACCTTGAGATGCTTGACGCTGCCCGTGAACTAGCCTCCGTTAGCCAAGAAACACTCATCAACCGGTCGAATGAGCAAATCAACAGCCGCATGTACCTACTGTCGATTATCACGGCATTATTCCTTCCGCTCAGTTTTTTCACAGGTTTGCTTGGTGTCAATTTAGCCGGAATACCACATGCTGAAAGTCCGAACGCTTTTCTTGCTTTCGGGTTAATTTTATTGATTATTGTCGCGTTTCAATTTTGGTTTTTCAGAAAAAACAAGTGGTTATAAAAAAGCCCCACCTTTCGGCGGGGCCAACTTACTAAAACTAAACCCAATTCTTAATGTCATTTACAGCTGATCATTCAGCCTTAGTGAATTTCAATCATTCGTGTTGTTTGCGATTTATATTCCTCCCGTTTTGGCAATTGAATGGTCAAAACGCCATTGTTGTGGTTCGCGGTAATTTTATTCACATCAACGCCATCCGGCAACTGGAACGAACGACTGAATTTTGAGTAATTAAACTCGCAGAACACAACTTTACTGCCTTCTTTTTCCTCCTTTTTTTCTTCTTTCTTTTCCGAAGAAACGGTCAGCAAATTGTCTTTCACATCAATATGGAAGTCTTTTTTGTCGAGGCCGGGAGCAGCCAATTCAATTGAGTAATGATCTTTTTTTTCATACACATTGACGCTCGGATTGCTATTCCAGCCAGATTTTTCGAAAAAGTCATTCCATACATCCTTTCCAAAGAACTCATCAAATAAGCTTGGAACATTTCTGTTTGATCTAACAAATGGTAACATAACTTTGTCCTCCTAACTACTGGTTAAACATCGTTTCTTTTCGTTTTCACTTCACACCTATCAAAGCCCGAACCAAAGTCAATTCAGCCCCAAATTAAAAGAAACCGCGCTGAAAAGATTGCCATTTTGTCGGAATTCGAGTCATTTTTTCGCCACCCAATCACCTGATACTGAAATATTTTCAGCCAACTCCCGGACATATACCCAGGCACTTTGTGTTTCAATCTAAATTTTCGATTACCTTTACCCCCGATTTACGCAATGGGGTGCCTTTCAGGCTGAGATCATACCCACAGAACCTGATCCGGATAATGCCGGCGTAGGGAGGGAAAAAAAAGAAGGATTTATATTCCTACCTCATTGGTTATTTATTAACCAAACTTTCAAGAAAAGATGAAAAGAATGTTTTTCGTGTTGTTCATGCTAGGTATGACAACGTTTAGTTTTGCACAGTTCTCCATCACGGGAACAGTGAGAAATGACAACAACGAAGTTCTTCCCGGGGCGAATGTTGTTTTAGCCGGTACATACACCGGTACAGTGGCCGATTCGAATGGACAGTTTCAGTTGAAAAACTTACGGTCGGGGAATTACGAAATTCTGGTGTCGTTTATTGGCTACGAAAAAACCAACCGAGTGGTAAAACTTGACCAGTCGAAAGAAGTGGTTATCACGCTCCAAAACACGGGAATCATGACTGAAGAAGTGCTGGTTTCAGCGACTAGAGCCGGCGACAAAACACCGGTTGCCAAAACTTCGGTCGATCGTGCGACGATTGAAAACCGCAACATGGGACAAGACATCCCCTATCTGCTGACGATGACACCATCGTATGTGGCCTCGTCGGATGCCGGAGCAGGAGTTGGTTACACGAACTTTCGAATTCGTGGAACCGATCTGAACCGAATTAACGTAACGGTGAATGGAATTCCGATGAACGATGCCGAGTCGCATGGAACCTGGTTTGTTGACATTCCGGATTTGGCCGGTTCAATCGACAACATTCAGGTGCAACGTGGAGTAGGAACATCGACGAACGGTGCGGCTGCGTTTGGCGCGACCATCAACCTGCAAACTACCACGCTGAATAAAGAGCCCTATGCCGAGGTAAAAAGCTCCGCCGGATCTTATTCAACCATTAAAAACTCGGTAGCTGCCGGAACCGGACTGATGGGGAAATTCGCTTTCGATGCCCGCCTCTCGAAGGTAACTTCCGATGGTTTTATCGACCGTGCCAGTTCCGACCTGAAGTCCTTTTTTGTTTCAGGAGGTTACTATTCCGAAAACACGATCCTAAAAGTGAACGTGTTCTCCGGCTTCGAGGAAACTTACCAGGCCTGGTATGGCGTTCCGTCGGCAAAACTGAATAACGATCAGGATGAAATGCAACGCTACCTGGATCACTGGCTGTGGTCGGGATCGGCAGACGAGAACCAAAAACGATACGACGACCTGATTGCATCGGATGCGCGGACTTATAACTTTTACACCTACGACAATGAGGTAGATCATTACCAGCAGGATCATTACCAACTGCATTTTTCACATAAATTCAACGAATATCTGAATTTAAATGCCTCACTGCATTACACCTACGGCCGTGGTTATTACGAAAACTACAAGTACGATCAGGAATACGCCGACTACCAAATGAACGCGGCTGTTGGTGTGGCAGAAACAGATATGGTTGTTCGTAAATGGCTGGACAATGATTTCTACGGAGCAACTTACTCGCTGAATTACGACAACGGGCTGAATACTTTCACGTTTGGAGGTGGCTACAATGAATATGATGGCCGCCACTTTGGAGAGGTGCTTTGGGCTCAATACATGGGCGACAATGCAAAAGATTTTGAGTGGTACAGAAGCAAAGGGGTGAAAAAAGATTTCAACCTGTTTGGCAAATACAATCTTCAAATGACTGAATCGCTAAACGTTTATGCCGACCTGCAGTATCGCCACATCGACTACAACATAAACGGAATTGACGATGACTTGCGGGATTTAACGCAAAGCCATAAATTCGACTTCTTCAACCCTAAATTTGGCCTGTACTACAAGCCAAACGCACAAAACGAAGCCTATTTAAGCTATGCACAGGCTCATCGCGAACCGAACAGGAGCAACTTTGTAGATGCCGATCCGAACGGGAAACAACCCGTAGCCGAAACACTGAACGATTTTGAGGCAGGCTACACCTTCCGTAACCGCAACTATTCGTTGGGCGCAAATCTCTACTACATGGTTTACAAAGATCAGTTAATTCAGACCGGAGAAATTAACGATGTAGGAAGCGCTATTATGGTGAATGTTGACGACAGCTATCGAGCCGGTATTGAATTGATGGCCGGACTGAAAATTACGCCTGTGCTGAAATGGGACGTGAACGCGACCTTCAGTGAGAACAAGATTAAAGACTTTACCGAATATGTTGATAATTGGGACTATTGGTACGACATGGAAAACGAGGTCTACCAGTATGTTGATGATAAAGGCAAAACCGACCTGGCCTTTTCGCCCAGCACAATTGTAAACAGCCAGTTGAGCTTTCAACCTACAAAAAGTTTGTCAATCAGTCTGCTTTCAAACTACGTGAGCGACCAATACATCGACAATTCATCGGACGAAGATCGCAAGCTGGATGCCTGGTTTGTGAACAACTTAAAAATGGATTACACCATTAAAGGAAATCTATTTAAAGAAATTAAATTGCACTTGATGGTGAACAACCTGTTCGATACCGAGTACGAAAGCAATGCCTGGGTTTACTCGTATTATACCGGGGGTAGCCGTTACAAAATGGATGGCTATTATCCACAGGCAGAAATTCATTTCATTGCCGGAATCGATTTCAAATTTTAATAAACTAAAAAATCCCCGGGAGAGTTCCCCGGGGATTTTTTAGATCTGTTCATCGTTCATTTTCGTTTCGAGTTGGCTCACGACAGGACGGAAGTTGGCTGGAACAATTTAATTAGCCTCTCCGAAAGAGAGTCAACGTTGAGGATCGACCGCAACGAACTAATCGGCAACAATCTGCGAAAGCTTTCCGGTTTCCTCATTAAAAAACAAGGGAGCAACTTTTACTTTGGGGTATCGTTTGCGCAAGCGGTCGACTTCGCAAAGCAGAAACTCAATGGCATCGCCAACCTCAAAAAAAGGAGACAGATTTTCGAAGTGCGATTTTGCATTCTCTTCCTTCCATCCGGCGTTTCGTACCATTCCTGAAATAAAATCGGCTTTTCGGTCTTCGAGCTTAACCATACCGCAATGGTTGTGACCAATGAGTGCAATGCACCTGACGCCACCAACGCCAATGGAGTATGACACCTGAAACTCATGGAAAAACAAGTTTGCACCTCCTGAACGCATCACGAAGGCAAAATTCTCGGGAATCCACAAATTTTTGCGGTTGTCCACACACATACCGATCAGTATTTTTGCCTGATCGTAATTACAAAATGTTTTATTTAGATTATGATATTCAAGCAGTAAGCTGATCGCCGTATTTCGATATTCGGGAAGAATATCCTGCACTGAATTTACCTCAACGAGTTTTGCCATCTTATTATCCTTGGTCCCCCTTTCAAACCCGTAAGCTAGCTCAAAAGTTCACCGCAATTCCATATTTTGCGACCCCGCAATTGGCTTTTTATGCTATTTTTGAAAAAAAAACTTCGATATGACACAAGACTGGAAAGACAAATTAGGAATGGCTTTTTCAATCAATCCCGACACACAGAGCGAACAGAACGAAGATAAGCAGGAAAAAACGCCCAGTATTCCAGCAGGCAAACAAACCCTATACGTTGAGTTGGACAAGAAAGGGCGTAAGGGAAAGTCGGCCACCTTGGTCACCGGTTTTGAAGGCACTGACGACGAACTGAAAGAACTTGCCCGAAAGTTGAAGACCCAATGTGGTGTTGGTGGATCGACCCGCGACGGTGAGATTCTAATTCAGGGGAATTTTCGGGACAAAATAATGGACATTTTAAAGAACGAAGGTTTTAAAGTAAAACGGATTGGCGGTTAATTTTCGACTGATGCCGCAACGGTATAAAACTGAGAAAGTCATCCGTTAAGATGACTTTCTTTATTCCCATTCATTTAATTCTGTTTAAATCGCTGCGACAATTTATTCAAGTCGAACCGTAAATTAACGAGCGATAGTTTCAATCCACCGTTCCCATTTCCGTTTTTCGAAACCGAATAAATATCATCGACAATGTGCTGATATTTTTTCATCACATAATTTCGCTTAAGCTTTAAAGTTGGCGAAAGCTCTCCATTTTGTGCCGACCACTCTTCGCAAACCAAGCGGAAGCGCTTTATTTCTTCGTGCTCACCGGTTGTTCGATTTATTTGCGCGACTTCTTTCCGAAATTGCAGGATAACTTCATCCCGTTGAATCAATTCCTGATTGTCGCGAAAGTGGATTTTATGTTGTGAACACCAATCATGCAGATAATCGAAATTAGGCGAAATCAATGCACTGGCAAATTTCTCATTTTCACCAATCACCATAGCCTGTTCAATAAAAAAGGATTCTTTCAGCTTATTTTCGATCATTTGCGGCGCGATGTATTTTCCACCCGACATTTTAAACATTTCCTTTTTTCGATCGGTAATTTTCAGATATTTGCCGTCTTCCAGGCAACCAATATCGCCGGTGTGAAACCAGCCTTCCTCATCAATCACTTCTGCGGTCAGGTCGGGCGCATTGTAGTAGCCCTTCATCACCGACGGGCCTTTACACAAAATTTCTCCATCATCGGCAATCTTAACCGTCACTCCATCCAGTATTGGGCCAACGGTACCAACTTTCATTTCTTTTGTCCGCGGATTATTTACAGCAATAACCGGAGAGGTTTCAGTAAGTCCGTAACCTTCGAGCGCATACATTCCGGCCATGCCCAACACCCTAACAATTCGTGACTGCAGAGCTGCTCCACCCGACACAATGTAGGTAATGTTATTCCCCAGTGCTTCGCGCCATTTGGAGTAAACCAACCTGTCGGCCAACTTAATTTGAAGCGAAATAAAGAGGTTATATTTTTTGTTGTATTCGAAGTGACGCGTCAAGCGTAATGCCCAAAAGTAAATCGCCTTTTTAACACCACTCAAATCGTTTCCTTTCGACACAAATCCGTCATAAACACGTTCCAACAGGCGGGGAACTGAATTAAACATATGTGGTTGCACTTCACGAATTGCATTTACAATTTGCCCAAGGTTACCAACATAGTAAACCCCCATTCCTTTGTATTGAAAATGGTAATTTACACTGCGCTCATACACATGGCACAAAGGCAGAAAACTAATCACATGGTGGTTTATTCCCAAAGTGTGCATTTCGGCATGAGCCTTAAAGTTTGAAACCAGGTTTTTGTGCGTAAGCATCACTCCTTTCGGAACTCCGGTTGTGCCCGAGGTGTAGATCAATGTCACAATATCGTCCGGCTGTATACTCGCTTTGCGGGCGTTGAGCGTTGGAAGCAATTCCGATTTGGATGCTTCTCCAAGTTTCATGATTTCTGCAAAATGTGGACAGACACAGAGCTCTTCGAATGCATAGATGGATTTCAGCCCGGCAATTTCGTCAGCAATCGGCTTTAGCTTCTCATACAACTTCTTATCGCCAACAATCAAGCACTGTACATCGGCATGCTCAAGGATGTATCGATATTCGTCGTCACCAATCGTTGGATAGATCGCCACATGTATCATGCCGGCCATTGCCAGTCCCATGTCAACAAAATTCCACTCGGGCCGGTTTGCAGTAACCGTAGCCACTTTATCGCCTTGTTTTAAATTCAGTGCGAGCATTCCAAGCGCAAAATTCTCGGAGTTAGCGGCATATTCTTCGGTGGAATAAGTGTACCATTCCTTGCCGTTTTTCCCACCTAAAGCATCTTTTCGTGGAAACTCGTTGAGACAACGATCCAGAATATCAAACGTACGCGTAACCTTAACAGTCATTCTTTCATTCTTAGTTAAACCCTAAACAACCGGGCAAAGATAACATTTAAGGCTAACCAAAAAATTGATCAAAATCTGTTTTAAACCAGTTCTGTTATTTTGGAGATAACTATCAAATTACCCATTCGAGCTATTCATTCTCATACTTTCGATACTTTCCGTAGGCTACAATAATCAGCAGTCCAATCGCCGCCGCGGCTGCATAAACACTCCAGTGCACCCCATCTACACTTCCTTTTCCGTACGAATGCATTCCGCTCAGGAAGTAGTTCACGCCAAAGTAAGTCATTAATACAGAAGCAAAACCAATCACAGTTGCCACATTGTAATTAAAACGTCCCCGAAGTCCGGGAATGAACCGCATATGGACAATAAAGGCGAAAATAATCACCGTAATCAAGGCCCAGGTTTCTTTAGGATCCCATCCCCAATAGCGTCCCCAGCTTTCGTTGGCCCAGATTCCGCCAAGGAAAGTCCCGATCGTAAGCATGTAAAGACCCAGAGTTGCTGACAACTCGCTGATGGTCGTAAGCTGGTCGGTGAAATGACTGACATTCTTCCGGTTTTTCTGCTGCATTAGCGCATAAAGAAACAGAACCAGCAGCCCCAAAAACGAACTAAGGCCAATGAAACCGTAACTCGCTGTAATAACTGCCACATGAATAAGTAACCAATACGATTTAAGGACCGGTACCAGATGCGTTATCTCCGGGTTCATCCAATTCAGGTGTGCCACAAAGAGGGTAATTCCGGTCAGAAATGCAGCGGTTGCCAAAACCATCGGGTATTTACGGCCAAAAATAATTCCGGCCAACATGGCTGCCCAGGCTACGTAAACCATCGATTCGTAGCCATTACTCCAGGGTGCATGTCCTGAAATATACCAGCGAATAATCAGTCCTGCGGTGTGCACCAAAAAGGCAAGACCAATTAAACTACCAAAGGTGTATTTCACCGGGGTGCTAACCGGCTTTTGCCGAAAAACAGTGACCAACAAAACAATCAGCAACCCAACTCCGAACAACAAATACCAGGGAAAAACCCGCTTGAATGGTTGAAACTGGTTATAAAGTAATTCAGCTGCTTTTTTGTTTTCTGACGGAAGTATTTCGGCTCCGAATTTTTCCTGAAACCGGGCAATTGTTGCCATAATTTGTCGAGGTTGAATTTCGCCTCCGGGAGTCATCGATTCGCGCAGCAATTTAAAACTGTTCGCCACAAAAAGCGAATCGCCCTTCGGATAACCGGTCGGATTACTACCGGCGGCAAACCAGGCATCGGTTTGGTTAACAGGCGGGAAAAAGGTAAAAAGTTCACCATTGAAAACCATGAAACAGATATTCACCCGCTCATCCACAAACAAATAATCTTTATCCAGCTGACTTCTGAAGGCAGGCATTTTATTATAAGCTGTCTGAACTTCATTCAATATTCGGTACTGCCCGTTTTCATCGAAGAAATCGATAGGCGAAGCATATTTGCTTTCAATTCCCAACTGCACTGCGATTTCAGTTTCAAGCTTGATTAGCGGAACTGTGCGCCAAAGTTCGGGATACAGATTCATGCTAAGTACAAGCTCATCCGGCGACATCCCCCCGAAACTTGATTTGCGGCTTATTTTTCTCAAAATCTCACTGTTCAGTGTCGACATCGGTTCAATACGCCCATCATGTCCATGCACCCATAGTTCCGAGAAATCGGCCACCAAATCGGTGTCCAGTTTTGGAATCCCATTCAACACGGTATCGTTGGCCGAGGCCGTTCCGCTCGTTGCAATCGCAACAACCAGTAGCAAACCCGCAACACCCGCTCTGTTCATTTCTTTTAAATGACGCACCAGAAACCGGAAATACGAATTGTGCGAAAACATGGACAAAATCATCCCCAGAGTCATTAAAAAATAGCCTACATAAGTTACAAACGTCCCCCAGAAGTCTTTATTTACCGACAACACGGTACCAAGTTCATCCTGATCGTATGACGATTGATAGAAACGATATCCCCGATACTTTAAGGTATTGTTCATAAAAATTCGAACATCGCGATCGACCCCGCGAGCATGATCGTGCAGCGTTATTTCGCTGGCAAACGACGAGGGGCTGTCGGAGCCGATATACCGTTCAAGCTGAAAATCGTGGAGATGCAGCGAAAACGGCAGTTCAATTAATTCCGAACCGTAGGTGATTTTCACGGGTGTATCGCCTAACCGGTATAGCAATGGCTCACCAATTTGACCGGCTCGCCCAAACACATTCAGCGTAGTTACCCGCTCACCATCCGACACTTCAAGAATGACAGCATCCTCAGTCGAAGTTCCCTGCGAATCGCGATTAACACGCAACAACGCATGCGGGTAGAATTTCTTCACCAGCAATAAATAACCATCGAACGCATAAAGGTGCATTGGCAAAACTGCTTGCCGCGTTCCCGCAGCCATCGGTACTGGCTCCGATCCGGTCATGGAGCGAATTTCCAGATCGCGGTCGGCAACGATGTACAATTCGTCGCCTTCTTGCTCAAACCGAATATTGGCGTTGGGATTGAATCCGACCGTTGCCGGCCCCAGATTGATCAGTTCACCCGGTTTAAACGCAAACGCCTGCATGCCCTGTCCAGCTGAAATTACAAAGTCGACCAACGGCTCACCCGATGGGTGTTCAACCGGAGTTTTCACTGCATTTTTGACAAAACCAACCGATTTGAACCGAATTTTGTGTCCGTCAAGATCAACCGATTCGCTGTATTGGCCGGAACGCAACTCCGAAAAAAGCACCTTTGTTTTCAACTGCTGTGTAGGTGTTTCAATTTGCATGTAGCTGTCTGTCGATACGATCGAATTTGAACTCTTCCCCTCCCGAATGTGCATTACCCCTTCGAAACTAACATAGCGGGTGATACCTGCACCAACAACGATTATAATAAAGGAAATATGAAAAAGGCCGACCATAAATTTGCCGCGAGTGTACAATTTACGTTGAATGAAATTGACGATCAGGTTGAAACCTAAAAGCACCAAAACCGCCTCGAACCAATGCGTATTATAGATGATACTTTTTGCAGCTTCGGTACCGTAACTACTTTCGGTAAAAGTGGCTACGGCCATTGAAAAGGCAAAAACCAGCAGTAAGAACCCCATAAACGGCATGGACGTCAGAAACTGATACACTTTTTTCATAGTGAAGAATATTTATTGGGATGAAAACAACCTGTTTGATTTTAGATAAAACACTAAAGTCAGCTCTCGCACCAACATTAACACAGATTGACCATTTTGGTTGACAAAACGGGGAGCCCATCCAGCTAATTCAGCCGATCCGAACTGGATTTGACTGAAATATTTTCGTCTGACATCACATGCAGAAGCCGCAACTCGTCTATGTTTTATAACTTTCGCCCCCAAAAACTGACCGTGCTCATTTATCCCAACTCTGTTTTTATTGTACCTTATGGCATTCAAGAAGCGACACGGTTTTCCAATCTAATTTCATTGTTATGAAGGTCAAATTCAACTTACACTATTACATCAGCCCCGGTCAACAAATCTATCTTTCAGGATCGACCGAAGAGCTAGGAAACTGGCAACCGGAAAAATCGGTTGCGATGGACCTGCTCCAGAATGGCTACTGGGAGGCCCATCTGGTTCTCGAGGCAACTGACAAAAGTGAAATCGAATACAAGTATTTCATGCAGGATCGTGACGGCCGATTACATTGGGAATGGGGCGACAACCACCGAATAAAAATTGGGCAACCCGACCACTATAGCCTATTTGTTGCAGACCAATGGCAAAATCCAAGTCCGGCGGAAAAAGTATTCTACAGGTCTACATTCAAGCAGGTGATCATGAAACCGGGGAGTAATAAGTCGACTCCCGGAAGTTCAAATTCGCCACATATTTATCAATTTAAAATAAATGTTCCGCGCATACAGGGTGATTACAAAGTTTGTGTGCTGGGCAACCAGGAAATACTGGGCAAATGGGACACAACAAAGCCTTTATTTTTGGAATGTGGCGACGATTTTCCAACATGGACCGCCCAGATTGATGCCAGGGAACTAATTTTCCCGCTGTATTACAAATACGGAATCTGGAATCTAAAGGAACAAAAACTGAGCACGATTGAAGAAGGTTTTGACCGGGAGTTTTTGGAGCCTCCGCATATGGAATCACCTTCAATTTACATTAAAACCGACAGTAGCTTCAGGTATCCGGTGGGAAACTGGAAGGGCGCCGGCGTGGCTGTTCCTGTATTTTCGCTGCGCAGTGAGAAAAGCTTCGGCGTAGGCGAGTTCAACGACCTTATTGACTTTATAGGCTGGGGGAAATCTGTCGGTATGAAGATGGTTCAAATTCTGCCTGTGAACGAAACGGTAGCTTCCCACAACTGGCTCGATTCGTATCCCTACAAGTCGATTTCGGTGATGGCCCTGCATCCGATCTACCTCAACCTGGAAAAAGTGGGTCTCCTCAACGACCAGAAACTGATGGATGAATTTGCCGCTCACCGTGAACGACTGAACCGTGAAACCCATGTGAATTACCCCGAAGTTCACCGCCTAAAATCGCGCTACTTTAAGTTGATTTACGATCAGGATGGTGAAAAGCTGTTTAAGTCGAACAGTTACAAGCAGTTTTTCAATGCCAATAAAGACTGGCTGATTCCCTATGCGGCCTTTGTGTATCTGCGCGATCAGTTTAAGTCGCCCGATTTTAGAAACTGGGAGCAATTTCGCCATTACGATCGTTATAAAATTGAAGAGCTCAGTGCAGATGACGCAGCCAGTCGCGACGATATTTTGGTGCACTATTTCATTCAATATCACCTGGATCAGCAACTGAAAGAAGCAGCCAGTTATGCTCGGGAGAACGGAATTATACTGAAAGGCGACATTCCGATCGGGATTAGCCCCAATAGTGTTGAAGCGTGGACAGAGCCACACCTTTTCAATCTGGATGCGCAAGCCGGCGCGCCACCTGACGACTTTGCCGAAAAAGGTCAGAACTGGGGCTTCCCAACCTATAACTGGGACGAAATGGCGAAAGATAATTTCAGCTGGTGGGGACGCCGATTGCAAAAAATGGCCGATTATTTCGACACCTATCGAATTGATCATATTCTGGGATTCTTTCGTATTTGGGAAGTTCCGACCGATTCGGTGGAAGCACTACTCGGACACTTCAGCCCATCGCTTCCGCTTTCTGCAGAAGAGATTGAACACCGCGGAATACGCTTCGACTACGAACGTTTTACGCAACCGTACATTCGCCACCATTTGTTGGTAAACCAGTTCGGATCGGACACAGAAACTGTCATTCAGAACTTTCTGGACGACCTGGGCGACCAAAAATATCGGCTGAAAGAAACCTTTAACACCCAACAAAAAATCAACGCGTTCTTTTTAGATGGAATTGAGGAAGAAGATTTGCCTGATGACAAACGATTCCTTCGCGATGGCCTGTTCGCTTTGGCAGCAAACGTGATCTTAGTGAGCACCGGATTTAACCAATGGCATCCGCGCATCTCGATGCAAAAAACCAGCTCGTACGAAGAATTGAATTATTGGACCAAAGAGAAATTAAACGAGTTGTACGTCGACTACTTTTACAAAAGGCACGAAGAATTTTGGCACAAAAAAGGAATGGAGAAATTACCATCCATTGTTTCGGTTGGGAACATGTTGGTTTGCGGAGAAGATCTGGGAATGATTCCGGCTTGTGTTCCGCTCGCCATGAAGGAACTGAATATTCTTAGCCTGGAGATTCAGCGCATGCCCAAAGATCCAACGTTGGAATTTGCCCATCCCGCTGACGCTCCCTACCTGTCGGTTTGTACCACTTCAACCCACGACATGTCGACCATTCGGGGTTGGTGGGAGGAAGATCGGGAGAAGACACAGCAGTTTTACAATGAGGAACTGGGAAACCGGGGAGACGCGCCCTTCTATGCCGAACCGTACGTTTGCGAACAAATTATTACACAACACCTATACTCTCCGGCAATGTGGGCAACTCTTCCCATTCAGGATTTGATAGCTATGGATGGGAACCTACGCTGGGACGAAACGCAACTGGAACAGATTAATCTACCGGCTAATGTGCGCCACAAATGGCGATTCCGCATGCCGCAAAGTATTGATGATCTGAAAAAAGCCGACAAATTTAACGATTTGCTGAAAGCGTTAATTCGTGCTTCGGGGCGGAATTCTGATTATTGAGGACGGAACTAATCGACCGAACGATCAATGAGGGCTTCACTTCAAGTGAAGTCCTCAATTCCAAGCAGAACCCTCAACCGACCTGCCCGGTTACAAATTGATGAAATAGCCTAGCGACACCCGGAAGTAAGAAGCATCCGGGTAGCTTTGGCTGTCGCTAACCGTTTGGGGGAAATTATAATTGTACGAAACTTCCAGATTGAAATTTTTCAAACTCAAACTTAACGGAAGTTGCAATTGAACATTCAACAAGCCAAAAACATCTTTGTAGTAGCTTGTAATTTCGGTACTTGTGGATTCGTCAATAATCGCTTCACTCAACAAAAACTCGGCTGCTTCCGATCCAAAAAACAACGAAACTTCAGGCTCCAAACGCAAGTATTTGAAGCGGCCAAACCGAGCAAGATTCAGATACGCATACACGTCCCACGATAGTTGTTGTCCAAACTCCTGTCCCACCAGCAGTGAACCATCCAACCGGGTTCCAAGCTTTTTCGATTTCAGGGTAAAACCTGCGTTGAAACTTGAACTGTACAATGGATCGAAATCGGGGTCATCGACATGAAACAGAAAATAATCGGCGGAAAAACGATAGCGGAAAAACGGATATTTCTTGAGGCCTTTACCAAAGCCGGCGCTAATAACAGTGGTTCGATAGTTCGGATCGAGTTCGCTGTACCAACTACCCGAAACACCGGCAAAAAACCCGACGGAGTGCATGTAATAAAGCTGTCCTGAAAGGTTATACTGGTTGCTCCCAATTTCGCGCCCGGCAAAGAAGGTTTTGCTGTTGAAATTGGTTCCGGCATAAATAAACTGAAAATGCTGTTTGCCTATAAATAGCGACTCAAGATCATCTGCCCCAAATAACACATCGTTCAGCAAAGAATCAATCCGTGCCATACGATCCGGGTCTTTCACTTCAACCCGATTAATCTGGCTCATCAGCGCCTGACTGCCTAAAAGGGCTACAACTGCAAGTATTAATTTCAGTTTCATACCGTTTTCCTGCTATGGAAAACTCTGTGGTTGGTTTCCCGGGCCACAGAGTTTTGCCGAGTTAATCAAAGTCGAGTTGCGAATTTACCGTTTGAACGAATTATGCAATTCGTTTAGTTTCCTCCGTTTCCATTACCGTTGCCTCCGCCATTGCCACCGGTACCAGCGCCTGAATTTTCAGAACCTTGTTGTTGCGCTTGTTGTTGTGCTTCTTCCTGACTTTGCTCTTGTGCCTGTTCCTGTGCTTCTTCCTGACTCTGCTCTTGTGCTTGTTCCTGTGCATTCTCGCGATTTTGTTGTCTCACTTGCTGACGAGCTTGTTCCTGAACAGCGGTAGCATTCTCACAGTTTTCTGATTGTTGCAACTGCTGACGAACCTGCTTCATTTGTTCGGTGCTAACCGTGTTCCGCAATTGTTGGCGATTTTCAGCCCTTATTTGTTCCTGTGCCTGTACCATCTCCAACTGCGCTTCAGTGAATGTAGCCATTAATGCTTCGCGTTTTTGTTCGCGGGTCATTTCCGCATTCTCCAAAATCGCTTTTTGCTCTTCGGTCATAGTCGCTTGAAATGCTGCCCGAAACTGCTTGGCTGACTCTTGATTTGCCTCCATCAAAGTAACTTGTTCATCAGTCAGATCCACATGCAAACGATCACGAGTTTGCAGTTGATCCGGCATACCGTCACCGGTTCCGTCTTTCAATTGATCTCTGTCCTGAGTCTTCAATTGATCCTGATCACCGTCCAAAGTAACACAAGTACCATCCTTTAATTGGTCCCTGTCCTGATCCTTTTGTTGAATCTGGTCTTTGTCCTGATCGGTAGTCTGTGCATAAACTACCGGCGCTGCAAGCAAAAGTGACAAGACCATTGTTCCGATTGTGCGTGCGATTGTTTTCATAACGAATTAGTTTAACGTTTCTATTAAGACATTTTCAATAGCAAACCGCACCAAGGTTCATTTACCCTACCCAAAAGAGAAAAAAAATGACAAACTTTTTAAGCGTACGCGAAAGCGAGAAGATAAACAAGTGAAACGAAAGGTTTAAAACAAACAAAAACTCAACGTGGCAAACCGGGCATGGCGGAACAGACCAATTTTCGCGGCTGTATTTGCAGGTTGCCGATAGATATTCTGACCTCCGATTCGAAAACGGTTGAATACGGCCTCACCTCCGCCCCATTTAGAACGCTAGTTTTAAAAAAACGGTTGGTGTAAACGGAACAGCCTCGGCCGACACGTCTAGCGTTGCCTCCTGATCGTCGGGAATACGCACAAAGTTGGCGTACTTTATGTTTTCATAATTGAAGACATTCAGAATAGAGATCCCGGCTTCCATGCTATACTTCGGTTTAATCCATCGATAACTTAAAGCCGTGTCAAAACGATGATAGGGTCTCCCTTCGACAGACGAATCGTCCAACAACCCGGGGAAACCAGAGCCGAAAACATAATTAGCCGATAGAAAAAACGGCTCAAAATTGAGTACTGCTGCGGTTTTCAGTTCGTGTCGCTGATCGTGTAATGCTGGCTGATACTGCTCTGATTCGAAATACGAAAAATGTTCTTTGGTCTCACTGAGCGTGTAAGTCACCCAAAAGCTGTGTCCTTCCCAGTCTTTTTTCAAAAAGAAATCGAGCCCGGAAGTTTTGGCATCGCCCCGGAACAAGCCGCTACCAGTCGACACGTCGATATAGCGGCTCAACCCCTTGGTATGTTTTCGGTAGGCTTCAACACTGAACAGAAAACCGGATCGATTCCAGCTAATTCCGGCAATCGCTTGCCGAGACCACAACACCGGAATATCAGAATCGTTGCAGGCAGCCCAAAGATAGCGGTAGTTGCCTAAAGCATCGATCACCGAAGTTCGGGAAATGTATTGCCGGTATGTGCCCCACGAAGCAGTGACCCTGACCGATTTACTGAGTTCATAATTGGCCGAAATTCGTGGCTGCCAATCCGTCCGATTCAAATTGGGAACCAGATCAGAACGAAGTCCGGCAATAAGTTGGAGCTGCGGAAAAACGGTGAAGTGGTCTTCTAAATAAACATGCATCCGTGATATCCGATTTTTCTCGCGCGCCAGATTAAGGTTAAAAGAATCTTCCTGAAAATGAATTTCATTCTGAAGCAGTCCGAAGCCAAACCCCAATCGGTGTTTTTCGTGCAACGGCAAATGATTTCGGAGCTCGAACCGGAATTCCGAAATTTTATTCCGGTTAAAATCATCCACATCAGTATTCCATACACTTGTCGTGTTTCCGGTGTCACCCGAAAGGTCGTTTCCGCCATTTCCTTGTCCGTTTCCGCCACTTCCTCCTGTGCCTCCTTGCTGCCCTGACGACTCGCGCAAATTAAACACTTCGGTTTCAAGTGATGAATAGGCCACCGTAGTTTGGGTTCGCAGCCCCTTTGCCCATGCTTTGCTGTATTGAGCCGATGCCCCGTATTGCAGGTTTTTTTCCTTGTCTTCGTATTCCACCCTATTTCGTTGGCTCTGTGTTTCATACTCCAACCCATACACATAACGGTCGTGCCCCCTGAAAAAGCTGAAGCTGTAAAAATCGCCGCCATCTGTTTTGCCGGATAGCTTCGCATTTAAATCACCAAAGTTGTAATCGGGATACACATACCGATCAATCGTACTACCTCTGCCGGAGCGCCCGCTAGAGCCCAGTGTCAGCTGATTTTTTTCGTACAATTCGTAATAAGTCTGACGCACAGCCATCACAAGCGACGTGTTCCCGCCTAAAGGAACACTTAACCACCCATTCATGGTCATGTTATTCACGCTAAGCTGCATTTGCCAATCGTCTGGGTTGCCATACACTCCGGTAATTTGAACAATTCCGCCAACCCGATCGCCATACTCTGCTGCAAAACCGCCTTTCATTACCCTGATATCCTTTGCCATAAACGGATTAACCGCACTGATATTATCGTTAAAATTCTTCATTCCAAACAGCGTGAAACCATCAAACAGTACCTGACTTTGTCCTTCGTAACTTCCGCGAATAATTAAATCGTTCGACTGCTCACCTGCTGCTAGAATCCCCGGTTGTAAGCGCAACAAGTTGAAAACCGAATTGTCGCCATAGCCGGGCAAACTTTGCGCTACCTGATGGTTCAACCGAATTTCGCCGGCTTGTTGCCCTATTTGTACTGATCGAACAATTGGAACGCCCTCAACCCGAATCTCTTTTAGCCGAACCAACGATGGTTTTAAGTTGAATTGCTGAAGCAAGCCTTCGGCCACCAGCGTATCGATCAAGTAATAACCGAGATAAGAAATGCTAATTTGGAATGTACTATCAGTATCAGACCGAAAAGAAAAGGCACCGTTCTGATCGGTGATCAGTCCTTTTTCATTAATCCGGACATACGCAAAAGGCAAAGATTCACCATTGTTTGCATCCATAGCCAGACCTGATATTCGATAAATTCTAGATACTGGAAGCACCTCCCTGTTGAAAATCAAAAAAACCTCTCCGGCTTTTTCATAGTCAAGCGGAAGGTCTTTCAATAAAACATCCAACGCCTCTGTCGTAGTTCGGAATGTTTGTTTAACGCTTACCCGATAGGTTGAAAGTTTGGCATCGTCGAACGAAAACTGACAATCGTAACGATCACGCAGATCCAACAAAATTTCATTCAGGGGTTTTTCCTGATAGCGAAGATCGAGCTGTTGGCCAAAGCCAAAATTACTGATCAATAAAAGGTAACTAACGATCAGAATGTATTTCAAAACGGACTAGTTTTTTTCGATTCGGAAAACACCGGCTGTTACTTCGGTAAAGTTAAGACCAAACGGGCGACAGACATATCCCAATACGGAACGAATGTCATTTTGCTTCATGAAATTTCCACTGTACGTATAAGCAATTCCATCTGCCACTTCAATCTGAATGTTATACTGACGTGCAATTTCGTCGAATACTTCGTGAACAGACCGCGCAGTAAATACGAACTGATTGGTTGTCCAGGCGATATCCTGTTGGCTTTCATAGTTTATTTTGAAAAAGGCATCTCCCCCCCACTCTGCTTTTTCATTGGGTTCCAGAACTACCTGCTCTGTTCCTGCCGGATTGCTCACCTTTACTTTCCCGGTGAGGCAAGTTACCCGATACGCTTCATTGCGCGAATAAATATTGAAACTGGTTCCAAGGACGGTGGTTGTGCCGTTTGTTGATTCCACCTGAAAGCGGCTCCCCTTTTTTACCTCAAAATAGGCTTCGCCTTCAAACTCCAGATCGCGAGCAAACGCCCACCAAAACGGGTGATACGAAATGGACGATTCGGCGTTCATGTGAACCTGCGAATTGTCCGGCAATTTCACCACCAGATGTTCGCCAGCCTTAATTTGATAGGAATCAGCATAGTAACGCATAAAAGCCGACATTGCAAGCATAACAGCAACCAATGCTGCCACCGCTAGCCGAAACTCTTTTCGATACAAGAAGATAACACGAGCTGGAGCTGCCTCTTTTTCGGTAAGCTGATTCTCCATTTTCGCCCAAATTGCTTCTTTTGGATCCTCCCAGTTAACCTGAAGTTTACTGTTCAACTCCTCCAACTTTTGCCAGTCGGGCTTTGGTGAATGTGTATGTCCTGATTCTGTTTTCATGGTCAACGCAATTTCAATTTTAAATAACTCAAGGCAACACTCATTCGTTTCTCGACAGCCTTGACACTAATTTGTAGCCGATCTGCAATTTCCTGATATTTTAATCCATCCAACCGACTCATTAAAAAAACCATTCTCTGCTTTTCCGACAGGCTCCCCAAGGCTTCCTCGTATCGTTTCTTAAGCTCTGTGTATTCCAGCCTTTCGGCCGGCGACTCATCCTCGAGGTCTAATTCCAACTTTTTCAAGTACTCCCATTCAACTTTTTGATGCCGGTAACGGCTTACAAATAAATCGGATGCCATTTTATATAGCAATCCCACATTTTCTTTCAGTTGAAAAGGAATTTGCTTCTCCCAAAGCTTCATAAAAGCTTCCTGCGCCACATCAGTAGCTAATTCCCGATCGCCCGACCGGTAGTATATATAGCGGCGGATTGCATCGAAATACTGATCAAACAAATGTTTAAATTCGTGCGCTTTCAATTGATTTTTCGCTTTGGTTGTCCAACTAATTTCCGTTTGATAATTTAAGGAAATCTTTCCGCTTTTCGGAAATGTACCGCATAAAGCTGCAAATACCCTACTTTGTTTCACCGAATAGTTGATTGCGAACCTAACAACAACTGATCGGGTTACTTTTAAATCAACCAGCAAACGGCTCAAACGCGCGTTGGAACCTTGGAATGAGGTTTTGACTTGAAGTCAAGCACTCAAATGTGACTCGGGTAGTTCGCTGCAGGCGAGCTTTCTCGTAGGCTTTTACTCCAATTGACCGCGTGACTTCGATTCACCCGCTCAATCTCACACTAAAAATATTTTTGTAATTTCCCTCGGTAAAAATCAATCAACGTTGACCATGAAGTTCATTTCAGTAATTCTGTTTTTATTCATTTGGGGCCATGCCTGCAACAGCCAGCCCGGCAATCAGTCGAAAACAGAACTGATCGCCTGCGAGGACGATACACTCCGGGTTGAAAACAAACTAATGCAGTTTACGCCAGATAGAAAACTTCCCACAGGAGAACTACTGATCAAAATCGGCAAAACCTTCCTTGGAACTCCGTATGTGTCGTACACGCTGGAAAATGGAGAAGCCGAGCGTTTGGTGGTCAATTTGCGTGAATTGGATTGCACCACATTCGATGAAACCTGTCTGGCACTTGCCCGAACCATTAAATCGGGGAAAACCGATTTCGGAAGCTACGCCAACGAGTTGGAAAGAATTCGCTATCGTGGCGGCCATCGCGACGGATATCTCTCACGTTTACACTACTTTAGCGACTGGCTGCTTGATAATGCCCAAAAGGGAATCATAAGCCCGCTCGACAACACGTTTCAGGAACCGTGGCAAAAGACCATAAATTTCATGTCGACACATCCCGATAGCTATCAGCTTCTTAAAAACAATCCGGAAATGATTCGGGAAATAGCAGCACATGAACAACGAATCAGCAGCAGCAATCATTTTTATATTCCTAAGGAAGAACTTGAAACCAAGGAAAAATTTCTGAAAAACGGAGATCTGATTGGTATCACGACAAGCATTGCCGGATTGGACATTGCCCATGTTGGCTTTGTAGTTTGGGTTGATGGTCGGGTGCACATGCTACATGCATCCTCGGTGCTCGAAAAAGTAGTCATTTCGGATGTGCCCCTGAGTGACTATCTGGCGACTAAAAAATCATTCACCGGAATCATGCTGGCACGTGCAAACTAGACATCGAAGGGTTTCGTAAAAAGTTCTACTTTTGCAGCTTTAAAAAGAAAAATAAACGATGAAAATATATGTTCAGCGGCTGAGCGTCGCGTTGTTAAAAGCACTAGCATACCTTCCGTTTCCGGTTTTATATGCACTCTCTGATCTATTTTATTTCCTTGTTTTCTATTTGATTGGTTATCGCAAGAAAGTGGTTTATCAGAACCTACGAAATTCATTCCCCGAAAAAACGGAAGAGGAGGTGAATGCCATTGCTAAAAAATACTACCGCCATTTTTGCGACATTACCCTGGAAACCATCAAGATGAACAGACTCCCGATTGAAAAATTGAAAAAGCACGTCCGTTTCGACCATGTGGACCGACTGAATAAGAATTTTGAAGATGGAAAAGGAGTTCTTTTGCTGTGCTTCCACTACAACAACTGGGAATGGAACGCGGGATTGTCGAAACACGTTAAACACGAAATCTATGGGGTTTACAGTCCATTAAAAAGCAACCCTCCGATGGAAGACTACATGTCAAAAATGCGGCTTCAATATGGATCGACCAAAGTTCCGATGCAAAACGCCCCCCGGGCATCATTTACCATAAACAAAGGCCCCAACTATGGAATGCTGTGGTTGGCTGCCGATCAGACCCCACCTTCAGCATCGCAATACTGGACGACTTTTCTGAATCAGGAAACACCTTTCTTTAGCGGGCCTCAAAAAATTGCCAGCAAAACAAATACTCCGGTGTTTTTCCACTACATTCATAAGGTGAAAAGAGGACAGTATGTGGCCGATTTTTTCGAAATCAGTGCAAATCGAGACGGAGAATCGGAACACGATATTTTGCTAAGCTATGTGGATATCATAGAACAAATCATTCAAAAAAAACCGGAATATTGGTTGTGGTCGCATCGCCGTTGGAAACACAAGCGACGAGAAAATCAGCAACTGATTCCCCGCAATGAGCATTCTTCGTTCAAAAAGATAGTTGACGAAATGATTGACGAGAAGAATAAAATAAAATCGATTTAACTGAACGCGGCATGAAATGGAAGAAACAAGCAATTGTAAGTCGAAGTATCGTTCTTCTCTTTTTGATCTGTGTATTTCCACATTTTTCGTCGGCTCAAGACCAGCTTCCACTGCATTTAAAACAGTGCAGCAATCACACCAATGAAGCCTGGCGTTACGGCCAGGAAACGGCCAACATCCTGGAATTCAACAATGGCGCGTCGGATCTGGAAATGATTCGGGAATATTGCTTTCAGGCGCTTTCGGCCATGGACAGCATCGGGGTCAAACTGCAACAAGCCGTCTACAGTGCCGACGATGCGACCTTTGCTGCCAAAAACCAGGATTTAGCTGCCATCGCGAAAGCAGCAATCGAATGCAAATCCGAGTTACAATCAGCCATGAGCTCGCTAAACGAATCAAAAAAATACCTCCGAATAGTTCTTGACGAGGTGGATACTACGGCTATTAACGAACTTTTTTTCCATACGATGGAACATTTAAATGACTCCCGCCAGTTGATCAGGCAGGTACAACGAAAACTTAACAATACATCTAAGTCACTCACCAAGTGACAACTAAGCACAAATCAAAGTAGAAAAATTGATTCTGCCAACCGCTCACATCGAAAATAATTTCCTGACAACCCTCTTTTTAGCCTAACTTTGCCGCGTACAACCTGATCTACCCAAAGGACGTTCTGTCCGGTTTCAACAGAAATCACCAACCAATCAAGCGCAACAAATAATAAGTAAAAATTGAAGTCATGAAACTAATAGCAATATCAATTTTTCTTTTGACAATAGCTTTGGCTTCCTGCATTACCCCAAAATTGACGGGACCCAAAAAAGCCACAAAAAAAGATATCACAATACGGATGCTCAACAAACTAAATGGGAAATGGGCATTAAAAGCAATTCAGGAAGAACCGACCAACGCTGGAGAAGAAATATTTATCGATTTTATTTCGAAGGAAAGCCGATTTATGGGAAAAGCCGGTTGCAATTCGATAAACGGAACGATTGAAGTTAACGCAAATCAACTTAAGATAGGATCGGTTTTGAGAACGAAGATGTTCTGTCCTGATCGGATGGAGCTCGAGGAGAAACTAATTTCGTTATTACAGCAAAGCAGCTGGATAATCAGTTGCACCGGGGACAAACTGGTCCTGAAAAACGAGAATAATCGACTTGACTTTTACAAGATCGTTACCGAATAGCAGCTCATCTTCCCGTCCTATTACGCTGAGCGAACAAAAGAAACCCGGCATAGAGGCTCATGCGAAAACGCTGGCATAGTGCTTTGCAAAAACAGTCCGGCATTATTCCGAAAAAGTCGACCTCAGGCATTATTGAACCGACATGTCCGGAACACAGGCAGAATGAATCGTACAGGAAGTCGACGTTTCATTCCGATCCTCGGATTTCTGTTTCTATTCACCACAGGACTACCGTTGCAGTCTACGAAGACCAATTCGTATTTAAAAACAACCTGCAAAGCGGTATAATTCATCTATTGAGGCGGTTCAGCAATGAAATATGTAATTATGCATCGACACTATCAGGTCGACTAAAATGGTCTGCTCAGAAAGAATGCGGCCATAAAAGGAATTGACCGGAATATCGAGAATCAGTTTATGAAAAGACGACTAGCAAAATAATCGGCAGATTCTGTCGATCGCCGAAAACAAACTTGCATTCACGAAAGACAAGAGACAATAATAGACGAGCAAAAAAAATCCCGGTCTAAACCGGGACTTTCTTCAATTATTTGATATGCTAAAAAACTAATAAGGTCAAAATTAAGGAAGAACAGTATCTCCCATCAAAAAGCGATCGACTTCACGCGCTGCAGCACGTCCTTCGTTGATTGCCCAAACAACCAGCGATTGTCCTCGCCGAGAGTCACCCGCGGCAAAAACTTTTTTCTTACTGGTTTTAAATTCACCATATTCGGCTTTATAGTTTGAACGGCCATCCCGGTCGAATTCCAATTCTTCAGCGATTATATCTTCCGGCCCCAGAAAGCCCATTGCCAGCAATACTAAATCAGCCTCCAAACGGCGTTCAGTTCCCGGAATTTCTTTCGGATACATGCCACCTTCTTCAGTGCGGGCCCATTCAATATTTACGGTATGAATCGCGATCAGTTTTCCGTTGCTGTCGCCTTCAAACTTTTTGGTCATCACCAGATATTCGCGAGGATCTTCACCCTGTACAAAAATGGCTTCGTGCTGACCGTAGTCAATTTTTTGCGTTCCCGGCCATTCAGGCCACGGATTTGCAACATTGTTACGGTCCTTTGGTGGCTGAGGCAAAATCTCAAACTGCTTCACATTCTTACATCCATGACGCAATGAAGTTCCGACACAGTCGGTACCTGTATCACCGCCACCGATTACGATAACGTTTTTACCTTTTGCTGAAATATACTTTCCGTCTTTCAGTTCGCTATCGAGCAAACTTTTTGTGTTGGCACGCAGGAAGTCCATTGCAAAGTGAACACCATCCAGCTCGCGCCCCGGAACTTTCAGATCACGAGGTTTGGTCGCACCGGTTGCCAATACCACTGCATCGAAATCTTTGTGTATTTTCTTGGCACTGACATCCTTACCGATTTCAACTCCGGTTTTAAACACGATTCCTTCAGCAGCCAAAATATCAACCCGACGCTGAACAACTTCTTTGTCCAGTTTCATATTTGGAATTCCGTACATGAGCAATCCACCGATACGGTCGTCACGTTCGAATACAGTCACCAAATGTCCGGCTTTGTTCAGCTGGGCAGCCGCTGCCAATCCGGCAGGGCCGGAACCAATAACAGCAACTGTTTTTCCGGTTCGGTATTCCGGCGGCTCGGGAACAACCCATCCACTTTGGAAGCCAAAGTCGATAATGGTACGTTCGTTATCGTGGATCGTAACTGCCGGTTCGTTGATTCCCAACACACAACCCGCTTCACACGGAGCCGGACAAACCCGTCCGGTAAACTCCGGGAAGTTATTGGTGTGGTGTAAACGTTCCAGTGCCTCTTCCCATCGTCCGCGGTAAATCAAGTCATTCCATTCAGGTATGAGATTGTAAACCGGGCAACCGGAAGCTCCGTTGTGCATCAGTTCGCCGCGATGACAAAAAGGGATTCCGCAATCCATACAACGGGCTCCTTGTGTCTCGCAAGTTTCTTTGTCGCGCAACACGTATACTTCATTCCAATCCTTGAGGCGCTCCCCGATTGGTCGGGTTGGATTGGCAACTCTTCTATATTCTAAAAATCCTGTAGGCTTTCCCATTTTTTCTCTAAAAAATTGATATTACATGCTTTCCAAAGACATATCGAAGGCTGCTTCGATAATATCGTCTTCTTTTTCATACTTACCGGTGCTGCGGGCTTTTTCAATGAAGCCAAGCATTCGTTTGTAGTCTGTTGGAATAACTTTGACAAATTTCGACAAACTGTAGTTCCAGTCAGACAAGATGTATTCAGCCACAGCAGAACCTGTTTTAGCCAAATGCTTTTCAATCATCGCCTTCAGTTCGGCTTGTTCGGTAGCATCGTCCACTTTCTCCAATCCAATCATTTCCAGATTACATTGGCTTGGGAAGGTTCCGTCGGCATCGAGCACATAGGCAACACCACCCGACATTCCGGCACCGAAGTTCCGTCCGGTTTTACCAAGGATTATCGCTTTACCTCCGGTCATGTATTCACATCCGTGATCGCCGATTCCTTCAACAACTACCTGAGCTCCGGAGTTACGAACACAGAAACGTTCTCCAGCAATACCTCGGATATATGCTTCACCTCCGGTTGCTCCGTAGAAACAAACGTTACCTACAATAATATTCTTCTCCGGTACAAACTGAACATTTTTATTTGGGTAGATCGATAAATGACCGCCAGACAGTCCTTTTCCAAAATAATCATTGGCATCACCTTCCACCTCCAGTTCAATTCCTTTACAAACAAAGGCGCCGAATGATTGTCCGGCAGAACCGGTCATTTTGAAGTGAATTGTTTCATCGGGTAATCCTTCTCCTTTATAAACTTTAGTCACTTCGTGCGACAGTACCGTACCGACGCTTCGGTTTATGTTTATAATCGGGAACTCACCATATACTTTCTCACCATTTTTGATCGCTTTCTCTGCTGCTTTTACAAACTGCCAATCGAGAATTTCTTCCATTTGGTGATTTTGCTCCTGCATTTTATACAGCCCCTGATCGGCACCAATTGTTTCTTTGAACAAGATCGGGCTCAAATCGAGGTTTTTATATTTCCAGTGATCAACATCTTCCTTAAATTTCAGGCACTGAGACTGGCCAACCATTTCGTTGATCGAACGGAATCCCAGCTCGGCCATAATTTCACGTAATCCTTGAACCAGGAATTCGAAGAAATTAACGACATGATCAGGATTTCCGGTGAATTTACCGCGAAGACGCTCATCTTGCGTTGCTACACCAACGGGGCAGGTGTTGCTGTGACATTTACGCATCATGATACAACCTTCAACAACCAGCGCTGCAGTTGCCACACCCCATTCTTCGGCTCCCAGCAAAGTTGCAATTGCCAAGTCGCGTGAGGTTTTCATTTGACCATCAGACTGCACTGTGATTCGGTTGCGCAAGCGGTTACGAACCAAGGTTTGATGTGTTTCAGCCAAACCAAGCTCCCACGGCAATCCGGCGTGTTTAATCGAGCTCAATGGAGATGCACCAGTCCCTCCGTCAAAACCGGAGATCAATACCGCATCGGCTTTGGCTTTACAAACACCGGCAGCAACAGTACCAACACCTGTTTCAGAAACCAACTTCACATTGATACGTGCATCGCGGTTACTGTTTTTCAGGTCGAAGATCAACTGAGCCAAGTCCTCAATCGAGTAAATATCGTGATGAGGTGGAGGCGAAATCAGACCAACACCAGGGGTTGAACCACGAACACGACCAATCCAACCGTTAACTTTATGTCCTGGCAACTGACCACCTTCACCCGGTTTTGCACCTTGAGCCATTTTTATCTGAAGCTCTTTGGCCATACTCAGGTAATAGCTGTTTACGCCAAACCGACCAGATGCAATCTGCTTGGTTGCCGAACACATATCATCACCGTTCGGCAATTTGGTATAACGGATCGGATCTTCACCCCCTTCGCCTGAGTTTGACTTTGAACCGATACGGTTCAATGCAATGGCTAAGGTTGTATGAGCTTCCCACGAAATTGACCCGAAGGACATCGCTCCGGTGGCGAAACGTTTCAGAATGCTCTCAGCCGGTTCAACTTCATCAATCGAAATTGAATCCCGATCGGAGTTGAAATCCATCAAACCACGCAGTGTGAATGCAGCTTTGGTTTGATCGTTAACGACCTGGCTATATTCTTTGTATTTTTTGTAATCGTTTTTACGCGTAGCCTCTTGCAGAAGGCGAACTGCTTTTGGCGACAATAAGTGACGTTCACCGTCAACGCGCCAGTGGTATTCACCACCTGGTTCCAGCACCTTTGATCCTCCCAATCGAGTTGGGAATCCCTGACGATGACGGGCAAGAGCTTCTTTGGCGATGTCATCCAGACTCAGTCCTTCAATACGGCTAACCGTACCGGTGAAATATTTATCAACCACTTCTGAGTTGATACCCAGGATTTCGAAAATCTGAGCACCCTGATAGGATGCCAGCGTTGAGATCCCCATTTTGGAGAAGATTTTCAACAATCCGCCGCTAACCGCTTTCACATAGTTTTTAACTGCTTTTTCCGGAGTAATGCTGCCCAACTTGCCTTCGTTCGCCATCTGTTTAATGGTATCGATCGCCATGTATGGGTTCACAGCAGAAACACCATAGCCCAAAAGAACTGCCAGATGGTGTACTTCCCGAACATCGCCAACCTCCATTATGATATCGGCCTTACCACGTTTTCCGATACGAATGAGGTGGTGGTGAACAGCTGAAGCAACCAATACGGAAGGAATCGGAGCATGGTCGGTACTTACAGAGAAGTCGGACAAAAGAATGATAGAGTAACCTTCATCAATTGCGTCTTCAACATAAACACACAAACGTTCCAGTTTTTTGGCTAAAGTTCCCGGTTGACCATTCGCGTGAAAAACGATACTGATTTTCTTGGTTTGAAAATGCGCATGATCGACATACGACAATTTCACCAGCTGCTCATTGGTCAACACCGGTTGCTCAATCGCAATTCGGCGACAATGCTCCGGAGATTCGGTTAAGATATTTTTGAATCCACCCACATAAGTCCGCAAATCCATTACAATCCGTTCGCGAATTGGATCAATTGGCGGGTTTGTTACCTGGGCAAATAATTGTTTAAAGTAATTCGACAACAACACCGGGCGATCAGACAAAACGGCCAATGGGTTATCAGCCCCCATCGAACCAATCGCTTCTTTCCCTGTTTCGGCCATTGGTTTCAAAAGAACTTCCAATTCTTCGTGTGTAAAACCAAATGCTTTTTGACGCTTAAAAAGTGTTTTATGATCGGGTTCTTTCAGTTCCAAATCAGGAATTGAAGGAAGGTCATCCAGATAAGTCATATTCTCGTCCACCCACTTACCATAGGGTTGTTTCGAAACGATTTGAGCCTTAACTTCTTCATCAGAGATAATTCGTCCTTGTTCCAGATCGGCTACAAACATTTTACCGGGTTGCAGGCGACCGCGAACTTTCACGGTAGCATGATCAACATCGAGCGCACCTGATTCGGACGCCATGATGAGCATATCGTCTTCAGTCACACAGTAGCGTGATGGACGCAACCCGTTACGGTCGAGCGTTGCGCCAACCAAAACGCCATCGGTAAAACATACCGAAGCCGGACCATCCCAGGGTTCCATCATGGCAGAATGGAACTCATAGAATTCTTTTTTAGCCTGATCCATTTCCGGATCATTTTGCCATGCTTCCGGAATAAGCATCATCATCACATGAGGTAACGAGCGTCCGCTCAACACCATCATTTCAATGGCCATATCCAGGTTGGCACTATCCGATGCTTTCAGGTCGCAAATTGGGAAAATCATTTCCAGTTCATCACGCGTAAACAAGGTCGATTCAAGGAGCGCTTCGCGGGCACGCATCCAGTTCACATTCCCTTTGTTCGTGTTAATTTCACCATTGTGTGCAATATAGCGGAATGGCTGAGCCAGTTTCCACGATGGGAACGTATTGGTTGAGAAGCGTGAGTGAACCAACGCAATGGCACTTACGGCCAGCGGGTTGTTCAAATCTTTGAAATATAGCGAGACCTGTTCGGTTGTTAACTGACCTTTGTAAATAATGGTCTTGTATGAACAGGAAATAATATTCAATCCATCGTATCCGATTCCGGCGACCGATTCACGCGCCAGACGTTCGGTATATTTTCTAAAGACAAAAAGTTTACGATCGAACTCTTCGACAGACATGTCAGCCGGCTTGCGAATGAACAACTGCTGAACGTAAGGTTCAGTTGCACGCGAATCCCGTCCCAAATCGGAATTATCAACCGGAACTTTTCGGTAACCCAAGAAAGGCAGTCCAAACTTATTCAGGTTACGGGAAATAATATCTTTACATTCCGAGCGTTTTCGGTCTTCCATTGGGAAAAAGATCATGGCTACACCATACTCTCCGAATGTAGGAAGCTTGATTCCTTCCTTCGGACATTCTTCCATGAATAATTCATGTGGAATTTGTAGCAAAATCCCGGCTCCATCCCCACTTTTAATATCATATCCGGTACCGCCGCGGTGTTCCATCCGAGCTAACATAGCCAAAGCATCGGAAATAACACGATGTTGTTTCCGGCCTTTGAGGTTAGCTACGAATCCAATCCCACAGCTACCGTGTTCAAATTCAGAGCGATAAAGACCCTGTTGTTTGGGAGTTTCTAACTGCATCATTTATACATTTTTATTTTAATCATCTAAGTCTTGCACTAAGCCTGCAAGACACAATAAAATCACTGATTCATCGACAGTGATTTAAAACTATAAGCAAAACCCGCGAAAATCTTACGAAGTGAAAGCAAAAATAGCCATAAAATGAATATCATCCAACGTTCAATTCTAAAAAAGCTGTTCGAAAACATAGCCCACACTCTTTACTTTTAACGCATAATTTCATAAACAAGTGAAATCGAACGACTTAGAATCGAGGCTCAAAACGAGGGAATATCAACCGGTCAATAAATGATAACATTTTATTAACAGAATTGCACTATTTCAGCAACTTAGCAATCGAATTGTCAACCTTTTCAAAGTTGAACTGACTGCGCACCGCCTTCATTTTTGCGTCGATCTCCGCAAGACATAAATTCCCCAGGCTACCGGCATGCGTATGCACAATTTCCCGGTTTGGCTCATAGGTTCCGGACTGGATCTCCATGCCAATCTTTTTATAGGCATCCCTGAACGGCACTCCTGCAATGACCATTCGATTGACATCTTCTACACTGTACACGTATTTGTAACGTTCATCAGTCAGAATATCTTCCCTTACCGACATTTCGGAAAGGGCAAAATTGGCAATCTCCAGGCAATTTTTAAGATCCTTAAACGAGGGCAGGAAAACTTCTTTCACGATTTGAAGATCGCGGAAATAGCCACTCGGCAAATTATTAATCATCAGCATAATTTGAGTTGGCATCGCCTGCAATTTATTACAGTGTGAGCGCAACAACTCAAAAACATCCGGATTTTTCTTGTGAGGCATAATACTCGATCCGGTGGTCAATTCATCAGGCAAAGCCACGAAACCAAAATTCTGGCTCATAAACAAACAAACATCATAAGCCAATTTCGAGAGCGTAGCAGCAATAGACGAAAGTGCGAAAGCAACCGTTTTCTCCATTTTACCTCGCCCCATTTGGGCATATATTACATTGTAGTTCATTTGCTCAAAGCCCAATAAGTCGGTGGTCATTTGCCGGTCGATCGGGAAAGAGGAACCATAACCTGCTGCCGATCCCAACGGATTTTGATTGGCAATACGGTAAGCAGCCTGCAACAATAAAAAATCGTCGGCCAAACTCTCGGCATATGCGCCATACCACAACCCGAACGATGATGGCATCGCGACTTGCAGGTGAGTATATCCGGGCATCAAAACATCTTTAAAGCGCTCGGCCTGCTTCAGCATCGTTTGGAAAAGCTGATCACCAAGCTCTACAACTTCGCGGATCTCGCTGCGGGTAAATAATTTCAGGTCAAGTAATACCTGATCATTCCGCGAACGTCCGCTATGAATTTTTTTACCTATGTCGCCCAACTTGCGGGTCAACATGGTTTCAACTTGCGAATGCACATCCTCAACACCATCCTCAATGACAAACTCGCCAGACTCGGCCAGTTTGTAGATCGACTTTAACTCCAGCAACAACAACTTTAGCTCCTCCTTTGGAAGGAGATTAATTTCCGACAACATGATGCCATGAGCCATCGACCCTAAAACATCAAAAGGAGCCAGATACAAATCCAACTCACGATCTTTTCCAACCGTAAAATCTTCAATTAGCTTGTTAACAGAGTAGCCTTTATCCCAGAGTTTCATTTTATTTGAATTTTGCCCAAATATACTTTAATTATATTACTACGAAAAGTGCACGTTTGCTTTCTCAATACACTTAAGCTAATAACAACACTGGAATATTGATTATTTTCAATCAAAAAATCGAACAAATAGACCAGCAAAGCGACTTTGTAAAATTAAGCAAGGCAAACTAACGAAAACCAAGCTTCAAGTTCAAGACCCACCGACACAACATCTCCCGTTGTCTGCCCGCACAAAAAACTCACTATGCCAATAAATCAAAAAAAAAGCCCCCCCCTAAAAATAGCCCCCATGCTTGCAAAAAATATAAAAAACCAAACCTCTCCCCCTCACGACTACAATGGAATTATCGTCCGGAAACTCAAATAGCACCGAAACGGCCCATCTCCAACACAAACAGCAGCAAAACCATAGGAAATAGCGCGTCCGGCAAGCCTAAAACCTAAAAAGGGACAATCAACAAAACATAACACACAAGAAATACAGTCAACTAGATACATCTTTCTTTCCGCTGGAAACCATCCATTAATCCGCCACATCCTTTGGAAATCAAATCGCATTCCTCATCCTAAAACCGCCCACAATTGACAAAAATCACCAATATCACAAAACACTCTATTTAATCTCTTTTTATCTGCTTAAAACACCAAGTACGAACACATAGCTACCATTTCGGCCATTTTCAAACATTTTAATCCAGCACCCCAATCATCCAAGTCAAAACTAAAAACGCCCCACAATCATCGATCAATATTTTATCATTTTATCACATTACCCCGTAAATTAAGGGGTTATTGTGATAAAATGACACAGATAAGGCGTTTTGACCATCTTTTTTCAAGGTATTGAATGTTAATTTTGCATTAATTTGGGGTACACCCCCTATTTTTTCGACACCCGACTTAAAAATATCTCTACTTTTGAACCGGAGACAAAAAACAAACAGGGGACCCTTTTAAAAAACGAGCATTTTAAAAGATCACACGTTAAAGCAAAACCAAACAAAATTATCACTTAAAAAAGTTCAGTTAAACTCTTAAATTTTTTACATCATGAAAAAGACAATGAAATTATTACTGGCATTTGGACTTGCGACGATTTTTGCTTTAAACGTTCAAGCACAAGACGAAGAGGCAGCCTCTTCATGGGACACTGGTCTAGACATTTACTCTAGCTACATTTGGCGTGGTGCTAAATTCGGCGAAGGCGCGGCCCTCCAACCCTATGTAGAATTCAGCACTGGCGGGTTCGCTTTGGGTGCCTGGGGATCTGTAAACTCGGGAAGTTCTGAAAGTTTGGAAATGGACCTTTATGCAAGCTATTCGATTGGTGCTGTTTCGTTAACTGTTACAGACTACTACTTCGGTGGAGACTGGACTTCTCCAAAATCAACACACTACCTGGAACCAAGCTTAGGAGTTAGCGCTGGCGATTTCTCGTTCACTGCTGCCTACATGCTGCTACCTGAAGATGGCGAGACGAAATTTGGCGAAGAAGGCGACACTTACCTGGAAGCCGGTTATTCTTTTGGTTCATTTGACGTAGCCTTAGGTGCTGGCGATGGCCAATATTCTGATGACGGCGATTTTGCTGTGTGTAACATCAGCGTTGGAACTTCGAAGGACATCGTAGTCACTGACACCTTCACACTACCTGTTTCAGGAGCTGTAATTCTGAATCCTTCTACCGGTGGATTCTTTATCACTGCAGGTATTTCTTTCTAAATCAATATTACAAACAGATTTAAGTGAAATAACCAGGATTGGGAAACCGATCTGTGGGCACTATCCCCAATTCTGGTTATTCCATGTGACACAAAAAATATAAATCAATATCACATGAAAAAGATTGAGGCAATTATTAGAAAAACCACATTTGATGAGGTAGTTGAAGCACTACACGAAGCAAATATCGAATTCTTCTCTTACTGGGATGTTCGCGGTGTTGGTCAAACACGACAAGGGCGTGTCTATCGCGGTGTTGCATACGACACAAGCTCGATTGAAAGAACAATGATTTCATTAGTTGTGCGCGATAAAAATGTTGAAAAAACAGTATTGGCCATTATGAAAGCTGGTAGAACCGGCGAAATAGGCGACGGTAAAATCTTCATCTCAAGCATGGAGGAATCTTACCGCATCCGCACCGGAGAATTTGGAGACGAGTCATTATTCATTAAAGGTAAAGAAGAATAAAAATATTAGATCATGGAAGAAACTTTACAAGGCCTACAAATAGGCATAGACAATATGTGGTTGCTCATTGCTGCATTTATGGTAATGTTCATGCAACCTGGATTTGCGATGGTAGAGGCCGGTTTTACCCGCGCCAAGAACACAGCAAACATTCTGATGAAAAACTTAATGGACTTCAGCATCGGTTCAATCTTATACTGGACCATCGGATTTACATTAATGTATGGTGACTCAATTGGCGGATTCGTTGGAACCCCCGACCTGTTCTTCATGAGCGACGGTTTCGGTGACAACTATTCTGATTATGCTGACCTGTTCTTCCAAACAGTATTTGCCGCGACTGCAGCAACGATTGTTTCCGGAGCAATGGCAGAACGTACAGAGTTCATCTCTTACTTGATTTTCTCAATTGTAATTACTGTATTTGTTTACCCAATTTCAGGTCACTGGACCTGGGGTGGTGGTTGGTTAAGTGAACTTGGTTTCCACGACTTCGCCGGATCATCTATTGTACACTCCGTTGGTGGATGGGTTGGTTTAGCCGGTGCCTCGATCATTGGACCTCGTTTGGGTAAATACAAAAAAGATGGTACTCCGAACGCTATTCCTGGTCACAACCTGGCCTTGGGTGCTTTAGGTGTTTTCATCCTGTGGTTCGGATGGTTCGGATTCAACCCCGGATCTCAATTAGCTGCTGCCGGTACTGAAAATGCTGTTGCTATTGGTCACATCGCTGTTACAACCAACCTGGCTGCTGCAGCCGGAGCTGTAACTGCCATGATTGTTGCCTGGTTCCGCTACAAACGTCCTACCCTGTCGTTAACATTGAACGGAGCGTTGGCCGGTTTGGTAGCCATCACTGCAGGTTGCGACGCGGTTAACCCAGTTGGTGCCTTATTCATTGGTATTATTGCCGGTTTCATCCTGCCATTTGCAGTTGAATTCTTTGATAAAATATTGAAAATTGACGACCCTGTTGGTGCAGTTTCTGTACACGGTGTTTGTGGTGCCGTTGGTACGCTTTTAGTTGGAGTTTTCTCTACTTCTGAAGGTTTATTCTACGGTCACGGAGCTGGCGCCCTGGGAATTCAAGCAATTGGTGTCCTGGCATACTTCGGATGGGCTTTCGGCCTTGGATTAATTCTGTTCTTCATTTTGAAGAAAGCTGGAATCCTGCGAGTTACAAAACGCATCGAAGAAGAAGGTTTGGATATCTACGAGCATGGAGAAAGTGCCTACAATTAATAATTTCTTCAGCCTTTAAGTCTGTAGCTTTCTCAAGGGCCTGCCAGTGGCAGGCCCTTCCTGCATCACATCAACAGAGCTACGAAAGCTTAAATACCAAATAAAAAAAAGGATGTTGACCAATGTTGGTTAACATCCTTTTTTTCTATTTGAGTTTATCTCCGAATCATTACGAACTGAATCAAAAATCACCCCCACTTCATTCTTTCCTTGTAAAAATACGCCGATCAACCAGAAATAAAACTCACAAGTGAGAGCCTTCTTCTAAAACAGCCGGAAAAATATAGACACTGGATATGCTTCTTTTCTAAGCCACGCTGAATACCCAGCGGAAATAAACAGACGCAACTTAAATACTTCATCCTTTCCATAAGCTAAACCGATATCAGATCTCCAGCTTCTCCAGCAAGGAGCAATAAACTTCGAAGCCATTTTCAATCTCCGAGACCAAAATGTACTCATCAGCAGTATGCGAACGAGCGCTGTCGCCCGGACCTATTTTTATTGACGGGAAAGGCATAACAGCTTGATCGGAAGTCGTTGGCGAACCATAATAACTCAAGCCCAACGCAATTCCACGCTGAACAATCGGATGAGTGACGGGTATTCCGGATGAATTCAATTTAAAAGAACGAGCAACGACTTCAGACTGAATCAACCCCTGAATTTCATCACAGGCCTCCTGATTGGAGTAGAACTCATTCGTGCGAACATCAACCACAAAAGTACAGTTATCGGGCACAACATTATGCTGATAACCGGCATTGATCTGAGTAACCGACAACTTCACCTCACCCAAAACATCAGACACCTTTTCAAACTTGTATTGGCGTAAAATATTGATGTCGTCAACAGCCTTATACAATGCATTCTCACCTTCATTTCGGGCTGCATGCCCTGCCCTGCCGTGGGCGGTACAATCCAACACCATGAGTCCCTTTTCTGCGATAGCCATTTGCATTTGGGTGGGCTCGCCAACAATCGCCAATTTAACATCGCCAAACTCCTCCACCAAACTCACCATTCCTCCGTTTCCGGAAATTTCCTCTTCTGCTGAAGCGGCAAAAATTAAATTATAGGGTAGATTTTCCTCCTGATAAAAATGCACAAAAACGGCCATCAGAGTTACCAACGACGCTCCTGCATCATTACTGCCAAGACCAATCAAAACATCCCCATCCACCTCTGCCGAGAACGGATCTTTAGTCCAATTCTTTACCGGCTTTACGGTATCGATGTGCGAGTTCAACAGAATGACCGGTTTTTTGTCGTCCCAGAATTTATTCCGAGCCCAGGTATTCCATCCTTTTTCGTGAAAAGCAATGCGTTTTGAGGTAAGAAAATTTCGGACAAGCAAAGCGACAGGACCCTCCTCCCGACTAAAAGAAGGAGTCTGAATCATCGACCGTAACAACTCAATATAGGCTTCCATTTGATTAAATTAGAGTAACAAATGTAACAATGTTCGCGAAAGTAATACACCCAAACGGCATCCTACCACCCGAACGATTAAATAACCGTTACTTTAAATATAAAGTTTACACCCGAATGCATAAAACAACAACGGTGCTGATTTAAACAGAAAGCTCTGCCAATTTTCGCGAACTTACGAATACCAGCAGAGCTTTCTACTCTTACTCCAAAATCACCCCTATACAATGCAATTCGAATAGGCTAAAACTGATATTTCATTTTCTGACCTCATAAACCTATTAGTAACAAAATGAATCAACGCCCGAAATTGAATAAAACAACGGCAGCGATCCCGGAACTTGTCGGCACATAAAAAATTGAATGCCGACACTTCTATTTATTAGCAATCAGAGGCTTTCCTACTTTTAAAACTTCTCTTCCCGCCAAATCGTTTAGAATGATCGCAGCCATCATATACCAAGCCGCCAATGCACAAACAATCAAAACGATAGCCGCCGCTGTATTCAATGTCTCGAATCCAAAATGTGCCAAATCAAGTAACACGAAGCCAGCCAACAATGACGCAAAAGTCACAAACATAGCCGTATGGATAAAGAAAGAGCCAACCCAGAAAATAACGGTGATCAGTGTCCAGGCAACCAAAAAGAAACCAACATCGCTGTGCGAAGACGGATAAACCTGCAAGTGGTTCAAAATCCAGATAATCCCCAGACCGATCCAGAATGAGCCATAGGCAGTGAAAGCCGCAAAGCCAAAATTATTTCCCATTTTGTGCTCCAGAAATCCAGCGACCAATTGCGCAGTACCTCCAAAAATAATCCCCATTGCCAAAATTGGTCCAAGACCAACCCATCCCAAATTATGGAACTGCAGTAAAAGTGTTGTCAAACCGAAGCCACCCAGCCCTACGACAGCCGGATTGCCTAACTTAGAATTTTGCATCTGTTAACTTGTTAGTTGATAAATTAATGGCGCAAAAATAGTCATTAAAACGTGATTGCAAAGTTCGTTTCTCATTTTCATCAATCTTTCGCAATTACACCCGTCAATTTGATCCAACATCAAGCAACACCGCGCCAAACACACTAATATAAGAGCCCCAAAATATCTATTTGTTAATTTTAACAACCAATTACTGACATTTTCTTTTTTCAGCCCTTCTGACTTCTATTTTGTCGTTAAATTCGAAGGAAATCAAAAAAATCATCCACATGACAGAGGCAGACATTCAACTTATCAAAAAATCATATCCTCAAATTAAAGGCAACCTGCCTCGATTGGCAAAATATTTCTACAACCGAATTGCCGATCTCGATTCAGAACTTGATCAACTTTTCGCCGATGACAAAGCCAATCACGGAATTGAATTCTCGCGAATTGTGGAAGTTGCCAGCAACTCAATAGAAGACACCAAAACGGCACTTCCGGAAATCAAACAGCTTGAGGCCAAACTCAACTATTACAACATTCAACCCGATGCGTTAGATACAATCGGTGCTGTATTTATCGACACACTGGCATTTGGCTTCGGAAACAACTTCACCCCTCAGGTTATGAAACCCTGGGTAACAGCCTACAAAGAATACGCTGCCTTGTTCTATAACGAGTAACAAAAACACTCAATACAAACGAAATACGTCATTTAATCGAAATTTAATGACGTATTTTTACGTTGTATTAATATTTGACGTATATTTGCGTCATTAAACAATTACAAGATGACATCAGCAAAAGTTGAATTATTTGACGAGGAGCTGCAACTAGCAGCAGGCTACTTTAAGGCACTGGCGCATCCGGCCCGTTTAGCTATTTTACAATACTTGGCTGCCTCGAAAATGTGTATCTCCGGAGATATCTCAAACGAACTGCCACTTAGTCGGACCACCGTGAATCAGCACCTGACTGAATTAAAAAACATGGGACTGATAAAGGGGTCAATCGACGGAGTGAAAGTCAACTACTGCCTGAATCAAAGTCGAATAAAAGAGCTAAAGCAACTTCTCGGCAGTTTTCTGGACTCTGTTGAGTTGCCCGACAATCAAAGCTGCAAAAGCTAATCAACTGCTCGTCTCATCATCTTTATTCTCTGAATACAAATCAATCTAAAAAAAAGTTAAATGAAGGTATTAATTCTTTGCACCGGCAATAGTTGCCGCAGCCAAATGGCCCATGGTTTTCTTCAATCATTCGATTCGAACATTACCGTTTGTTCTGCCGGAACAGAAGCTTCAGGCAAACTGAATGCCAAAGCAGTACAAGCGATGAAAGAAATTGGGATCGACATCAGTCACCACACCTCCGACTCCGTTCAAACCTATTTGAATGATGAATGGGACTATGTAATCACCGTTTGTGGAGGCGCCAACGAAGCTTGCCCGGCGTTTCTCGGCAAAGTAAAACACCGACTGCACATTGGCTTCGACGATCCATCACACGCCGTTGGAACCGACGAGTTTATCTGGAGTGAATTCCTCCGGGTTCGCGACGAAATCAAAGCCGGATTTTACGATTTCTACCTGAAAAACATCAAAAATGAGCTCAAATAAGCGCCTATCGTTTCTCGATCGCTACCTAACATTCTGGATTCTGGCTACCATGCTGGCCGGCGTGTTTATTGGATACTTGTCTCCCGAAATCAATCAATTCTGGAGCCAATTCCAAAGCGGATCGACCAATATCCCGCTGGCTATCGGACTTATCCTGATGATGTATCCGCCACTAGCCAAAGTGAAATATGAGGAACTCGGACGGGTTTTTCGTAACGTAAAGTTGCTGGGAATCTCACTGATTCAAAACTGGCTGATTGGCCCACTTCTCATGTTTGTGCTTGCCGTGCTCTTTCTGCAGGATTATCCGGAATATATGGCCGGAGTGATTCTGATCGGTTTGGCGCGCTGCATTGCCATGGTAATTGTATGGAACGATCTGGCTGGTGGAAACCGCGAATATGCGGCTGGGCTAGTCGCTTTCAACTCCATTTTCCAGATCTTGTTTTTCTCGGTGTACGCCTGGGTGTTTCTCGGAATTCTACCCGACCTGATTGGACTGCAGACATTCCAGGTTGATATTACCATCGGACAGATTGCCGAATCCGTCCTCATTTATCTGGGAATTCCTTTTGCAGCCGGTTTCCTCACCCGCTTCAGCCTTACCCGCTTGAAAGGTGAACAATGGTATCAGGAAAAGTTTATCCCGAGAATCAGCCCGATTACATTAATCGCGTTGCTATTCACCATTTTCGTGATGTTCTCGTTTAAAGGCGAATACATTGTTAAAATTCCGATGGATGTGATTCGAATCGCCATTCCGCTGGTGATCTATTTTGTGCTCATGTTCGTTATTTCCTTTTTTATGGGGAAAAAATCGGGCGCCGACTACGAAAAAACAACCACCATTTCGTTTACCGCTGCCTCGAATAATTTTGAACTGGCCATTGCGGTCGCCATTGCTGTATTCGGCATCAATTCGGGCGAAGCTTTTGCTGCTGTGATTGGTCCACTGGTTGAAGTGCCGGTTCTTATCTCACTGGTCAACCTGGCTCTTTGGTTTAAAAAGAAATACTTCGTTGCCGTAGCATAAGTACAATTCCTTATTCACACAAAGAGGCCGTCTCAAATTACGATTGAGACGGCCTCTTGCATTTTTCAAACTTTTACCGAGCTAATTCGCAGCAGTTTCCGCAGGGCTCATAATTACTTCTACGGTGTCCGGACTAGCCAGAATCTGTCTGGCGAACTCAACCACAGATTCGGGAGTAATCCCATCTACCAACGCTTTATATTCGTCGTCGCCATAGATCACATCACCTGTCTGCAAATAATCGACAATATCATTCATCCAAAATTTATTGGTTTTCACGCTTTGTTCGCGCATATTCAATATCGATGATTTGACTTCGTCGAAATCCACCAAATCAACGGTTCCGTTTTTCAACTCATCAATCTGATTATAAACAATCTCCATCAACCGATCATACTTTTCGGGATCGGTATCAAAACTAATCTGAATCGCATAACGTTCTTCCGGAATTTCGTTAAAACTCGAGCGAACTCCAACGCCGTAACTTCCACCCTCATCTTCGCGAATAGTATCCAAATACTTTTTTGATAACAGTTGTGACAGGAAATACAAGCTCAACTTCGTTTCGTTCTGCTTGGCCAATTTACCCGAAAGGTTCAGATAAACCGTTGTTTTAGGAGTATCCATCGAACGCAAAACAGTTCGTTCGGTTTTGCCTTTGGAAGGATAAAGTTTGTGATCGACAACCACTTCCGTCTCACTTGTTCCCGGAATGTTTCCGATATAGGTCTGAATTTCGGGCATCATTTCTTCGCTCACGTTGCCAACAAAAACAAAGGTAAAGTCGCCTGCATTTTGAAAACGATCGGTGAACACCTCGCGGATCTGGTTAAAACTAACAGCATCGACAAACGCTTGATTTAAAACCAGTGCACGAGGACTATAATTGCTGGAAACGCGGGTAATCGTATCGCGCATTGCTTTTTGATTATCGGCGGCAGCATTTTTCAAATACGCTTCATACTGATCGCGTAATTTCTGGTAAGCTGTTTCTTCGAAACGAGGACTTGTAAAATACAAGTAAGTTAACTGCAATAAAGAACTGAAATCGCGGATATTACTGGACCCGCTAAAACCCTCGGTATTATCGCCAATAAACGGAGTGACACCAACAATTTTCCCGCTCAGTTTCTTCGACAAATCAGTCGCTTTAAATTCACCTAATCCGGAATTTTCGACAACATTCACCGCAAAATCGGCTGAGGCTAAATCAGCCTCATCAACCAGCGACGATCCTCCAAAGCTCACTGCCGAAAATAAAATTTCATCTTTCGCTAAATCGGTCGGATAAATCACCACCCGGGCACCGTTTTGCAAAACATATCCTTTTGCGTCAACTAAACCCGGAACCAAAAAAGTTTCTTTCACAGCTGCAGGCGCCAATTCATCGGTTACTAAAGGAGTACTGGTATCTTCTTCCTGGTAAGCTTCCAACTCGCTTGTCTGTACCGCTGTCATCACCGATTCAAAATCGGCCAACGCTGGATACGTATTTTCTGGCGCATCCGGACCTGTGAGGGTCAGAATTTTATTCCGTCCAGTTGAAATTGCCGCAACAGCCCGGTTTACATCCTGAAGGCTAATTGTTTCGAGCATTTCTTGCTGCACGGCCAATTCCACTTCCGGAGCGAGGAATGGCTCCGCTTTCAGGAAATAATTATACAGGCCTCTTGCCCATTTGTCATTTTCAACTTTATCCTGATTGGCCACATAATTCTTGTACCGGCTCAATGTGTTATCCTTTGCCCGTTCCAACTCCGGTTCCGTGAATCCAAACCGGGTGGCTCTTTCCCATTCAGAGTAAACTTCGCGGTAAGCGTCAATTTCCTTTTCCGGCTTGGGAATAACAATCAGGTTGAAGGAGCGCTGCAAACGTGTCACTGAATTAAAGCCAGCCTGAGCTGCCAAAACATCGGTTTCATTATTTTGAATATACTCATCCAGCCGACTATTGAACATGGAAAATATCAACGAACTGATCCGTTCATCCCTCAGTTCCTTTTCATCCTTTACTATTGGGTTATCAGAAATTTCCTGATAGGAAATATTGACGTACTTGGCCTCCTTATCTGTAGCCAGACAGTAGTATGTATCATCGTGATCCGGAATACGCTCGTAAGCCCTTTCGGCTCTGTCTTCATTCAACCCGATACCGGAAAAAATAGATTTCACCTTTTGCTCCATCGCCACCGGATCCACATCACCAACAATCACAACTGCCTGCAAATCGGGACGATACCACTTATTATAATAATCGCGCAACTCCTTATATTCGAAATTATTCACGATATTGATATCGCCAATTGGCATTCGGTCTGCATACTTCGAGCCCTTGAAAAGCACCTGCGAGGTCTGTTCATAAAGTCGCAAGCCCGAAGTTCTTCGGGTACGCCACTCCTCGCGGATTACACCACGTTCAGCATCAATCTCGTCATCCTGAAGCAACAAACCACCCGACCAGTCGTGCAAGACGAACAAACAGGAGTCGAGCAGCCATTCTCCGGCAGTTGGCACATTACTGATGTTATACACGGTTTCGTCGTAGCCGGTATAGGCATTAATATCGGCGCCGAAACGAACACCGTGTTTCTGAAGCAAATTCAGAAATCCTTTCCCGGCAAAATGCTCCGTTCCGTTAAAAGCCATGTGTTCGAGAAAGTGAGCGAGCCCTTTTTGGCTGTCATCCTCCAGAATTGAACCAACATTTTGTGCAAAATAAAAACTAACCCGATCTTTCGGAAACTCATTCTTTAAAATGTAGTAGTGCATGTGGTTCGGCAGCACTCCACTAACGACCTTTTCATTCAGTGGGATTGTTGTTCTCATTTGAGCTATCCCCGAAAACTGAACAGAAAGGATGAACAAAGCCAGAATTGTAAGATGTGTAAATTTCATGGGTAAAGATTTATATTTAAATTCGATATAAACGCTAACAGGTGATTTTGTGAATGGGTATTCGTACAAGCCCTATCATTACATCCAGGACCTAAAATTATTGTTAATTTTCAACATCTGATTGTATACTAAGGTTTTTCAATTAAATCATCGGTTGAAAATAGGAATACCGACGATTCGTAAGGATTTCGGTCGTGTTTCTTTCGGAATTAAGGTTAAAAATAAACAGAATCATTGATTTTGCTTAAATTCAATCCGTTGAATGCGAAGATAACTCTCTAAAAAATTTATCTTTGGCACGCTTTAAAATAACCCTATTGACAAATTTTTGACAAGAACAGAATGAGAAAATGGCGCATTGAGGATACCGAAGAACTCTACAATATTAATGGTTGGGGAATCAACTATTTTTCTGTAAACGATCGTGGGAATGTGGTAGTCACACCCCAAAAAGGTGGCCCTCAAGTTGATTTAAAAGAATTAGTAGATGAATTGCAAGTGCGAGATGTTGCACTGCCACTATTAGTTCGGTTTCCCGATATTCTGGACAGCCGGATTGAAAAGATGACCAGCTGTTTCAAAGTTGCAGCCAAAGAGTACGACTATCAGGCTAACAGTTACCTGATCTACCCCATCAAGGTGAATCAAATGCGCCCGGTGGTTGAAGAAATCGTTAGCCATGGCCAAAAATTCAATATTGGTCTGGAAGCTGGGTCGAAACCTGAATTGCATGCTGTAATCGCCATCAACACCGATAGCGACTCGCTGATTATTTGCAATGGATACAAAGATGAAGACTATGTCGAACTGGCTCTTTTGGCTCAAAAAATGGGACGTCGAATTTTTATCGTCGTTGAAAAACTGAACGAGCTAAAACTGATCGCTAAAATCGCCAAACGACTAAAAATAAAACCAAACCTCGGTATTCGAATCAAGCTGGCCAGTAGCGGAAGCGGCAAATGGGAAAGTTCGGGTGGAGACGGGAGCAAATTTGGCCTGACCTCCAGCGAAATTCTGGAAGCACTGGACTACCTGGAAAGCCACAATCTGAAGGACTGTTTAAAATTGGTTCATTTCCATATTGGAAGCCAGGTTAACAAAATTCGTCGAATCAAAATCGCATTGCGCGAAGCCTCCCAATTTTACGTTCAACTGGCTAAACTGGGCTTTAGTGTCGAATTTGTTGACATTGGCGGCGGATTGGGTGTTGATTATGACGGAACCCGTTCGGCAAACCGCGAAAGCAGCGTAAACTACAGTATTCAGGAATACGTAAACGACGCTATTTCGGCCGTGGTTGATGCCAGTAATAAAAACGGCATACCGCACCCGAACATTATTACCGAATCAGGTCGCTCACTTACAGCTCACCATTCCGTATTGATTTTCGAAGTACTTGAATCAGCATCTCTTCCCAGTTGGGACGATGACGTTGAAGTTCAGGAGAATGATCACGAACTGGTAAAAGAACTGTACGCTCTGTGGGACAATCTGAATCAACCACGAATGCTCGAAGCCTGGCACGATGCCCAACAAATCAGGGAGGAAGCGCTGGATCGTTTCAGCCTTGGATTGCTGGATCTTAAAACACGTGCGCAAATCGAGCGTCTATTCTGGTCAGTTGCTCGCGAAATCAATAAAATGGTGAGCAAAATGCGCCATTATCCGGAAGAACTTGGAAGTCTTTCGAAATTATTGTCGGACAAATATTTCTGCAACTTCTCCCTATTCCAGTCACTTCCGGACAGTTGGGCGATAGATCAGATTTTTCCGATAATGCCCATCCACCGATTGGATGAAAAACCGGATCGTTCGGCAACCCTGCAAGATATTACTTGCGACTCGGACGGTAAGATTGATAACTTTATTTCAACTCAGAATATTTCGTCCAACTTGCCGGTTCACTCGTTAAAAGCCCGCGAGCCGTATTATATTGGTGCATTCCTTGTTGGAGCCTACCAGGAAATATTGGGCGACCTGCACAACTTATTTGGCGACACCAATGCTGTTCACGTATCGGTTGATGACAAGACCTACCATATCGATCAGGTCATTGACGGAGAAACAGTAGCCGAAGTACTTGATTACGTTCAGTACAATCCGAAAAAGATGGTGCGGATGGTTGAAACCTGGGTGACTACATCTGTAAAATCGGGAAAAATAACGGCAGAAGAAGGAAAAGAATTTCTTTCGAACTATCGTTCCGGACTATACGGTTACACGTATTTGGAATAAAACTTACCTGCATAGTGAGCAAAAGCCATCCGAATTCGGGTGGCTTTTTTTTGGCATTTACTGTCGCGTCCTAAAATAGCTCTTCTCAAAAAAGTGCGACTTCTGTAACCTATTTTTCCGTTGGATGTTATACCTTTTGTTATCAATTGAAAAAATAACGTTCATGCAAACCCGACTATGCACTCTTATTTTGATCTGCACCCAGGCGTTTGGACTTAGCGTTTCCTGCTATTCAACCGGATTGAAAACCCTGTGCCGCCTTCCGGAAGTGGTTGCCGAAACATCCGGAGTGGAACTCACCGGCAATAATGAAATCTGGACTATCAACGATAGCAGTGGCCAAAACATGCTGTATTTATGCGACACGCTTGGCAATCTGGTTCGATCAGTTCTGGTTAACGGAGCCATTAATGAAGACTGGGAGGAATTGACTCAGGATGCCAGCGGAAACTTCTATATCGGCGATATTGGGAACAATGAAAACAAGCGTCAGAATCTGCGGATTTACAAGATTCCCAGCCCGGTTAACACTGAAACACAAAGCGTCGACGCGCAGACAATAACCTTCAAATACCCCGATCAAACCGAATTTCCGCCGGCTGACGACCAGTTGGATTTCGACTGTGAAGCGATGATCTGGTTCAACCACTACCTGTATCTTTTTTCGAAAAACCGTAGCTTACCTGTTCGAACCAATCTCTATCGTATCCCCGATGAGCCGGGCGACTATGTGGCGGAGAAAATTGGCAGTTTTGCCAGTGGTGGTTCTGATCTCGAAGAAACATCAATTTACAGCTACTGGATTACAGCAGCCGACATTAGCCCAAATGGCAAACAAGTGGCGTTGCTTTCGCACGACCAGGTTTGGGTTTTCTATAACTTCACCGGAGATGACTTTTTCTCTGGCGATTACAAAACCTACGATCTGAGCTCCAGCACCCAAAAAGAATCCATCTGCTTTGCCAACAATTCAACCCTTTACCTAACCGACGAATATTGGAGTTTTTTTGATATTGGCCGAAATCTATACCGGCTAACCATAAGCACTCCGTTTAGCACATCAAGTGCCGATTCACTAGACAATCCGAAGAATGAGGTTCTCATATACCCTAATCCCTTCAGCCAAATGCTTCATGTTAGTGGTCAAAACCTGAGCGACTATCAACTCCAGCTACTCAACACAAAAGGCGAGTTAACCCAATTATTTGTTCCGCAAAACTCTGAAATAGACCTCCAATTGGCAAGTCTTCCAAATGGGATATATCTCTTGAAATTCGTCAACAAAAATACCGGCTACTCGTGGGTCGATAAAATTATAAAACAAGACAAAAAAGCCGGTTATTAAAGAACCAACAGTGAAAATTCTGCTAATTTAGGCCCCGAATTACCACTCTGATTTTCACGCACAATACAAGTATAAATTATGGAAGAAATTGAAAATATTGAATTAGTATTTCTTAGTCTGGACGACTATGAAGATTTGAAACAAGCAATGATTGAGGCCTATGCAAAAATAGAGAACTCATACTGGGAAATGGAGCAGGTTGAGACCTTAATCAGGAAGTTTCCCGAAGGCCAGGTAGCCATAAAAGTGAATGGTCATTTTGCCGGTTGTGCCCTGTCCATTATCGTCGATTACAATAATTTCGAAAACGGACACACCTATCGTCAAATCACGAACAATCACTCCTTCAACACCCACACCCAGGCCGGAGATATGCTCTATGGCATCGATATCTTCATCAAGCCACGTTTCCGGGGACTACGATTGGGGCGTCGCCTGTACGACTATCGAAAAGAATTGTGCGAACGCTTAAATCTAAAAGGAATTGCTTTTGGCGGCAGGATCCCCAACTTCCATAAGTATTCGAGCGAAATGACGCCGAAACAATACATCGATAAGGTACGTCGCAAAGAGATTCACGATCCGGTTCTGGACTTCCAGATGTCGAATGATTTTCATCCGGCTCGTATTCTTAAAAATTATTTGGTTGGGGATGAAGAGTCGAACGATTATGCAGTGTTGCTTGAGTGGGACAACATTTACTACGAAAAGCCAAGCAACAAAGCGACAACAATCAAGAAAGTAGTCCGACTCGGATTGGTTCAATGGCAAATGCGCCTCTACAAAGATGTTGAAGAACTGATGCAGCAAGCCGAGTTTTTTGTCGATGCAGTTTCGGGGTACCGCTCCGACTTCGCTCTGTTTCCGGAGTTCTTCAACGCTCCATTGATGGCTGAGAACAACCATTTGGGTGAAGCTGACGCGATTCGGGAGCTAGCCTCATTTACCGAACCACTGGTTCAGCGTTTTGCCGAGTTGGCGATCTCGTATAACATTAACATCATCACCGGAAGTATGCCGGAACTCGTCGATGGCAAACTTTACAATGTGGGATATCTGTGTAAACGCGATGGCGGGGTTGAACGCTTCGAAAAACTGCACGTGACTCCGGATGAGGCCAAAGTATGGGGACTGCAAGGCGGCTCAACACTGAAAACATTCGACACTGACTGTGGTAAAATCGGTATATTAATCTGCTATGATGTTGAATTCCCGGAACTTAGTCGCCTGCTCGCACTCGATGGCATGGACATTTTATTTGTGCCCTACCTGACTGATACGCAGAACGGTTACTCCAGAGTACGACATTGCGCACAGGCAAGAGCCATCGAAAACGAATGCTATGTAGCCATTACCGGGTCGGTGGGCAACCTGCCCAAAGTACACAATATGGACATTCAGTACGGCCAATCCATGGTGTTTACCCCTTGCGATTTCTCGTTCCCTGCAAACGGAATCAAAGCTGAATCAACACCTAACACCGAGATGATTCTGATCGCCGATGTGGATATCGATATGCTTCGCGAACTAAACCAACTGGGAAGCGTGCGAACTCTAAGAGACCGAAGAACCGACCTCTACGAAATAAAAACCAAATAACACTTGGGTGAATTTGTTCCGGCATGATTTGCACTCTGGAAAATAAATATTCCAAAGTACAAATCATTCCGGTTCAAATCGACTACAAGCCGATCTCGTAGAAAACCCGAATAACCGCACCGAGGCCGACTATTGGTTTTGAACAACGAAAAACGACTTGACAACCATGCTGCCTGTTTGGGTTGTTCAAAATCCCCCACGAAAAGACATCCATCCGAAAATACCTCACAGAATAATAAATGAACTGGGTTGTCTGAAGCTCGGCTGAGAGTCGCGACACGGGAAAAAACAGTAAAAGTTCTCTATCTTTGCTGCCGCTAAAAGTTGAAAATAGAAATTCATGCGTAAAATAACCGCTTTCATATTTACCAGCCTCAATGGCTATTACCAGGGAGCCGACGGCAATATCGACTGGCACAGCAACGGTTCCGAAGAAATTGAATTTGCCCAAACCAAATTACAGGAAGGAAAAACGCTGCTTTTTGGCCGTCGTACTTACGAGCTGATTCGCAACTTCTGGGTGGGCCCAATGGCCTACGAGTTGTTCCCGGCAGTCGCTTTGCGATTGAACCAAACAGAGAAGCTGGTTTGCAGCAATACGCTCAAACAAACCGAGTGGAACAATACTTCGATTCTTAGCGATGATATTGTTAGCCAAATCAAAAAAATTAAGGAAACGGAAGGTGAAAATATCACCCTAATGGGGAGTGGCAGCCTTTTGAAGCAATTGGCAGAAGCCGATTTGATCGATGAATATGAGATTATGATCGACCCCGTAATATTAGGTAGCGGCAAAACTATTTTTGAAGGCATCAATAAGGAGCTGAACCTGCAAATTACCGACGCACGACTGTTTCGCGAAAGTGGCACCCTGGTGCTCTACTACAAAAGAGGCTGAAACAGAGCATGAAAAGGCACAAATTTTTCGAAACGAAGCGCTTACTAATCCGGCCAACCACCAAAGAGGATGCCGGGTTTATTTTCGAGCTAATGACCTCGGAAAAATGGCTCTCCAATATCGGTTCGAGAGGTCTTCAAACCGAAAAGGATGCCCTAATTTATATTCGGCAGAAAATGCTGCCCCAATTGGAACGGCTGGGGTTCAGCAACTACACCATCATCCGAAAAACCGACGGAGCTAAAATGGGAAGCTGCGGACTGTACGACCGCGAAGGTCTGGAAGGTATCGACATTGGCTATGCTCTTCTGGAACAATACGAACGGATGGGTTATGCCTTTGAAGCCGCCAGCCGAATCAAACAGGCAGCCTTCGAGGACTTTCTGTTTACGGAATTATATGCCATAACTACTCACGAAAACATCTCCTCCCAACGACTTCTCGAAAAACTGGGGATGACTTGGAAGACAAGCGTACATATTTCTAACGACCCGAACGAATTACGATTATATCAGCTTTCCGTTGACAACATTTCCGGATCAGAAATAAGATAGCCTCGTTCAAAAACCCGCCATTAATCTTTATGGATAAAAGGGACGAAACGCACCGGAATCACATTTCGGGACACAACACGGTTTTCTTTTTTTTCTAGTAGCTGTAAATATTGGTAATCGTGCCCGCCTTTCACCGGAATAACCATTCGCCCGCCAATTTTCAGCTGTTCCAGCAAAGGCGGTGGAACCGAATCGGCTGCAGCGGTAACGATAATCGCATCGTAAGGCGCATGCTCAATCCAGCCGACATACCCGTCACCGCTTTTTACCTGAACGTTGTTATAATTCAACTTTTCTAGCAGTCCGGTGGCTTGTTTAGCCAGTGCATCAACAAGCTCAATGGTATAAACTTTATCGACAATTCCGGCCAGCACCGCTGCCTGATACCCTGAGCCGGTTCCAATTTCGAGCACTTTAAACGAAGGTTCAGGCCGGATCAGTTCAGTCATATAAGCCACAATATAAGGTTGCGAAATGGTTTGTCCGTACCCAATGGGCAAGGGTCGATCCAGGTAGGCAAAATCCTCATATCCAGCAGCGACAAACAGATGTCGAGGCACGCTCCGCATCGCGTCCAAAACCAACTGATCACTTACTCCCCGAGCTTCAATCTGTTGCTTTACCATCTGTTTTCGCTTCAACTCATACTGATCTCCCTGAACGAACAACTCCGGCAACAGAAAGAAAATTCCCCAAAAAACCATCAAGTTTAAAACTGCAACCATATCTAATCATTTCCTTTTAAGGTTATCATTGATATTTACGGCAATATCCGGCTCGCGGTTCGTTTGGATCGTGGTTAAAGCACGAACAAATCCCAATCTTGACTATTTAAAAAGAAAGAAGCTCCGTCCTTAACGTTAAGGACGGAGCTTCTTCTGATTGTATCTAAAATCAATATTTACTCAGGCAATAAAGATGTACCACCGGTTTGCAAACCGGGGATATTCGTGATTCGGATTTTGGAGACCCCTCGTTTAATGGCATCGAAGCTGTTATCCAGCTTGGGGATCATTCCGGCATGAATAGCGCCGCTTTCCTGCAAAGCTTTAAACTGGGCATGATTCAACGAACCGATCACCGAATGATCGTCTTCCGAATCCTCCAGCACTCCCGGTTTCTCGAAGCAGAACACCAGCTCCACATCGAAATACTTTGCAAAAGCAACGGCTGCCTCAGCGGCAATGGTATCGGCATTCACATTCAGCATGCTGCCTTGCTTGTCGTGTGATAAAGGTGCCAAAACCGGAATCACGTTCTTCTCCAACAGCAAGTTCAGCTCTTCTACCTGCACCGCGACAATATCTCCTACATAGCCGTAATCGATGGTTTTCACCGGACGTTTTACCGCTTGCATGTAGTTCAGGTCGGCTCCGGTGATCCCAATGGCATTCATCCCCAAGGCCTGTAGCTGTGCTACAATGTTCTTATTCACCAAGCCTCCGTACACCATGGTCACCACTTCCAGCATATCCAAATCAGTAATGCGTCGGCCTTCCACCATTTTCGTTTCAATACCAAGGCGCTCAGCCAAAGCTGTTGCCGAACGGCCACCTCCGTGAACCAGTACTTTTAATCCTTCCAGCTTCGAAAAACGGGCCAGCAAATCAGCCAAAGAATCTTTCTCCTCAACTACCTTACCGCCAACTTTTACGAGTGTGAGCTTTTGCTTTGTCATATCCTCTTTTTGGAATGTCATTCATAGTCACCAATAGTCATTCAGTTCATCGTTGTAACGACACTTGACTAATGAATGACAACTTAGTGACGATCTTCTTTATTTCATTTGATCCAACAGCATCTTCAGCACGGCTTGAGCTGAGAAGAGTCGATTTCCGGCTTCTTCAACCACAATCGAGTTTGGACCATCGATCACCGAGTCGCTCACAATCATATTGCGGCGAACAGGCAAACAGTGCATAAACTTCGCGTTGTTTGTTACCGCCATCTGACGGTCGCTAACGGTCCAATCCCGATTTTTCGACAGAATTTTGCCATAATCGTTATAAGCCGCCCAGTTTTTCGCGTAGATGAAGTCAGCACCTTCAAAGGCCTTCATTTGGTCGTATTCCGGCTTCAGGTCGCCCATAAATTCGGGCGCCAGCTCGTACCCTTCGGGATGAGTCACTACCAGTTCGTAATCGGTTTCGCGCATCCACTCAACAAACGAGTTTGGCACAGCCTGAGGCAACGCTCTCGGGTGTGGCGCCCAGGTCATAACAACTTTCGGGCGCGCTTTTGTTTTATGCTCTTCAATAGTGAGGTGGTCGGCAAACGACTGCAACGGATGGCGGGTTGCCGCCTCCATGCTCACCACCGGAACACCTGCGTAATCAATAAACTGTTGGATGATCTTCTCTTCGTAATCATCTTCTTTATTTTCAAATTTAGCGAACGAACGAACACCGATAATATCACAATACTTACCAATCACCGGAACAGCCTCACGAATATGCTCCGGCTTGTCGCCATCCATAATCACACCGAGTTCTGTCTCCAACTTCCAGCCACCTTCATTAATATCAAATACAATCACATTCATTCCTAAATTAAGACCGGCTTTCTGGGTGCTCAGCCGAGTACGCAGGCTGGAGTTAAAAAAGACCAGCAACAGCGTCTTGTTTTTGCCCAGATCTTGATATTTGTAGGGATCCTGTTTCAATTCCAATGCTAGCTTGAGCGCTTCGTCCAGGTTATCTAAATCGTGTACGGATGTGAAGTGTTTCATATTTATTGTTCGTTGAGATGTTGAATTGTTAAATTGTTGAATTGTGTCACCCTGAATTCATTACGGGATCTTGTGCTCTTTGCTTCGGAGATCCCGAAACGGGTTCGGCATGACTTCGATCTACTTAAGGGCGAACTTGCCCGTCACCGTCGATCAACCATTTATAGCTGGTTAGCTCTTCGAGCGCCATGGGGCCTCGGGCATGCAGTTTTTGGGTTGAAATACCAATTTCAGCTCCCAGCCCAAATTGAGCGCCATCGGTAAACGCCGTGGAAACATTGCAATACACCGAAGAAGCATCAACCAACTTGCGGAATAAATCCTGTCGTTGTGCATCTTCCGACACAATCGCTTCGCTATGTTTCGAACTATATTCGGCAATATGTTCCAATGCTTCGTCGAAACTTGCAACCGTTTTAACCGACATTTTATAGTCCAAAAACTCAGTCCCAAAAGATTCGTCGGTTGCCCAAGCCAATAGGTTTGACGGATAATTTCCCTCCAATGCTTCGTGCGCTTGCTCATCGGCATATATAATCACCTTGCATTTTGGCAGTTCGCTGCATATCTCGGGCAAATCTGACAGCCGGCTTTCATGAATCACCAAACAATCGAGCGAATTGCACACACTTGGGCGACGGGTTTTCGAGTTGAAAACAATATCACGTCCTTTAGCAGTATCGCCAAACTCATCAAAATAAGTGTGGCAAATTCCAGCTCCGGTTTCAATGACGGGGATGGTCGCATTTTTACGCACAAACTCGATCAATCCCTGCGATCCGCGTGGGATGATGAGGTCTACAAAGCCACGGGCATTCAGGATTTGTGATGTTGCCTCCCGATCGGCCGGTAACAGAGCCAGAATATTTTTGTCGATCCCATGTTTCTCGAGCACCGAATGAATGACTTTTGTGATGGCTGTATTGGAATCGATCGCGTCGCTACCACCTTTCAACACACAGGCATTGCCCGATTTCAGGCAAAGTGAAAACACATCGAAGGTTACGTTCGGACGCGCTTCGTAGATAATACCAATGACACCAAAAGCAACCGACACTTTTTGGATGCGCATCCCATTTGGGCGGGCAGTTTCACTCAGTACACGACCAACAGGTGAAGGCAGGGAAGCAACATTGCGAATATCAGCGGCGATTCCGGCAATCCGATCAACGGTCAGCTTTAGCCGATCATATTTGGTATCCGAAGGATCCATACGCGCCAAATCTTTTAGGTTTTCGGCCAGCACTTCGTCTGTGTGGGCAACAGCTGCATCTGCCAAATCCAACAATACCGCATTGATTTGATCGACTGTCAGCAGATTTAAGCTTCTACTGGCTTTTAGCGTCAATTCTAATTGTTTTTTAACCTCCATAATCTTTGTGTCTATAAAATTAAAAGTCCCCTTCCCTGGGGGAGGAAGGGGACAACTCAGAATTTCTTGAATTTGTTGAAGTCAACAAAAAGGGGTATTTAGAAAAGGGTATATTGAGTTATTCTGAGCTATAATGTCTTTTATTTCTTCGCCTTAATAAATTACTTATTACAAAAGTAGTCAATGAACGACAAATTAACACATATAAGCTGAATTTTATCCCAATTATTAAGCAAAATTCAGATTTATCTTTTATTCCTCAATCAAATACAGATAATCGTAATGAACAACGGGCTTCTGATTTTTCGTTCCGGCTTCGGCTTGCGCTTTTTCCGAGTCGAATTGTGCTTTTCCCCACCCGATTAATTTTCCACTTTCATCAGCAATTTTTACGATATCTCCTTTTTCGAAGATTCCCTTCACCATTACAACACCAATCAGCAGTAAACTGGAGGCCGTATCGGAATAGAGTGCATCTCGGGCTCCTTGGTTAATCACCAATTCGCCCTTGGCAAAACTATCAGAGTAGGCGATCCACTTTTTTACGTTTGACGATTTTCGGCCATCAGCCGTGAAAAGTGTATGCTTCACATGCCGGTCGGTTCTTAAAATATCAGTTAGCACGTGGTCTTTTAGTCCGCTGGCAATATGAACGGCTATGCCCCCTTTCGCGACCTTACGGGCGATTGAACTTTTAGTTAGCATTCCGCCACGACCAAAACCGGATTTCTGTGTCGACACGTTCTTCATCCAATCCTTCTCTTTCGGACTAATTTCTTCAATAATGCTTGAAGTAGGCAGTGATGGATCACCATCGTAGATTCCTTCAACATTACTCAGAATAATCAGCGCTTCAGAATTTTGCATGGAGGCCATCAATCCCGAAAGTTCGTCATTGTCGGTAAACATGAGCTCCGACACGGAGATGGTATCATTCTCATTAACAACCGGGACAACATTGTTTTCCAGAAGGGTTGTGATGCAGTTTTTCATGTTCAGATAATGATCCCGATCGGCAAAATTATCTTTGGTTGTCAGCACCTGAGCGCAAACAATACCATGCTCGCGAAAGAAGTCAGCATAGCGATTAATCAGCAAAACCTGACCTACCGCTGAGCACAGCTGCCGCGAAGAAACCGTGTCCAGTTTCTTTTGCAACTTCAGCTCACTTCTTCCGGCAGCTACAGCACCCGAAGATACCAGAATTACTTCAACACCATGTTTGTGCAAAAAAGCGATCTGATCAACCAGATGGGAAATCCGGGCTACATTCAACGTTCCGTCAGACTTAGTTAGAACATTACTACCGACTTTTACGGTAATCTTTTTATAACAAAAATTCATACTGATTCGGCTTATCCCATTTTATTATACGACGCAATCAGCCCCTGAATAACCGATGAGCTAAATCCTTTATGTTCCATTTCGTTGATTCCGGTGATCGTTACACCACGCGGAGTAGTTACTTTGTCGATTTCACGTTCCGGGTGGTTACCGGTATCCATTATTAATTTCACCGCGCCTTTAACGGTTTGCGCTGTAATAAACTGAGCCATTTCGGCACCAAAACCCATCTCGATTCCTCCTTGCATGGCAGCGCGCACATAGCGCAGGGCAAATGCTGTTCCGCAGGAAGCAAGCACCGTAGCTGCTCCCATCAACTCTTCGGTAATAATCACTGTTTGGCCTAACTGGTCGAACAATTCCTTCACCGAATCCATACAATCTTTGGTGTTTCCGTTGCCGGAAATACAGGTCATTGATTCTAGAATAGAAATGGCTGTATTAGGCATCACCCGAAGAATCTTCTTGTCCGCGCCAGCCATCGATGCCAACTCTTTCAAGCTGACACCAGCGACAATAGACACGATTATTTTATCTGGAGTCAATACATCTTTCAAATTCGCAATTACCCCTTCAATGTGATAAGGTTTTACAGCGAAAAGCACCAAATCGGCATCCTTCGCGGCTTCGGCATTTTCGGAAAATGCATTGAAACCTTGTTGCCTCAACGCTTCTAAAGTTTTCTCGCGCGGATCGGAAATAGAAATTGATGAGGCCGGGAGATATCCTGATGTCAGAATCCCTTTTGCGATTGCACTTCCCATATTTCCTGCGCCAATAATGGCAATTTTCCCGACTTTCATATCCTTTATAATTTAATTCTGCTCCGCTTTCGCGTACAGCACGTTCAATACTTTTTCAAATTTCGAAATAAAATCGTTCGCTTGCTCCATTGTCAAACTCAGTGGTGGCAGCAAGCGAATAATGTGTGTGCCTGAAACACCGGTGAACACTTTTTCGTCTTCGAGCAATTTCTGACGAATAGCTTTGATAGGTTCTTCAAACTCCAAACCGATCATCAGTCCGTGGCCACGAACTTCCTTAATTTGTTTGAATCCGGCAAGCGTTTGCATCAAATATTGGCCAACTTTTTGAGCATTCCCAACCAGTTGTTCCTTCTCCATAATTTCCAGCACCGCAATTCCGGCGGCACAAGCCAAATAGTTGCCACCAAAAGTGGTTCCCAACATGCCATACCATGGTTTTAGCTCCGGCTGAATCAATAAACCGCCAATCGGAAAACCATTGCCCATGCCTTTTGCTGTAGTTATTAAATCGGGTTTGATGTTGGTATACTGAAAAGCGAAGAATTTTCCGCTTCGTCCATATCCAGACTGTATTTCATCCAGGATCAACAACGTGCCGTATTTCTTACACCGACGTTCCAGCTCTTCCAAGAAAGCGGGCTCAGGCACGCGAATTCCGCCAATCCCCTGAATTCCTTCAATTATGACAGCGGCAACATCTTCATTTTTCAGGCATTCAACTACCCGATCGATATCGTTCAATGGTAAAATGATGGCATTTTCGGTTTCGTTTACCGGAGCAACAATTTTTGGATTGTCGGTAATGGCAACAACAGCCGATGTACGCCCGTGAAATCCCTTATTAAAACTGATCACTTTTTTCCGCCCTGTGGCAAACGAGGCCAACTTCAAAGCGTTTTCGTTCGCTTCGGCTCCGGAGTTGCATAAAAACAGCTGATAACTATCGAACCCGGAAAGTTGACCCAACTTATCCGCCAGCTCTTGCTGCTGCGGAATAACAACCGAATTACTGTAGAACCCGATTTGGTTTAGCTGATCGGTAATTTTTTGGATATAATGCGGATGACTGTGTCCCACTGAAATAACAGCATGACCTCCGTATAAATCGAGGTATTTGTTCCCTTCACTATCCCACATATAAGCTCCTTCGGCTTTTACCGGGATGATATTGAACAGCGGATATACATCAAAAAGTTTCATAGTCATTCAAAGTAAAAAGGTAAAAAGCTCTAAGCTTCATGTTCCAAACGTCTATTCATTCAGACGTCCCGAAATCGGCTTTAAAATGATACCGGTTTTAAGTTCAGCCCGGTTTTTTCATCCAAGCCAAATTGCAGGTTCATGTTTTGAACTGCCTGTCCCGAAGCGCCTTTCAGCAAATTATCGGTCACACTCAGAATCATGAGTTTGCTGCCATGTTTTTCCAAATGCAAAATGGCTTTGTTTGTGTTCACCACCTGCTTCACATCCGGATTTTCGTTGGTAACAAACACAAACGGATGTCCGGCATAGTAGTCCTCGTACAACTTTATCGCTTCTTCAATCGTTCCGGCAAATTCCGTATAGGTTGAAGCAAAAATGCCCCGGGTATGGTTGCCCCGCACCGGAATAAAATTGATGGCTTTATCGTAACCAGGCTGAAGCTGTTTCACACTTTGGGTAATTTCGCCTAAGTGTTGGTGCTGAAACGCCTTGTAAACCGAGACATTGCTATTTCGCCAGCTAAAATGCGAGGTCGACGAAGGCGCCTGCCCAGCTCCCGTTGAACCGGTAATGGCATGCACATGCAGCTCATCGGTCAGCAGGCCGGCTGCCGCAAGGGGCAACACAGTCAACTGAATTCCGGTTGCAAAACATCCGGGGTTAGCAATGTGTGCCGACTGCCGAATTGTTTCGCGGTTCAATTCCGGCAGGCCGTACACAAAGTCATTTCCTTCGGTCTTCAAGCGGTAATCGTGACTAAGGTCGATAATTTTCACGGTTGAAGGAATGTCATTCGCGGTGACAAATTCCTTCGATTTACCGTGTCCCATGCACAGAAAGATGACATCACACAGGCTAAAGTCGGGCTTAGCGACAAAAACCAGCTCTGTATCTCCCACCAGGTCACGGTGCACTTCGTAAATTGGGTTTCCCGCATTACTGCTGCTTTGAATAAAAGTCAATTCAGCTTGCGGATGGTACATCAAAATCCGGATTAATTCGCCAGCCGTGTAACCGGCTCCTCCAATAATTCCTACTTTAATCTTGCTCATCAGTCCGGACTAGAATTTCTTATTTACTGAATTATAAATTTTCAGCGACGTTCCTAAAATCTTGGTAAACCCTTTCACATCGTCTGATGTCCAGGCTTTATTCATTTCGCCATACTCACCAAAATCAGATTTCATCAGGTCGTATGGAGAATCAACACCAACCAGCACAAACTGATAAGGACGCAATTTCACAATCACTTTCCCCGAAACCGTTTGTTGCGTATTTTCCAGAAACTTCTCAATATCGCGCATGACCGGGTCGAGGTAGAGCGACTCGTGCAGAAACATTCCGTACCAGTTCGACAACTGTTCTTTCCAGTACATTTGCCATTTGGTCAGGGTGTGTTTTTCCAGCATCTGGTGGGCCTTCAAAATGACCATAGGAGCGGCAGCCTCAAAACCGACCCGTCCTTTAATACCGATAATGGTATCGCCAATATGCATATCGCGGCCAATACCAAAAGGAGCTGCTATCGCTTCCAAATCACGAATAGCCTCAACAGTATTGAAATAACGTTTTCCATCAACTCCTTTCAACTCACCTTCAACAAAATCGAGTGTAACTTCACGCTCTTCTTTTTCGGTTAATTGAGAAGGATAAGCCGACTCGGGTAATGTTTGATCCGATGTTAGTGTTTCTTTGCCGCCAATACTGGTTCCCCACAAACCTTTGTTGATGGAATAGGCCATTTTCGACCAATCAGCATCAACACCATGTTCCTTCAAATAATCAATTTCCTGCTGACGAGTCAACTGCAAATCGCGGGTTGGGGTCAAAATCTGGATATCCGGAGCCAACACTTCAAAAGTCAGGTCGAAACGAACCTGATCGTTTCCGGCACCGGTACTACCGTGAGCCACATATTTGGCACCTATTTTTTTGGCATATTCAATAATCGCAATGGCCTGAAAAACACGCTCCGAGCTTACCGAGATAGGGTAAGTATTGTTGCGCAATACATTTCCAAAAACCATGTACTTAATACATTTTTCGTAATAGGTGTCGGTAACATCGAGTGTTACGTGCTTGGCTGAGCCCAACTCGTAAGCTTTCCGTTCAATGGTCTCCAGCTCTTCTTTACCAAAACCTCCGGTATTGGCAATGGCTGTATAAACTTCCAACCCTTTTTCAACCGACAAGTATTTTGCACAAAATGAGGTATCTAAACCTCCACTATATGCTAATACTACCTTTTCTTTCATTTTAAATTGATTTATGGTCAGGGACCTGTTGGTAATTTATTGAATCGCAATTCGCTTTGCTTCTTATCGAAAACAAAGCGAATTGAGATAAGTTAATTTGATAAAAAAAGTGGCGACACACATTCAGCATTTTACTGAAAACTTACAACTTTACTAACCTTGAGGCCTGCCCGGACTACTGTTTAACAATTAATCCTGAAAATTCCTATGATACTATAACATCCGAAACAGACCCTTTATGAAAAAAATTAATCCTGAAATGACTGCTGAACAGTGCCACCACTTATATCTTGTTTTACTCGTTTAAACATGCTAAAGTTTGAAACTTTGTCACCATTATGCGACTTCGACTTCAATTTTCCGATCATTTCGATCAACGAAATCCTCTTCGGCTTAATTTCAGCCTCTTTTTTATTTTTCTCCCATACCGGATCAAACAGCATTCCGGTGCACAAACACTTGGAACGACCAGTGCGCTGAAGAATATCGTAATTTACACAACTCTGACATCCTTTCCAGAAGCTTTCATCGTCGGTTAACTCGGAGAAAGTAACAGGGCGATACCCCAGTTCGTGGTTAATTTTCATGACCGCTAAACCGGTTGTCAACCCAAATATTTTGGCATCGGGGAATTTCTTACGCGACAATTGAAAAGCTTTTTTCTTGATTTCGCGAGCCAAACCGCCACCGCGATATTCTTTCACAACAATCAAACCCGAGTTGGCCACAAACCGGTTGTGTCCCCACGACTCCACATAGCAAAAGCCGGCAAACTTATCTCCATCAAGTGCTATAATTGCTTTTCCTTCCGCAATTTTTGTGGTAATATACTCGTCGCTCCGACGGGCAATACCTGTACCACGCTCCTTCGATGCTGCATCGATGGTGTCGTTAATAACCGTGACATAACTCAAATGTGAGTCATCCGCAACAAAAACTTTTACTCCTTCTACTGTCTTCATTTCTTTATTTGCCAATCTTTTCCTGTAACTTGGGCATAATTAATATCAAGCCGTTTTTAAGATCGCGGGGAGTAACACCTTCACGCATAACCAACAAAATGGTATCATCTCCTGCTATACTCCCTAAAATCTCGTATGGCTCTGCATTATCCAGAACGGCAGCAATACTGCTGGCATATCCCGGACGAGTACGCATAACCGCCAGGTTACCGGAGAAATTCAAATCCCGAAATCCATCAGCCAGGAAATTCACCTCCGAGCCCGACGTTCTGATTTCATTGTTCATTCCTTCCGGAACCACATATCTATAACCTTGATTTCCCGACGGGACCTTGGCTACTTTTAGCATCTTCAAATCGCGCGACAAGGTCGCCTGGGTTAAATCATAACCATCCTCATGCAACTTCACCAACAACTCTTCCTGACTGTGTATCTCGTTGGAAGAAATGATCTTTCTTATGGCTAATTGTCGGCTTACACGATTTCTCATTTTGTATATATATTCAAATACAATGCAAATTTATTCATTTTTTATAAAAAACAAATTTTAATTCCGGAAATATTTCTATTTTTGTACCGGTTGAAAAAATCAGGAGAGTTTCCTGAAAACAAAAAATGAAAGATTAATTTCTGAAAACGTGAACAGAAAACATCAAATCAATAGAAATAAGCACAATGCGTTTGAACTACTACCGTAGGCAAACGCATTTTTTTTAATCATATAAGCGATCATAAGAAATGACAGAGGCAAAAAAAGTCAGTTTGGTTTTAGAAGATGGAACCCGTTTTGAGGGAAAATCTTTCGGATATGACAAGTCGATTGCAGGCGAGGTAGTTTTTTACACTGCAATGACCGGGTACCCGGAAAGTTTAACAGATCCTTCATATACGGGACAGATTTTGGTTTCTACCTTTCCGCTCATCGGAAACTATGGTGTACCGTCTGATCAGATGAAGGATGAGATTCACGAGTTTTACGAATCGAACAAGGTGCACATCAGCGGATTAATCATTTCCGATTACTCAGCAGAATACAGTCACTGGAATGCCATTAAAAGCTTAGGCGAATGGTTGAAAGAATCGAAAGTTCCGGGCTTGTATGGCATTGATACACGCGCGCTGACAAAGATCCTTCGGGTAAAAGGCTCCATGTTGGGTAAAATCGAGTTCGAAGATGAACCGATAGAGATGTATGACCCGAATGTACAAAACCTGGTAGCTGTTGCCAGCACCGACAAAAAAGAAGTTTACGGAAATGGCGAACACCGGGTTGTGTTAGTTGATTGTGGTGTAAAATACAACATCATCCGCTGCCTGCTCGACCGGAATGCAACTGTTATTCGTGTGCCCTGGGATTACGATTTCACGCAAGAAGAATACGATGGCGTTTTCCTTTCGAACGGCCCGGGCGACCCTGCTCAATGCGAACCAACTGTTGCCAACATCCGAAAAGCCATTCAAACTGAAAAGCCAATCATGGGAATCTGCCTTGGAAACCAACTATTGGCGCGTGCTGCGGGAGCCGAAACTTACAAACTGAAGTTCGGTCATCGTAGCCATAATCAACCGGTGTTGCTTGCCGGTACTGATCGCTGTTTTATTACCTCACAAAATCACGGCTATGCTGTGGCTCCCGAATCGTTGCCTGCCGACTGGGAAGCAATGTTTGTCAATGTGAATGACGATACCAATGAAGGGATCCGTCATAAAACCAAACCATTTTTCTCTACGCAATTCCACCCCGAAGCCTGCAGTGGCCCGGTTGACACGGAATATTTGTTTGACGAATTCATTGAAAACATTGTAAAATTCAAAAAAGGCTAACAAATCATTCCTCCCTAAAAAAGGAACAGAAAGGAGCACAAACATTAATATTATGGTACGTTTAAATACAAGTATAAAGAAAGCGATTGTTCTGGGTTCGGGTGCGTTGAAAATTGGTGAAGCCGGAGAGTTCGACTACTCCGGATCGCAAGCACTGAAAGCATTGAAAGAAGAAGGTGTTGAAACCATCCTGATTAACCCAAACATTGCCACAATTCAAACGTCGGAAGAAATTGCCGACAAAATTTATTTCCTGCCCGTAACCGCCTACTTTGTTGAGCAGGTGATTAAAAAAGAAAAACCGGACGGTATTTTGCTGGCATTTGGTGGACAAACAGCACTGAACTGCGGGGTCGATCTTTTCCGCCAGGGAATACTCGAAAAATACAACATCCAGGTTGTAGGTACACCGGTACAAAGTATTATTGACACCGAAGACCGTGAGATTTTCTCAAGCATTCTGAAAGAAATCGATGTAAAAACGCCACGCAGTATCGCCTGTGTAAACATGGCCGAAGGGAGAATAGCTGCTGAAAAGCTGGGCTTCCCGATTATTGTACGTGCAGCTTACACGTTAGGCGGGCTCGGTAGCGGATTTTGCAACAATGAAAAAGAACTGGACAAACTGTTGTCGAGTGCTTTCACCTATTCTCCTCAGGTTTTGGTTGAAGAATCAATCAAAGGCTGGAAAGAGGTTGAATACGAAGTTGTGCGCGACAAATACGACAATTGTATTACGGTTTGTAACATGGAGAACTTCGATCCGCTAGGTATTCATACCGGCGAGTCGATCGTAGTTGCGCCATCGCAAACACTTTCAAACGCCGAATATCATAAGCTTCGTAAAATCGCGATTAAAATCATCCGCCGCATCGGTATTGTTGGCGAGTGTAACGTTCAGTACGCGCTCGACCCTCACTCCGAAGATTATCGGGTGATTGAGGTGAACGCTCGTCTGTCGCGTTCATCAGCCTTGGCATCGAAAGCAACAGGATATCCTCTGGCTTTTGTGGCAGCAAAATTAGGTTTGGGTTACGGACTGCACGAGTTAAAAAACTCGGTTACCAAAGTTACAACCGCTTGTTTTGAACCGGCTCTCGACTACATCGTTTGTAAAATTCCTCGTTGGGACTTAAATAAGTTCAGCGGTGTTTCAAAAAACCTGGGTAGTTCAATGAAATCAGTGGGCGAAATCATGTCAATCGGTCGCAGTTTCGAAGAAGCCATCCAAAAGGGAATTCGAATGGTTGGACTTGGCATGCACGGATTTGTTGGCAACAAGGAAGAAATAACGATTGAACAAATCGACGAAGAATTGTCGAATCCGACCGATCGCCGGATTTTTGCCATCGCCGCGGCATTCGATAAAGGCTACTCGATTGAAGATATTCACAAAAAAACCAGAATCGATCATTGGTTCCTGCAAAAGCTACACAACATTTATGTGTTGAAAGAAGAGCTGGCGACAAAAAACCAACTAACCGAGGTGAGCGACGACTTACTGCTGGACGTGAAAAAAGCCGGCTTCTCCGACTTCCAAATAGCTCGTTTGGTGATGGATTCAAGCAACAAGGAAATCAACGAAGGACTGCTGAAAGTTCGCGAGTATCGCAAAGCAAAAGGCATCACTCCTTTCGTGAAACAAATTGATACACTGGCCGGTGAATATCCGGCACAGACCAACTACCTGTACGTTACCTACAATGGTACAGAGCACGATGTTGAATTCCCAAAAGATGAAAAATCAGTCGTTGTGCTTGGTTCGGGAGCCTACCGTATTGGTAGTTCGGTTGAGTTCGACTGGTGTTCGGTGAATGCCATCAGCACCATTCGTAAAGAAGGGCTGCGTTCGATCATGATCAACTACAATCCGGAGACTGTAAGTACTGACTACGACACCTGCGACCGCTTGTATTTCGACGAGCTGACTTTTGAGCGGGTGATGGATATCTACGAACTGGAGAACCCTAAAGGGGTTATTGTGTCGGTTGGAGGACAGATTCCGAACAACCTGGCAATGAAACTTCACCGCCAGCAGGTTCCAATCATGGGAACATCGGCTGTAAAAATTGATAACGCGGAAGACCGCAAAAAATTCAGCGCGCTGCTCGACGAAATTGGTGTTGACCAGCCACGCTGGAATGAGCTGACCAGTATCGACGACATCTACAAATTTGTGGAACTGGTAGGCTTCCCGGTGCTCATTCGCCCGTCATACGTGCTATCCGGTGCGGCCATGAACGTGGTTTCGAACCACGACCAGCTGGAACACTTCCTGCAAATGGCAGCCGATGTATCAAAAGAGCATCCGGTGGTAGTGACTGAGTTTATTGAACAAGCAAAAGAAATTGAAATTGACGCCGTAGCCGACAAAGGTGAAATGGTGGCTTATGCCATCTCGGAACACGTTGAGTTTGCCGGTGTTCACTCCGGTGACGCTACCATTGTGTTTCCGCCGCAAAAATTATATGTCGAAACCATTCGCCGAATCAAGAAAATATCGCGCGAAATTGCCAAAGCACTCGAAATTACCGGTCCGTTCAACATGCAATTTCTTGCGAAAGATAACGACATCAAAGTAATTGAATGTAACCTGCGTGCATCGCGTAGCTTCCCATTTGTATCGAAGGTGATGAAAATCAACCTGATTGAAATCGCGACTCAGGTGATGTTGGGCGCTCCGTATACCAAGCCGGACAAATCGTTGTTTGAATTGGATTACGTTGGCGTGAAAGCACCTCAATTCTCCTTCGCCCGCTTGTTGAATGCCGACCCGGTCTTGGGTGTCGACATGTCGTCAACCGGTGAAGTTGGCTGTATTGGCGAAAACTTCTACGAAGCGATTTTGAAATCGATGCTTTCGGTAGGTTACAAGTTCCCCGAAAAGAATGTGCTAATCTCGTCGGGACAAGCACGCTCGAAAATAGAACTGCTTTCCAGCGCCCGCATGTTGCAGGAACGTGGATTCAATATTTACGCAACCGAAGGAACACATCGTTTCCTGCGTGAAAATAAAGTTGAATCGACCATGCTTCACTGGCCGGACGAGGAAGATCAACAGCCAAACACAATGGATTATCTTCGGGATAAGAAAATTGATCTGGTGGTGAACATCCCGAAAAACTATACTAAACGCGAGTTGAGTAATGGTTATAAAATCCGTCGGGGCTCAATCGACTACAATATTCCGCTGATTACGAATGCCCGTGTGGCCAGCGCGTTTATTCACGCTGTTTGCAAATACACACTCGATGATATTGGCATCAAACATTGGGACGAATATAAATCGTAACCCTCGCCTATTTAAATTGAAAATCCCGCTTCATCGAGCGGGATTTTTTTTACCCTATCAATGGCCAGCCCTACCTTTCATCCTGTTTGCCAGATGATCTTTCAATGATGTATTGGCAGTGTAAACGAATGATCAGCTTATTTCGCTCCCATATCGTTTCAGAGACGGCGAAAAAATCAATCCGAAAGCCCGATTCGTACACCAAACTTTACTCAAATTTAATTGTATCATAAATTTGCCGCCCCCGAAAGAATTATTTTAGGGTTAATTTTCAAACTGAAATATCCTGCTTCCATAATTCGTAATTTGGCGCCACCATTCAATTTAAAAATACTTTAATATGAAACGGCTTATCACCTATTTCATGCAAGGGTTGGTGTTTGTTGCCCCCTTGGCCATAACTATTTATATCATCTTTCTGATTTTCGATATCATTGACGGACTGCTACGCAATGTTGTTGGCACCTGGCTCGGACATACGGTTCCCGGTCTGGGACTTCTCATCATAGTAGTCCTGCTCACCCTGCTTGGTTTAATTGGTGAGTACATCGTCTTCAATCCTTTCAAACGAATTGGCGAACGGCTATTAAACCGGGCTCCTCTGCTGAAGGTAATTTACACCTCGTTGGTCGACCTGTTTTCTGCTTTTGTTGGAAAGGAGAAGAAGTTTAACAAACCGGTGCTCGTGTGTATTAACCAGGAAAACAAGCTCTGGAAAATTGGTTTTCTCACACAACAAAGCATGGATGAAATACATATGCCGGGGTTGGTGTCAGTCTATTTTCCGCATTCGTACAACTTTTCGGGCGAGTTATATTTGGTTGAAACCAGTGCTGTAAAAGCCCTGGAAATGCCACCGGCTGAAGCCATGAAATTTGTTGTTTCGGGAGGCGTAACCCGCGTTAATTAACAAAAAGCGCTCAAGTACAAATTATCAATCTATATAATCCATCAAATCAGAATGTTTAGTCCTGAAATAGTTCTCATGGGAGCATTTATCCTCCTAATCGTTATTGTATTAATGATCGATTTACTCTGGGTCGGAAAAAATTCGCACGTTGTTTCAACCAAAGAAGCGTTTGTTTGGTCGGGGGTGTGGATCGGACTCGCCTTACTGTTTTATTTGTTCCTCCTCTATTGGGGTCATCTGCTACACGGAATCGACAATATGGAGCATCTGCTTGAAGTGAAAAACCGATTTTCGCCCGGATTAAAGTTCCGGAGTACCGACTATGAAGGCATGCTTCGGGATTACCGCCAATATATGTCACTGACCTATATTTCAGGATATTTCATTGAGAAAACCCTCTCCATCGATAATATTTTTGTCATTCTGCTAATATTACGAGGTTTTTCGGTTCCGCTCGAAAACTACAAAACGGTGCTTTTCTGGGGAGTCCTTGGAGCAGTCGTATTGCGATTCATCTTCATTTTTGCCGGTGCTGCCCTAATCCACCGCTTCGAATGGATCCTATTGGTCTTCGGTGCTTTTCTGGTTTTCCAGGGTGGTAAAATACTGTTTCAAAAAGACAACCACCACAAAGATCCGCACGACTATGCGATTGTTCGCTACCTATCGTGCCATTTCAATATTGCCAAAGAGTACAACGGCAATAAGTTCTGGTATCGAGTCAATCAGAAGCTAATTCTCACGCCACTATTTGTTGTTCTGGTGTTAATTGAATTTACCGATCTTCTTTTTGCGATGGATTCCATTCCGGCGGTGTTCTCCGTTTCGCTCGATCCGTTTGTCGTGTTTTTCTCCAATATTTTCGCCATTATCGGACTGCGAGCCCTCTTTTTCCTGATCGCCAACATGGTCGACAAGTTCCGCTTCCTCAGCATTGGGGTTAGCATACTTCTAATTTTTGTAGGCTTAAAACTACTGTTCCACACCTGGCTCAATGAAATTGGATTTACACCAGCATACTCGCTTTATTTTATCGGGTTTATATTGGTTGGCAGCGTACTTTTGTCGATCGCAATAAAGCCCAAAAAACGACTGGCCTTTGAAGCGAGAAAAAGCAATTAGATCGTCTCCGAGGGTCTTGCTATTTCCTAAATCTGCCAACAGCCGGAAAACCGTTTACCGCTTTTTTTCCACTGTTGGCAGATTCGTATAGGTTGTGCCAATTCGATTTCTTAAATTTGATGCTGATCATAAAAATTAAGTTCAAAAACAGCTCAAAAACCCAAAATCAGATTTATGGAATTGTTTAACGCAACGGATGTTGTAAAAGACTACGCTGGGCATCGGGCGCTCGATCATGTGAGCATATCGGTCGAAGAGCAGTCGATCTTCGGACTACTCGGACCAAACGGAGCCGGCAAAACAACGCTCATCCGAATCATCAACCAGATTACTGCTCCCGACTCGGGCGAAATCTACTTCATGGGGCGAAAAGTAAAATCAACCGACATTCAATACATTGGTTATCTTCCCGAGGAACGTGGATTGTACAAAAAAATGAAGGTTGGCGAACAAGCTTTGTACTTGGCTCAACTAAAAGGTTTGTCTCGCAATGACGCGCTAAAAAACCTGAAAAAATGGTTTGAAAAGTTCGAGATCCAAGGCTGGTGGAACAAGAAAGTGGAGGAGCTTTCGAAAGGAATGGCGCAAAAAGTTCAGTTCATTACAACGGTCATTCACGAACCCAAGTTGCTGATTTTCGATGAGCCCTTCAGTGGTTTCGACCCCATTAACGCCAACCTCCTGAAAAATGAAATATTACAACTGAAGGAACAAGGCGCGACCATCATTTTTTCGACCCACAATATGGGCTCGGTTGAAGAAGTTTGCGATCATATCGCGTTGATTCACAAGTCGCGCAAAATTCTGGATGGCAATATCTACGATATTAAAGAAAACCACAAGCTCGGAATTTTCGAGATTGAAACCCCCACGCTGACCGATATTACTGCCAATTTTTCGGGCAATGGATTTCAACTCATTGAGAATGAAATCAGGGGAAACCGCCAGCGGGTTAAGTTTCAGAAATCGGAACATGAGAGCAACCGCGAAGTACTTCAAAAGCTGACGGCACAACTCGACATTTCAGCTTTCCGCGAAGTTATTCCCAGCATGAATGACGTTTTTATTCAAGTAGTTGAACAAGCAAACCTAAGCAAATAAGTCATGAACAAAGCACTACTCATTTTAAAACGCGAATACCTCACCCGTGTCCGCAAAAAGTCGTTTATTATTATGACGATTCTGGTGCCATTCCTGTTTGGAGCCATGACTATTTTGCCGGCATGGCTGGCGATGCAAGACGACAAGGAAGAGCGCACCATTGCCGTTTACGATGGAACCGATGTATTTCTGGGACGGCTGGAAAACACTGAATACACCAAATTTCACTTCATACCCCAGGAAGAGTTTTTGCCAATTAAAGAAGACATCAAAAACAGTGGTTTTTATGCCGTTTTGTTTATTCCCCCCAACCTGCTAAGTGCCAACCGCGCGCAGATCTTTTCCGACAAACAGGTTCCGATCGATTTAAAAATGATGGTGAATCGCCGATTAGAGCAGATTCTGGAAAACGATAAAAAGCAGGCCGTCATTAACGAATCCGGCATACCCGATCTCGACAAAAAACTAGCTGCAACGCGAACAAACATTAATCTGGAAACGATAAAGGTTGGCGACAAAGGCGAGTCGGTGAAAAGCTCGACCGAGATCGCCATGGCTGTTGGTTACGCTGCCGGATTCATTATCTATATGTTTGTTTTTATCTACGGAACGATGGTTATGCGCGGTGTGATGGAAGAAAAAACAAGCCGGATCGTCGAAGTCATCATCTCATCAGTAAAACCCATGCAGCTCATGTTTGGCAAGATTGTCGGTATTGGGCTGGTAGGTCTCACGCAGCTGCTTTTTTGGGTGATTATTGGCGGAGCGATTATTGCCGGGGTGCAAACCTTTGCAGGCGGCGATCCGAGCCAGGCAATGGAGCAAACTCAAAACCTGATGAACTCGCAAGGTGTCACTATGGCTCCCGCAGTTCAGGCACAGCAACAAAACATGGCTCTCGAGATTGTTGATATGATCAGCAACCTGAATTTGCCACTCCTGCTCGGGTGCTTTATCTTTTACTTCCTGGGTGGCTTCCTCATGTATTCGTCGCTTATGGGTGCCATTGGCTCTGCTGTCGACCACGACGAAGAAGCACAGCAACTAATGCTACCGGTAACCCTGCCGTTGATATTCTCCATCATCATTTTATTCCCGGTGGTTAAAAATCCGGAGGGAGCGCTGGCCTTTTGGGCATCAATTGTTCCATTTTCGTCACCAATCATCATGATGGTGCGTGTTCCCTTTGGCGTTCCGGTTTGGGAATTGCTCCTTTCCATGGCTACGCTAATTGCCTCAATTGCAGGCACAATATGGGTTGCAGGGAAAATTTATCGCACCGGAATTCTCATGTATGGCAAAAAAGTCAATTTTAAAGAAATTATTAAATGGCTCCGATATCGAAATTAAATGAGCTAAAAATGTTTTTATCTGAACTTTTTTATTTATAATTGTTCCAGATAAGAAAAAGCAAAACAAAATGACTCAAAACTTCTTCTATATGTATATGTGTTGTTGTATGAAAATACAGCCAGGGGAAGTTATATGTCAACATCAATAAGTCGCTATTGAATTCAACAATATAAAGCCTTCCCTAAATGGAAGGCTTTTTTTTATGCGAAAATTTTTAATCATCATAAAAATAGCAAACATGAAATTTAACAACATTTTGGAAACCATTGGCAACTCGCCACTCGTTCGTTTAAATCGTCTGTTTCCTGCAGACTACGAAGTATACGTAAAAGTTGAAAAAACCAATCCCGGAGGCAGCATCAAGGACCGGATTGCGCGTGAGATGGTGGAAACCGCCGAAGCACAAGGGATTATTAACGCAGATACGCTGCTGGTTGAGCCAACCTCGGGAAATACAGGTATTGGATTAGCCTTGGTAGCTGCTGTAAAAGGTTATAAGCTGGTGCTGGTAATGCCTGAATCAATGTCAGTCGAACGCCGCCGCATTCTCACCGCATACGGAGCAGAGCTGGTGCTAACGCCTAAGGAAAAAGGGATGAAAGGTGCCATTGCAAAAGCCGAGGAAATTGCTGCTGAAAATACGAACTCGTGGATTCCCTCGCAGTTCGACAACGAGGCAAACATTAACGCCCACCGCAAACATACGGCAAACGAAATTTTGGCTGATTTACCAGAGGGATTCGATTACCTGATTACCGGTGTTGGAACCGGAGGACACATTTCGGGAGTGAGCGAAGTGGTAAAAGCGAAATTTCCGAACATAAAAACATTTGCTGTTGAGCCCGAATTGTCACCGGTAATAAGTGGTGGAGCGCCTGGCCCACACCCGCTGCAGGGAATTGGCGCCGGATTCATTCCGAAGAACCTGTTGACCGACCAACTGGATGGCACCATTCAGGTATCGAAAGAAGAAGCTTTTGAATATGCCAAACGAGCAGCCAAAGAAGAAGGTTTGTTTATCGGTATTTCATCGGGAGCATCGCTGGCAGCCATTGCTAAAAAAATACAGGAACTGCCGAAAGGTTCGCGCATTGTTACGTTTAGCTACGACACCGGCGAACGCTACCTGTCGGTTGACAACCTATTTTAATCGATATTCGATTTCGCACGATTCTCATTTCGAACAATTGGGAAATACGCCATGACTAGCCAGCTCCGAAAGGGGTTGGCTTTTTTTATCCTTGAATACGACGGAATGGACACCGGAAATCGAAAAGAGAAATGCCGCCCCAAAATTTCGCGACGGCATTTTTCCTCTATAAACACCTTCATTAGTCGAAGGCTAAAACCACTAGTAGCTTAATTACCAAACCAATAACCAACTGACAACCGCAGTACCTGGTTTTGTATCTTGGTACCATAGTCGGTGTACGACGAAATATTAGCCAATCCCAAATCGTAAGAAACGCCGACAATAACATTATTCACAACAACACCGGCACCGGCAGTTAGCCCAAAATCCAAGCGTTTCAAATGGTCATCGTCACCCGACCCCCATTCAATATCATCGGTTCCGGATTCCGAATACCCTTCCCCCGAGTACTCCCATTTATCTTTACCACTCAAACCATAGCCAACGTATGGCCCAACGTTTCCAAAAATTTTCATCCCACTTTGCAATTCCTGTGTAAGCTTCAAGGTAACCGGAATATCGAGATAGTAAGTTATGATCTTGCTCTCATAACTCATCCCCTCGTCCGACTCATCCATTTTCGTCCCTTTTGTGTCTAACATGAGCCCGGTTTCAACCGAAAAAATTTCGTTTAACGGGAGATCCAGGATGACTCCAACATGAAAACCAGGAATCATTTTTGTTTCATCGCTGTAATCACCATCATCATCCTTCATGACCGCATCACTGAGGTTTAATCCTCCTCTGACACCAATGACCTGTGCTATAGTCTGCGAACTAAACAAACAGATCAACAATACCGATAAGACCTTCACTAGATTTTTCATAAATTAATTTGATTAATGACTTACTACTCGTAGGCTTTTCGAAATTCGCCTCTTACTCTTTTACAAGGATTTTCAGAAGTCTCCTTCTAAAAAAAAGAATTGATCGGCTTTAGTAATCTGAAGATTCAATCACCTATTTTTCTTACGTGTTTCGCACTAAAAAGATATTAAAATGAAGAGCCCTAAAATAGGCTCCGGCATCTGCTCGAAGATGATTTGTACTTTGCATTCGGCGAATAATATCGATGCCAATCAAAAAAAGTTTGGGGTAAAATCCAGAGGTGAACTTTTATGGTATCATTCCATACAGCGCAAAATAGAAAAGGTATACAAATCGGGCCACCAATTAAATCGTCTATGAGACTACAGCAGTGAGACTTTGGGCATTTCAAATGTTTTTTTTATTCACTGAATGATGCCACTCTTTTACCTGCACAGCAATTTAGAAATGATATAAACTATGATTAGAACCGGAGAGATTATTCATAATCAATTATATTTAAAATGATTTCTTACGAAGTCGCACAGGAAGCCGGAAACCAAACAAACGGGGCGATACCGAAAAGCCAAACGAGTAGGAATTACATCTAACTAAAACCTAAATGGAAGCACAAAAAGTTGATATGTTTATCTTGAGCAGTGGAAAGTTTTTTGAAAGTCACCAACTACCAAGTATCCGTGAGCGATTGTTGGCGATGGATGATTCAAAATGGGCCATGGCACAGACCCTTCAGTTTAAAGACCCTACAATTTCGTTGATTGTATCTCTCCTTGCCGGGGGATTTGGTGTTGATCGATTTCTGATTGGCGACACCGGCCTTGGTATTGGCAAATTACTCACCTGCGGAGGATTGGGTATTTGGGCCATCATCGACTGGTTTCTGATCATGGGAGCCACTCGCGAAAAGAACTTCGACAGATTGAATCAAGTTATTTAATTCGTGCCGATTAGTCGCACCAGATTATATCTTATACTAAGCATAGCCTGCTTTTTGGGCTATGCTTGGTTGTTTTTTCAACTACACCGGGTAACCGAAGAACTTGGGCTACCAACCGTATGCCTTTTCAAAAATATCACCACTATTCCTTGTCCTTCGTGCGGTTCAACGCGCGCGGTGTTAGAGTTGAGTCAGGGGCATCTGTTGAATGCGGCATTGATAAATCCGCTTGGCTTATTGTCAGGTATCGGGCTACTAATTATTCCGTTTTGGCTGTTATTCGACCTATTCGGGAAACGTGACACATTGCACCGATCCTACCTAAAAACAGAGCTATTTATCCGAAGACCTGCTCCGGCCGTCGTCTTCAGCTTAGCTATCATCATCAACTGGATTTGGACTATCGTTAAAGGACTATGATACAAACAAACACCTTCATTTACGAACCAGGAGAGCATGAGGCCGAAAAAGCATCGAATAGCTACCTCATGTCGCTGATCGCCGTTATGGCCGGACTTCCATTACCCATTATCAATCTGGCGGCTACCTTCATTTTTTATATGGGCAACCGCAAAGGAACTTATTTTGTGCGTTGGCATTGCATGCAGGCTTTGTTATCGCAAGCATCGCTGCTGGTAATCAATAGCTATGGTTTTTGGTGGACTATCTCGGTGCTGTTTGGCCCGGCTACAATTACAAATGCGTATATCGCTTACCTTATTTCGGCCTTCCTCTTCAACCTTTCCGAATTTATCGCAACGATTTACACGGCGATTCAAACCCGAAAAGGGATTCATGTGGAATGGTGGTTTTATGGCCGCTTAACCAACTTACTTTGCAAACCAAACGTATGAAAAAGACCCTCTTTCAAGGTTTAGCTATCATTTTTTTGTTTTTGGCGACTTGGTTTCTGTTAAATCAAATCGACTGGATGAATCTGCTTCGGATTGAAAAGGCGACCCAATCAACCGAAGAAAAACTAAGTGAGCTTTTCCTGGAATCATTCACTAGCAACGCTGCTGAACTGACCGACTCGGCGCTTCTTGCACCAATTGACAGCATTGTTTCAAAGGTTTGCACGGCCAACCAAATTGAGCGTGAAACGATTCATCTCCATTTGTTAGATCGCGACGAAGTAAACGCTTTTGCACTGCCGGCCAAGCATCTTGTTATTTATTCGGGGCTACTACGCGAAACCGATAATCCGGAAGAATTGGCCGGAGTAATTGGACACGAGCTGGCCCACATTGAGTTGAACCATGTTATGAAAAAGCTGGGCAAGGAAATCGGGTTGACTGCCTTAATTTCGATGACCGGAGGAAACAATGGATCGATCTTCGCCAAAGATGTAGCCAAACTGCTCAGCTCGACGGCATTTGACCGGGAACTGGAACGCGAGGCCGACGAAACAGCATTGGAATACCTGCTGAACGCCAAAATAAACCCGGCTCCCCTGGCCGACTTTCTATACAAACTTAGTTTGAACGAAACTGACCAACCCGACTTTATCAACTGGATCAGCACACATCCCGACTCGAAAGAACGAGCAGAGTCACTGGCAGAACGCTGCAAAAAGCTCGACGGTGAATACGAAGCTGTAATAAGCGCTGAAAGCTGGGATTGGTTAAAGGCACAGGAAGCATTGAATTGATACTCATGCCTTCATCGTCAATTGGGAACAACAACCTAAAATAAGATAAACGATGACTTTATTAGGACTTATTGGATCAGGAGAATTGATCGTGATATTAGCGATCACCTTAATTGTATTTTTACCTCCGTTAATTGCACTAATCGACATCTTACGCAATGATTTTGAAGCCAACAACAAGATTATTTGGGTATTGGTCGTAATCTTTTTGAATCTGCTTGGCGCTCTGCTGTATTTTTTCATTGGCCGCAATCAAAAAATTCGGACGAATAATCAGCGGTGAGGATTCATTGAACTCTTTCGCATGCTGTTGTTTCAATAACACAGGTTACAAAGCGGCACCATCAAAGATGCGATTTGATTGCGGACCACGTTCAATCGCTAACGGGATCATTCATGCGAATTCGCCATGTGGTGGCATGCTTTCAATGGTCAGCCATAATTTATCGGTTTTTAAATCGTCTGAAAAGAGTTTCATTCAACCGACTCATGCATTTCCTCAGTCCGGAGCAATTTCTATCTTTAAACTTCGAATTAAAACCGACGAAATGAGACTGGCTGTAATTGATCTGGGAACCAACACCTGCAACTTATTGATTGCTGAACAGGACGGGAAAAACTACCATTTGTTATATCAGGGAAAAGTTGGGGTGAAGCTGGGAAAAGGCGGCATCAACAAACAAGAACTGACACCGGAAGCGTTTGATCGGGCCATTAGTGCACTGAACCGGCATAAACGTACAATTGCTGATATTGGCGCCGATCGGGTGGTCACGATTGCTACGTCGGCAGTGCGCGATGCCGACAACAACGCGGAATTTGCAAGCGCTTTGCGAGAAGCCACCGGACTGGAACTAACGATCATTTCGGGCGAGGAAGAAGCCCGGCTTATTTTTGGGGGTGTGCTGCTGGCTTTTGGTTTTTTGCCAAACAACAGCCTGATAATGGATATTGGCGGAGGGAGCAACGAATTCATTCAAACCCAAAACAGCGAAGTATATTGGAAAGAAAGTTTCCCTCTGGGAATGGCGCGGGTGGTGGAACGATTTCCCCTCTCCGACCCCATTTTGCCCGACGAACGTTTGGCCATTGAGCACTGGTTTGACGAGGGAATGAGCAAACTGTGGCAACAATTAAACGGCACCGCGGTAAGCAGACTTATCGGCTGCTCGGGCGCTTTCGACACCCTGGCCGACCTGATCGACCAGACGGCACCGGGGACAAAAGCACGAATCACACAAGACGTTGACATGAATGACTTTATCCGCATTACTGACGAAATCATCCGTTCGACCAAAGCCCAACGCGAGCACATGGTGGCGATGGAGTCGCTGCGAATTGAAATGATTGTACCATCGTTCATTCTCATGCAGCTGGTGGTAAAAAGGTTAAAGATTACTAAAATCACGCAAACCGACTTTGCTTTGCGCGAAGGCGTTTTGCGAGATTGGATTAATCATTAGTTTTGTTGAACACGACGAAAACAAAGAACTATGTCAAGAATATTAGTTATCGACGACGAACGCAGCATCCGCAATACGCTGAAAGATATTTTGGAGTACGAAAAATACCAGGTTGATTTGGCCGAAGACGGCAAAGCCGGACTGGAATTGCTTAAAAAGAACGAGTTCGACATTGTTTTGTGCGACATTAAAATGCCGGTAATGGATGGTCTTGAAGTGTTGAGCCATATACAGGAGTTGGGCATCGACACTCCGGTGGTGATGATTTCGGGGCACGGCAACATTGATACGGCGGTAGAGTCGATCAAAAAAGGAGCTTACGATTTTATTGAAAAACCGCTCGATCTCAACCGATTATTGATTACCATTCGCAATGCGATGGACAAGTCGAATCTGATTACAGAAACAAAGGTGCTGAAGAAAAAGGTCAGCAAGAAATATGAGATTGTAGGCGAGTCATCCGCCATCCGCAGAATTATAGACATGACCGACCGGGTGGCACCCACCGAAGCGCGGGTACTGATTACCGGATCGAACGGAACCGGAAAAGAGCTGATCGCGCGTCGTTTGCACGAGAAAAGTCACCGTTCAGGCAGTCCGTTTGTCGAAGTTAACTGTGCTGCTATTCCATCGGAGCTAATTGAGAGTGAATTATTTGGCCACGAAAAAGGAGCATTCACCTCGGCTTTAAAACAACGCAAAGGACAATTTGAACAGGCCGATGGCGGAACCTTGTTCCTGGATGAGATTGGCGACATGAGCCTGTCGGCACAAGCCAAGGTATTGCGCGCATTGCAAGAAAACATTATTACCCGGGTTGGAGGCGAAAAACCAATTAAAGTTGACGTGCGCGTTGTGGCTGCCACCAACAAAAACCTGAGCGAGGAGATTGAAAAAGGTCATTTCCGTGAAGATTTATATCACCGGCTGAGCGTAATCCTGATTAAAGTTCCGGCTTTGAACGAACGCCCGGAAGATATTCCGCTACTGGCCGATCATTTTATCAGCCAAATTTGTGGCGAATATGGTATGCCACAAAAGAAAATCCTGCCCGACGCCATTGAAAAACTGCAGGAAATGAAATGGACCGGCAACATCCGCGAGTTCCGCAATGTAATTGAGCGCTTGATTATTTTGTGCGACAAGACCATCTCCGGAGCCGATGTTGATGCCTTTGCCGCTCCGCTGAAATAAGCAGCAATCGGATCGCACTCAAAATCATTTAAAAAATAGCGCTGCAGTCGACCGTTTTAAAACTAAATTTCAGGAAGCTGCTTGCTGCTATTTTCATTTTTTTTAATTCAGATGAAAACATCTTTAGATTTCTGTTGTTTAAAATGACATTGAAGTTGACGTTCTATTACAAACGACATAAAGATGGTGAACCTCTGAGTGCGGAAAGTTTATAGGTTGTTGTCATGGCGTATTTTAACATCTAAATCCGGTCAGCGTGTCCGGAGTACCGACCGTTATCCAGAGGTTCCTCTTTATTTTTTCTCTCCGTTTTACGGCTTCCTTTTCATAAGTTTTCTAAATTTGATCGGCGGTTCACAACCGTTTGAAAATCTTTTCCTTTAGATCACTAAGCTTAGAAAAACGCATGAACAATTGGCTAAAACGGCACTCATTCCCATCTATAATCATCCTGTTATTTCTTGTGCTCTTCTTTTTCATGGGTTACCATCGTTTATGGTCTGCCGGTCCGCAATCGATCCATGCCTGGCGACAAAGCGACAGCTACGCCATTGCCCTAACGTATTTCACCGAGAACCATTCGTTCTGGGAACCTCATTTACTTTACACGGGAGCGAATGGCGACCGGCAAGCGGTAAGCGAATTTCCAATCATTTATTATCTGGTTGCTAAAATTTGGAAAATAACGGGTGAATCCCCCGGCATCTTCAGACTGATTAACCTTCTGATATTTTGGATTGGCCTGTACCATCTGGTTTTACTAATCAACCATTGGGTGAAAGATCAATTTTGGTCCTTCGCCGTACTTTTATTCCTGTATTCGTCGCCAATAATTGGCTATTACAGTTTCAATTTTACGCCCGACGTGCCTGCCTTAGGACTGGCTTTGAGTGGGTTGTACTACCTCAACAAATACCTCCACAATGGCAAAATTACTCCCCTGATTGCCGCGTGCCTGTTTTACACCCTTGCCTCGCTGCTCCGGGTAACAGCCCTACTTTCGTTGCTGTCAGTGCTTTCCGCGCTGTTAATTTTTTACCGAAGGCAACAATTCGTCAGCGGGAAAAAATTGTTTGAACTCAGCCTGTCCGTTTTGTTCATCGCCGGAACCTATTTTGCATGGAACCGTTACGCCAACTGGTACAACGAACAGCATCTGAGTACGATGTTTTTGCAGGAAATCCTTCCAATATGGAGGCTCAATGCAGAACAAATTAACCGAATTATTGAGTGGGCATATCGGGATATTGTTCCCGCGTATTTCAACCAGGCCGGCCTAATCCTCCTGTTTTTCGTCTTTGGTCTGTTACTAATTCGACATAAACAGGCACCGACCTTGCTTCTGCAGTTTTGCATCCTTTTCGCACTCGGCACTGTTGCCTTTGTACTCCTGTTCTTCAAGATGCTCGATGTACACGACTACTCCCTAACCTTCAGCCTCATCGTTATTCCGGCCGTTTTAACTGCAGGGCTGATTTATGTCCGACGACAAAATCCGGCATGGATTAACTCCCGGACAAACAAAGTGCTGACCGTTATTCTGCTGGCTTTTCTTTTGAATAGCAGCATGGTTGTTTCTCGCTCACATTACAATCCGCATCAATCTGCCGTTCGGAACAATTTCCCTATGGAGAAATCGAAAAAGGAATACTGGGAATATATCTATTGGACTATGGAACTTGAAGAATTTCAATTTAAAGGAATATCGAACTATTTACGGGAGTTAAACATTACCAGCAGCGACAGAATAATTTCGCTGGGCGATTATTCACCCAACCGGACCTTGGGTTGGATGAAAACTCAAGGGTTCACCGATGCTTTTCTGCAAGGCGGAAACCTTGGATTTTTTATTGAAGAATGCATTCGGGCTGGTGCCAAATACATTGTGTATAACGAAAACCGACCACCCGATCTGGAAAGTCTGGCTCCGTATCTGGGAGACCAAATCGGTCAGTACAACAAAATCAGGATCTACAATATCGCCCGCTAAGCCATTAATTCAGTTTGACTGAGCGGCTTCTATGTCAAAAACAAGTTGATATTCCCGAACGTGCAGAACTGATACAAAACGGTTCAATCAATTTTATTCATTTAATTACGCTCGGCCATATAAACTGCGTCGAGGTAAATCATGGAGTCCAGCGAAATTCCTTTGTTTTCGGCTTTTTCCTTCACCAGCGAAAGCCATTCCGGTGTATTGCGAATTTCGTTGCTGTAGTAGTCAACTTTACGTTGAAATTCAGCCTGACTTTCGGAATCGTCCATCATCAACCTCTTTTGAACAGACTCCAGCTGATTTGGATCAAGTTGCGGAGTTAAAGCAATAATAAAGGTACCTGTTCCTGGCTGATTGAAAATCGTATCAACCGCAACCGCAATATTGTATTGGGCAGCTGTTCTTTTTACAACATCAACCAACCTTGCGGCCTGCCTCGATGGCGTCGATAACACATGGATTGTTTTACCGGAAACGAGCACCGTGTCGAGCGACGCATCCGAAGAATGCCAGAATCTCACCTGATCGCGACCTTCAACAGAAGTAATCACATGCGGATAAACCCTGTGAAGCACCTCTTCATAATTTATCCGATCGGCGCAATAGCTAAAACCGTAAACCAGTGCATTTTCTACCTGTGGCCCGCTTTCCCAGGTTGGCTCCACAAACCAGTAGTCGTCCCGATCAATCTGATCTCTGACAAACTGCGCTGCTTCCGCCTGATCATTTTTAAATTCCACCTGAGAAGCATTCCCGGCCAATATTTGTCGGGTTGACAACAGCAGTAGGATTGCTGGCAAACTGTACTTGATCACTGCGGTGACTTTTCTATAGGATCCATTTTTATCGAGAAGAAATACGACTCCAAAAAGCATCAGCCCATAAATGCTGAAAAGTGGCGCCAGGTAGTAATTCTTGTAGTGTTTGGAAACCATGAAAAGTTGAATGAAAATCAACACCATGCACCCGACCATAAACAGCACACTCTCTTTCCGGTTTTCCGGCTTCCGGAGGGCGACCACAAGGGCAAAGAGAAGCAATGCAATAATAATCGGAAGCTCTGGATTCGTTGTGAAAATCGTTTTGATATTATTCGCGATCATTTCAAAATTAAAAACCCGCGCATCGCCCGAACCATATAACCCATCGTGCCCGATAATTCCAAAAACGAACCGTTTAAACTCCTGAAACTTCCCTAAAATGGGCGAAATAAACACGGTAAATGACACTAATCCGGACGCTGTATAAATTCCCCGGTGCTTCCAGTTTTTCAGCATAAACAGCGAAAAAATTAACACTGGCAGGTAGTTTATTTTCGTAGCAAAACCAAGCCCCATAACCACCCCCAGCCATACCGCCAATCTTAACTGACTGGACCTCTCACCAAACAAAAACTTCAGCAAAACAATAATCAGCAAAAGTGTTACAATTGAAAGAAAACGATCGGGATTGCAGCGATTAAACAAGTCCAGCAAAACCGGATGATAAAACAGCGAAAATTGCAAGATCAGTACGTTTGTAAACCGGTGCGATTTAATGCCAATTCGCCCAATAAAATAAACCAATACGGACGCGAGTAGGGTCAACGAAACTGAAATTGCTCCGAGATAAAACTCCGGCCGGTTCAATACATCAACCACAATACGATCTTTGCCAGCAAAAAGATGGACAATCCGAATGACAAGCCCATTGTACAACTGAAACGGGGTGCCCGGATGATCGGTGTGGCCAATTTGCCCGAACTTTAAACAAGCGCAATTCAGCCCATTGATCAGATAAGGGTATTCCGGGTCGCAACCTTTCACATAAAACGGCAGACTTGTAAAGTAGGCATACAAACCCCAAAACAGAATGGCCAACGGAACAAACCAGATTGAAATGGTCGGTTTAAGAAAGGAAGTTCTTGATTTCATGGAGCTATCTGAATTTTATTTTTTTAGCAGCTACGAAACTCATTTTTATGAGCAGCCAACCATGCTTGAATCGACTAATTTGTGTACTGCCATATTCCCGATCTTTATACCTGACGATGATTTCGGTGATTTTAAGATTCAGTTTTGCGGCTCCAAACAATAGATCGAAGTCGCCAAACGGATCAAAATCACCGAAATAGTTTCGGTTCGCTTTAATTTTCTCGTAATCTGTTCGGAACAGCACTTTCGTCCCGCAAAGGGTATCCTTCAGGCGCTGGCCCAACAAGAATGAAAAAAACCAGCCGAAAAATTTATTTCCCAGAAAATTCAGGAATCGCATTGCCTCTTTCTCCATGGGGTAAACCAGCCGACACCCGTTAATAAACTCCCCTTTATTTGTCGACAGTGCTTCGTAAAACTTTGGCATATCTTCAGGCGGAGTAGTCAAATCGGCATCTAAAATCATCAATATATCACCGGTCGCAACTTCAAAAGCATCGCGAACGGCGTTCCCTTTTCCCGTTCCGGATTGTTTCATCACTTTGATGTCTTTGTCAGGATAGGCTTTCTGGACCCGCAACATTTCTTCGTACGTACCATCCTGCGATCCACCTTCTATAAAAATAAATTCCTGATGAGACCCAAAAGAAGGCGTTCTCCGGATGGCATTTTCAACATTTCCCTTTTCGTTTCGCGAAGGAATGACAATGGTAGTTGAGTATTGCTTTTGAGACGCATAATCGACCGGTCGGGCGGTGATGAAATTCACCAGGTTCAAGGCATTCACCCCCGGAAGGTTAGCCAGAAACTTATTGACGATCACATTCAACACCGGAACATATTTGGGAAACAACAGCTTCTTGTCAACCGTAATAATCTCAAAATTTTCAAGTCGAAGTAAATTTCCGAGGTCCCTCACCGACAGCCAGTTCTGCAAGGGCTGCTTGGCTTTAAGCCGTAAATTTTCACCCAATCTCAAAGTGGGCTCCCACAAATAATTATAGCTGGAAATAACAATTTTTGTCGACGGGCTCACATAAGACCGAAGCGACCTGAAAAACTTTTGAACATCCCAAAGCGAGCTAAGCAGGTCAGAAACAATGATATAATCAAACTTTTCGGTCGTAGTAAATTCAATCGCGTCGGCCACCAAAAAATTCAACTGCGGATATTTTGCTTTGGCAATTTCAATCGCTTTCACAGAAAAATCGACTCCCAATCCATAAGCAGGTTTCACAGCATGGAGTAAATCTCCGGTTGAGCAGCCTAATTCCAAAACGTTCGCTCCTTCGGGAATAATAAAGGAATATTGCTTTTCCAAAACGAGGTGGTAAAACCGGTTCCTTTTTTTCCATTGATCGCGTCTGGAAGCATTTTCTTCGAAATAATCGATTAGGCTTTGTTTCGTTTGGTTTGTCATAGACTAGTTGGTCATTAATTAACCGGTGAAAACAAACCCATGAATTCATTCGTTTTGTCAGATAAACCGGTCGGTTGATTTTATGCTTCTGCTAACAGCTAACACTCGGGTAAAAATAGAAAATTCTGCTGATAACTAACCTTTAATTAACTCCGTTTAGACTTCAACCATGCGATGTGACTCAAACTGCCTGATCGGAGAACGTAACTTCGACCCGAAACACGAACAGGCATCAAAATGGGCAACGATCTGAGAAAGTCGGTATATTTTCGGCTTTCCAGATTTTATCGTTTATATTTGGACGATTGATTCAAATTATGCTCATGGAGAAAATTGCCATATTCCCCGGTTCGTTCGACCCGTTTACCATCGGACACGAAAGTGTTGTACGCCGTGCAATTCCGATGTTCGATAAGATCATCATTATGATTGGTTACAACACGAAAAAACAATCGTTTTTCCCGCTTGAAAAAAGAGAACGATGGATTGCACAGGTTTTTGACGATCAGCCGAAAATTGAAGTTCGGACGCACGAAGGGCTAACGGTTGATTTTGCCCGCTCGGTAAACGCAAGCTACATATTGCGTGGTTTGCGTACATCGGCTGATTTTGAATATGAACGGGCCATTGCTCAAATGAATAAAAAACTTTATTCCAATATTGAAACTGTTTTTCTGCTCACCATGCCCGAGCACACGCCGATTAACTCGTCGATTGTGCGCGATATTATTTTACATGGCGGTGATGCCAGTATGTTTATCCCGAAAGGGTTGAATATGGATGAATTCACGCTTTAAAAATGATCCGGTTTCTTTCCATCGTCTTGCTGTTTGCCCTTTTTCTGAATACGAAGGCGCAAACACAGCCCGTAAAAATTAGCGGGATAGCTCCCGGCTATGCCGGAAAAAGCATCGATCTGCTTGTGCAAACCGACCCGATTACCGATCGCACCTCCACTGTCGCCACAATTCAAGTTCTGGCTGACGGTACGTTTGACACCTCGGTTCCGGTCAAACAGACCAGCTTTTGTTTTGCCACTTTCGATCGGTGGAAAGCTGAATTATATTTACAACCGGGTGCCAACTATCACTTGCTACTGCCCGGCTACCAACCGCTAACCGAAGCTGAAAAGCGAAATCCTTTTTTGCAACCTATTGAAATTCCGTTCGGACTACGAGATGCGGAAAAAAACGATATCAACGAACTAATCCGGTCGTTCGAAGCTGCCTATGTTCGAGAGGAAGCGAACTATTTTGGCCAGATTTTTAAAGACAAGTCTCATGCTGCAGCCGATTCGATGACGGCTCGTTTGGTTCGTCAGTTTCCGAAGACGAAGAACGGGTATTTTGAAGACTACAAATTCTACCGACTGGCGACAATTCGTTTTGCCCTGAACCAGGACAATGCGAATGAATTTATCAAAACCTATCTCGACCGGCAGCCGTTGCCCTTCAACCTACCGCCTTATACACAGTTGTTTGAACAACAATTTACCGGTTTCTTTTACCAGGAGAGCAACCGCATTGGTGGCGATCAATTTCGAAATATGGTTGGCAAAGGAAATTTGGCAGAGATTGAAAATTACCTGACGGGACAAAAGAAATGGAGCCCGGCTTTAAGTCGAATGGTCATTCTGAAAGGTATTGCCGATGGCTATTACCAGGGACAATTCAACCCAAAAACAATGCTTTCCCTGTTGGAGAAAATAGCCGGCAGTAATTGGAATGCACAAGAAAAAGAAGTGGCCAAAGCCCTTCAGCATAAACTGACCTATTTAACCGCTGGAACCGCTGCTCCGACTATCAGTGGTGCCGATTTGAACGGACAGTCGTTTAAGTTATCAGACCTTCGCGGGAAATTGGTTGTCCTGCATTTTAGCAGCGTCACCAACCCGATTTGCCGCCAACATTTAGACGAGTTGAAAAATATCGCGGACCAATTTAAAGGCAAAGTTGAATTTATCAACCTCCTGCCTATGGCCGACCTCGCAAAAAAAGCATTGATCACTCAGCAAAACTGGCCCGGTCGGTTTATACTTGTTGATGACCAACAGTTGGAGAAATACCGGATTAAAACCTTCCCGATTTCGTATCTGGTGGATGAACAAGGAAACTTGCTGTATGCTCCGGCACTAAACCCAACGGAAGGCTTGTCGCGGCAACTATCTGGTTTGATGAAACAACGACAAATCGAAAAATTCAGAAATCAAGCTAAATAATCGTTTAGTAGTTCAAGTAAATTACCGTAGGTCGACTCGTAAACCACGTCCATATTTTGAGGATCAAACCACCGGATGTCGGTAATATCCTCTGCGATTTGCGGAACAGGAACCTCTACGCCGTCATAAAACATTTCGAACCAAGTGGTTTCTTTCCAAACCCAATTATTCGGTTCGGCTATAAACGGCGACCGGTAAATATGGTAAGTTGAAGTGATTCGGCGACCTAAGCGAATGCCCGACAAACCACACTCCTCTTCCACTTCCCGAAGGGCAGCTTCTTCAACCGACTCGTTGGCCTCGATTTTACCTTTGGGTAAATCCCACCGATCAAACCGCCGGATAAACAGGATTTTTCCCGCTGCATTTCGGGTAATTCCTCCTGCGGCCGGAATCACATTCATCTGTGCGATCAATTCCGGCATGAAGTCTTTTTCAATCAAACAATTAAGGATAGGTTGTTCAGCATATTTCCGTTTTTCAAGCAATTTCAACATTTCGAAAAACTTACTAATGCTCTGAATTTCAACTACATCACCAATGTTACCCAAAAGTGAATTCTTAAATTTGGGGGTAAAACGAATCAGGTACTCATTGAAAAAAACTTTGTACATTTGCGGGGAATTCAGATTAAACAATTACAATTATGCAAGACATCCATTTGGAAGTAACAAAAAAGCTCGTACAAATTAACACAATAAAAATCCAACCGGCAAACCCATTTACCTGGGCATCAGGCTGGAAAGCACCCATCTACTGCGACAATCGTAAATTATTGTCCTATCCTGAAGCCAGAACGTTCGTTTGCAAGCAATTCGTAAAAATCCTTCGCGAGAAATACCCGAATGCCGAAGTAATTGCCGGGGTAGCTACCGGAGCAATCGCCATCGGTGTACTAATTGCTGAAGAGCTAGGCTTACCATTTATTTATGTTCGGTCGAAACCGAAGGATCATGGTTTGGAAAACCTGATTGAAGGTGATTTAAAAGCCGGACAAAAAGTTGTTGTGATTGAAGATTTAGTATCAACCGGAATTAGCAGTCTGAAAGCTGCCGAAGCAATCACATCGGCCGGAGGTGCTGAAGTTTTAGGTATGTTGGCGATATTCACCTACAATTTCCCGGTTGCTCAACAAGCTTTCGAAAAAGCCGGAATTGAACTGACAACTTTAAGCCGCTACCAAACGCTACTCGAAGTTGCTCTTGAATCGGGCGACATTGAAGAAAGTCAGCTCGAATCGTTGAACAAATGGCGTGAAGATCCTGCAAACTGGGGTAAATAATCCAGACAAAATCAAACAGATACATAGCAATCCCCGGCCCCGTCGGGGATTTTTCTGTTTTTAGAGTCATATTCATCAACCGAGTCCGGGAAAACAAAAAGCCCGCTCATTAACCCACCAACTATGGGATTAGAAAAATATATCAGCGATATCAAAATCGTTGAGCAAAATCAAGACGTTGTATACAACTACCTGTCGAATTTCGAAAATCTTTCGACCTACATTAACGAAGGTTTATTGTCGAAAATAAACGAAACGATACCACAAGTCAAGGTTTCAGACTTTGAATCAGACGCTGATTCCTGTCGGTTCAAAATCTCAGGAATGGGACAAGCCGAGATTCGCATTATCGACCGCGAACCGGCAAGCACCATCAAATTAGCAAGCTCCGGAAGTTTGCCAATTGGCATCACATTTTGGATTCAGCTGTTACCTGTAACACCGTACCAATCGAAAATGAAATTGACGCTGCATGCCGAGATGAGCATGATGATAAAAATGATGGTGAATAAAAAACTAGGCGAAGGCATCAACCAATTGGCTGACATGCTCGCAAAACTGCCCTATCGTTAATCGATGGCATGTCACTCCCCAACCAACAAACACACCTATAAAACCGCAAACCACCATGGTGACCAAACTGAATATAGCACAATACTTCGAGCAAAAGGCCGGAAGCCTGCCATTAATTGATGTGCGGTCGCCGGGCGAGTTTGCCAAAGGCCATGTTCCGGGAGCGCACAACATTCCGCTTTTCAACGACGCTGAGCGAGCCGAAGTTGGCACCATGTACGTTCGTCATTCGAGGGAAAAAGCCATTGAGCTGGGCTATAAATTTGTAACGCCAAAGCTTCGCGATTTCATTGAGCAAGCTACACTTATTGCACCTGACAGACAAGTTGTTGTGCATTGCTGGCGGGGAGGAATGCGGAGTGCAGCGTTTGCCCAACATTTGTCGGACAACGGATTTCAGACTGTTTTTTTGATTGAAGGTGGCTATAAAGCCTTTCGAAATCATGTGCTCAAAACCTTCGACTTCCCATTCAAACTGAGAATTCTTGGAGGATATACCGGTAGCGGCAAAACCCATATTTTGCAGGCTTTGAAACAACGCGGACATCAGGTTGTGGACCTCGAACATCTGGCCAACCACAAAGGTTCTGCTTTTGGTGGCATCGGACTACCGGAGCAGCCCACAGTCGAACAGTTTGAAAACATGCTGTTCGACGAATTCCGCCGACTCGATTTTTCACGTCCCATTTGGCTTGAAGATGAAAGTCATAACATTGGAGCGGTGAAAATCCCCATGAATCTGTTCACTCAAATGCGGCAGCAAAAGCTTTATTTTGTCAACATTCCGGCTGAAAAAAGGGCAGCGCATCTGGTAAAGGAATACGGCAATTGTCTTTCGGAAGAACTGGCTTACTCCATCCAGCGAATTTCGAAACGGTTGGGTGGGTTGGCGGTCAAAAACGCCCTGCACTATTTGGCTGACGGAAACTATTTCGAAGTCGCTAAAATTGCCTTGTTCTATTACGACAAATCGTACCTGATTGGTATGAATTCGCGCGATCAGTCAAACGTGGACACTCTGGAACTGAAGGATACCAATGCCAGGGAAAATGCGGAAATTATATTAAATTATTTGGAAAGTTATGTCTGAAATTCGACTCACTCAATATAGTCACGGTGCCGGCTGCGGATGCAAAATATCGCCACAGGTTTTGAGCACCATCTTGCATCACACCACCAGTATGCCCGAAGATCAACGATTACTGGTCGGCAATCAAAGTCGCGACGATGCAGCGGTGTACGACATGCTCGATGGAACAGCGATCATTAGTACAACCGATTTTTTCATGCCCATTGTTGACGATCCGTTCACCTTTGGAAAAATTGCCGCCACCAATGCTATCAGCGATGTATACGCCATGGGAGGAAAGCCCCTGCTGGCGATTGCCATTCTGGGATGGCCGGTCGATAAGCTACCGGCAGAGGTGGCACAAAAGGTGATGGATGGCGGTCGCGAAGCCTGCCTCGAAGCTGGAATTGTTCTGGCCGGAGGTCACAGTATCGACAGTCCGGAGCCTATTTTCGGATTGGCTGTCACCGGAAATGTGGAGCTAACCAAGCTCAAGCGAAATGACACTGCCACCTCGGGCTGCCTGCTCTATTTGACGAAACCGTTGGGCGTGGGTGTATTTACCACGGCCGAAAAACAAGGCAAGTTAAAAGCCGAGCATGCCCAACTCGCGCCCGAATCCATGTGCCGGCTGAACAACATTGGTCTCGACTTCGCGGCAATTGAAGGCATCCGCGCAATGACCGACGTCACCGGCTTCGGATTGCTTGGCCATCTAACCGAAATGTGTGAAGGCAGCAATTTATCGGCTGAAATTGAATTTGAGAAGATTCCCCGTTTCGCGGGGGTAGATGAATATATCGAACAAAAATGCATTCCGGGCGGAACGTTCCGTAACTGGAGCAGCTATGGTTGTAGCATTAAGCTGCGCACCGACGATGAAAAACTAATTCTTTGTGACCCGCAAACAAGCGGTGGCTTGCTCATTGCTGTTGAGCCTGCTGAAGCGGCTAAAATTGAAGAAATTCTGGAACGACACGGATTTCAAACCCATCCATTTGGTTTTCTGAAAGATAAAGCTGAATTTCTGATTGAAGTAAAATAATTCAATCCGGGGTTCAGTTAAAAACGGGGTTAATTTGAAATTAAGCCGATCAAATTAGCACTAAAACTGTTTAAAAGATTGTCGGAGTGTTTAGTTCGAAACAGAATCGCAAATTCGGAGAAAAAGCATTATGAAGCTATTCAAAAAAGAAGACAAGATGAGTTCGTTGGTTACCGCCAACTGCAATCTACTGCCGGTGATCAACCGTTTTGGTATCCGGCTGGGGTTCAAAGAGAAAACCATTGCCGAAATATGTACAGAGCAAGATGTAAACCCCGATTTTTTTCTGGCGATTGTCAACACCTACACCGACGAAAATTATTTCCCGGAGCAGGAACTTTTGTCCTTCTCCCCTCTTTTGCTGATTGATTATTTGAAAAATACGCACAACTACTACATCGGTTATGTGCTTCCGAAAATCGAACGACTTCTTACCAAGGTGATGGAAACCTGCCGGGACAACTGTGACAGTTTGAAAATGATCAGCTCCTTTTACAAAAAATACAAGACGGAATTACTGCTCCATTTAAAGACTGAAGACGAAAAGGTTTTCCCGTACATTGTAAATTTGTATAAAAACCGAAACCGACAACCCGATCAAAAGTCGATTGCTGAGTACGAAGATGAGCACACCAATGTAGAGGAAAAACTGAGCGACCTGAAAAATCTGGTGATTAAATACCTGGACCCCAATTATGATCACAATGCCATGAATGAGTTCTTACTGGCCTTGTTTCAGTTCGAAAAAGACTTGTACGATCATGCGCGCATTGAAGACGCGATTTTGGTGCAACAAGTGATCATGTTGGAAGAGGAAGTAAAAACAAAACCCGCTCAGTAATGGAAGAGAACGTATTTATCATTCATCCTTCCGAAATTATCCGCAAAGGGCTAACCTGGGTATTGCAAGAGTACTTCAAAATGGAGATCACGCAACTGAGCTCCATTGACGACTTAAATTCATTTGCAGCGATTAGCAACAATCTGATCATTATTATTTTGCAAAAAGGAATGACCCTACCCGTCGAAACGGAAGAACGGTTACGCCGAAACAACCATGTATTTTTGGTGAGCCTGAGCCCGTCGACTGACAAGGATGGGCTGGTAGAAGGGTATGATTACGATTTAAATGTACTGGCCACCAACCTCGAAATCCAAACGCTGGTTCAAGTGATACGCAAATCGGCCAGTAAAATCAAAGCTATAACGGCTGAAAACAGCGACCTCACCCAACGCGAAAAAGATGTGATCCGGCAAATTGCCCTGGGCCTATCGAATAAAGAAATAGCCGACAAGCTGAATATCAGCATCCACACGGTTATCTCACACCGAAAAAACATCACCGAAAAGCTGAACATCAAATCCATCTCAGGTCTCACGGTTTATGCCATCATGAATAACCTGCTGGATATTACAGACATCAATTTAGAAGAACTGATTTAATTGCTCGTGATTCCCTAACCTAACTACCGTCATCGCTCTGTTCGAAAAAAGCGACTGTCGGACAATAATGAACATAATGCCAACAGAAGCCCGGAAAACCGCAAAATCGTGGTTTTATAACAGGAGTTTTATTCAATCTTCGATGCTAAAAATGTTAATTTTAGCGTTTTTCCGATTCTATAAATTCGTTGTCAATGAAATTTGGGCTTACTAAATGTGCCGGCCGAAGCATACGTTTAATCGTGCTGCTGATAGTACTGTGTTCGTTAAACGGGAATGCCCGTCACAGTGAATTAAAATTCGATCACCTAACAATAAAAGACGGACTCTCTCAAAGTTCGGTCTATTCCATCTTACAAGACAGCAGAGGTTTTATGTGGTTTGGTACCCGAGCAGGAGGACTGAACCGCTACGATGCGTATTCTTTTACAGTCTTTAAATACCATAGCGAAGACCAATTTAGTATCAGTGGCAATCAGGTTATTTCGTTGGCCGAAGACAAGGACGGAAATATATGGGCCGGCACCCGCCAAGATGGTTTAAACCGTTTTGACGTGAAAACGGAAAAATTTTATCGCTACCGGTTTAGTGAAAGCGATTCAACCTCAATATCCAACAACACTGTCAATACAATTTATTTAGATAAAAGTGGAAAACTGTGGGTGGGAACCAATAGTGGTTTGTGTTTGTACGATCGTGAAAACGACAACTTTATTCGCTATGATGCTTCGAAAGACCTAACTCTTGAAGACACCAGAGCTATTGTTGAATCGGACGATGGTTTGTTTTGGCTCGGCGGCAAAACCGGCCTGGCACTTTACGATCCCCAAAAAAATAAGACCCTGGCAACTTTCGGGCACGATGAGAACAACCCCTCCAGTTTAAGCGAATCGCAAATAGAAACGCTGGTTGAGGATCGAATGGGTCGTGTTTGGGTGGGCACTCGAAGTGGCGGCCTAAACTGCCTGACAGACCGTGAGAAGGGAACATTTATCCGCTATCGTCACGACCCGAATAATAAAAACAGTATCTCCTCCGATGTGGTGAGAACACTCCACGAAGATCGCAAGGGAGTTATTTGGATTGGAACCAAAAAGGCTCTGGAACAACTTAATCCGGACCAACAGGAGAGTTCAAACCCTATTTTCATCCATCACGTCCGTGTTGAAGGTGATGAACACAGCATCAGCCAAAATTCCGTTTTTTCTTTTTATGCCGATCGTCAGGAAAACTTTTGGATTGGTTTTTATAGTGAAGGGATTAGCTATTTATACAATGGAGGTCAGAAATTTCACCACTACAAAAACAACATTTTCGATCCGTACAGCCTGAGCAACAACATGGTGAGTTCTTTTGAAGTAACCGAGGCCGGCATATGGATCGGAACACAGGGCGGAGGGCTAAACCTTTTAGACCGGACAAACGGAACGTTTACGCACTTCCGGATGGACACGAATAAACCGGGGAGATTGACGAGTGATAACATTAGAACGTTGTTTGTGGATAGTGATGGCGATTTATGGGTTGGAACCTACAATGGGGTTCATTTTTACAATAAAACAATAAACCGTTTCGATCACTACCTGAACGACCTGAATATTTATACCATAAAAGAAGGCTTGAAGGGAGAGATTTGGATTGGCTCCACTGAAAGCTTAATTCGACTGAATAAATCAACCAAAAAAATTAAGATCTACACGAACAACAAATCCGATACCCGAAGTATGAATTCGAATTCGGTAAATACCATCTATCGCGATAAACAAAACGGACTGTGGATTGGAACTAAATTCGGGTTGAACTACTATGACCGGGCCAACGACAATTTCATTCAATATAACCATGAAAAGGATAACCCGACTACTCTTAGCGACCCCAACGTGACTTCAATTTGTGAAGATTTGGAAGGAACGCTTTGGATAGGAACACTTGATGGCCTGAATAAATTTGACTCTGTAAAGAAGAGCTTTCAGCGCTTTGGCGCGGAGCAAGGGCTTCCCAGCAGTATAATCAGCAATTTAATTTCTGATCATCGTGGCTATTTGTGGCTTACGACAGTTCGCGGACTTTCGAAACTAGATCCCAAAGCAACTCTCGATTCTGTTTTCAGTCCTTCAAACTTTATTCTTAAAACTTATGATAGCGAAGATGGATTGCAAGATGTTGATTTCCTGCAAAATTCAGCGTTTAGGAGCGAGCGTGGTGACTTGTTTCTTGGCGGAATAAATGGCTTTAATATTTTTAATCCCGACAGCCTAACTGACAATACGCACATTCCGGAAGTATACATTACCGATTTTAAGCTTTTTAACAAGTCGGTTGTGCCTGATGATGAAAATTCGCCTTTAAAAAATAAGATCTGGCTTACCAACAAAATTGAACTAAACCACAAACAATCCTTTATCACATTCAATTTTGTGGCTTTAAATTACACATTGTCCCAAAAGAATCGGTTTTCCTATATGATGGAAGGTTTTGACAAAGAATGGAACTACGTTGAGGGCAAACGTGAAGCGCTGTATACCAACCTGCGACCGGGCTCCTATGTATTTAAGGTAAAGGCATCGAATAACGACGGTGTTTGGAACGAACAGGGGACATCCATTAAAATTATTGTACATCCTCCATGGTGGGAAACGCTGTGGTTTAGGATCCTGGGAGTTCTGTCGCTTCTCGGAATTGTAGTTGTCGGCCATCGCATTCGCCTTGCCAGCCTTCAGAAACAAAAGACAACACTACAGCAAAAGGTAAAAGAAAGAACCATTGAACTGGAAAAAGCCGAATCGGAATTGAAGATCAAAAACCAGGAAATTCTAGCGCAAAACAGCAACCTAAGAATACAGAAAGAAGAAATCGGCTTACAAGCCAGAGAGCTTGAATTACAGAAAAAAATACTCGAAGAAACGAATGCCTCAAAAGATAAATTCTTCTCAATATTAGCGCACGATCTTAAAAATCCCTTTTCAACAATGATCGGTTTTTTGGAAGTTTTGCGGGATGATTACTACGAGTTAAATGAAGATGAGAAAATAGAAATGATCGGTATTGCGCATGATTCAGCCAATCTGATTTTAAATTTAATTGAAAACCTGTTGCTTTGGTCACGGAGCCAACGGGGTTTAATGCCTTGTCAACCTTCGAAATTAGATGTTGTTACATTGATTGAAAAAGAATTATCGTTGTTAAAAACAATGATTGAAAAGAAGGGTATCGCGTTAAAATTAAGGTATCAACAACCTAAAATGGAAATTCAGGCCGATGAAAATATGCTAAGCATGGTGGTGCGCAACCTGGTTTCGAATGCCGTTAAATTCACCAATCAAAATGGGGAGATAAAAATTGACGTAAAAAACACGGGAGAGGCGGCTTTATTCGAGATTTCTGATTCCGGAATTGGAATCCCCAAAGATGTCGCCGACAGGTTATTTCACTTAAATACCAATTTCTCGCGATTAGGTACTGCCAACGAAAAAGGAACCGGACTAGGATTGGTTCTTTGTCAGGAATTTGTAAACGTACATCATGGAAAAATTTGGGTTGAAAGCGAAGAAGGTCGGGGGGCTTCGTTTTATTTTACAATTCCGTTAAATTAGCCGTAACCAACGGAACATTGCTCGGGCAGGGGCATGAAACGAAGACAACCATCAAACAGCGGGATTCTCATGAAAGAAAAACTAGAAGAATTTTTAGCCGAAAAATTTAATGCCGGCGAAAACGAGATTACTGAAGTTGTCGCTAACTTCAAAACGATTAACGCAACAAAAGACGAGGTTCTGGTTGAAAAAGGTAAGGTTTGCCGGCATCTGTATTTTATTGTTAGTGGCTGTATAAAGGCATGTTTCACCGATGATCGCGGACAAGAGACGATTCGCTATGTCGCTTTCGAGAATCAATTTATCTCATCCATCCACAGCTTCATTAAGCAAACACCGACCAATGAATATATCTGTGCCGTTGAACCGTCAGTATTATTGGTTATTTCGTATGCCGATTTTAAAACAGCATTACGCAATAGTTCGCTCTTTAAAGATTTTTACATTGGAATGCTTGAAGGAACTTATTTGAACAACCACTGGCGCATTGAAACGTTCTTAAGACTTGATGCAAAACAGCGATATGAATACATCCTCAAAAATAACCCTCAACTTGTTCAACGTTTATCGAACAAAAACCTGTCAAGTTTCCTGGGAATTACGCCTGAAAGTTTAAGCAGAATAAAGGCTAAAAAATAATTTCTTATCATATATCAATGTTTTAGGACGCACTTTACTGCAACTTTGCCCAGGTAAAAACTAAAAGAGATGAACTACACTTCAGTTTTAGAAAAAGGCGAAACCTTGCTATTGTGGGTTTACAGAGCAATTGCAAATAAGTTTACAAACGTTTTCAATAAACTTAGGAATCAATTCCCGATTATTGACAGATCGCCACTATTAAAATACAGTTTAATCCCTGCGTTAATTGGCTTATTCTTCCTGCTTCGCAATATTATCAATCTGGGCATCAACGAACTGGCGAGCTGGTCGTCAAATTTACTAGGTGAAGCATCCGGCGTAAATGTTCCGGAAAGAACAATCGTTATCGCTTTTGCAGTTTTAGTAATTACGCTACGGATTGGCCTAAAGCTTAGAAGTGAGATAAAAAAAAGGATAAACAAATTGGAGCCAACAAATGAACGAAACAACTAGATCCTCAAAATCAAGAAGAAACTACTATGTTGATATCGCTAGTTTCTTCCCATTTCTTCTTCTATTAATTAGCGGAATAATAATGCTGGTGTACCATGCTGGGAAACCAGCTTCAGAAACCATACTGGGTAAGGATTCTCATTTCTGGTTGAATACCCATATCGTTTTTGCTGTTATCTCGATTGTGGCGACCGCGATTCATTTAAGTCTTCACTTAAACTGGTTTAAGAAGTTATTTTCGGGAACTTTAAAAAACAAATACTGGCTTAGAAATTTGATCTTGTTGGTTCTGTTCTTGATAACGACCCTAACATCTGTTGTTCCATGGCTATTTTTTGACGAATCCCCTACTGCGACTGCGATACTTGGCATCCATAATAAGTTTGGACTAATATTAGTCGTGTTTTTTGCAATTCACTTGCTTAGTTACTTCAGTTGGCTGATTAATATGACAAAAAAAGTGTTTGCGAACAATCGACCCTAAGTTGGAGCAAAGTTGTAATCGGCAACTTGTGTGGCAAAAAAAAATTCCAATTCTATTGAGATGCACAATTTATAAATTGGCATGAACCTGCTGGAAATAGAAAAAGGGAGAAGCTGTCCGATAGTATTACCGTCCAGCTTCCCCCTTTTTTGTCAATTTCATCTATTGCTCTCCTCAGTACAAGAGCTTTTTTCATCTAACCTTGATTCCACCTCTTCGGTGTTCACATGAATCAGCGGGCTCTAATTGTGTTAATTTGTTTTTAACAACTGCATAATTTCATCCAACTTCGGAGACAAAATAATCTCAGTCCTCCGGTTTCTTGCTCGCCCCTCGGGTGTTGTGTTGGTGTCTCTGGGCGAGAACTCTCCTTTTCCAGAAGCGGTTAAACGGATGGGCGTAATCTTGTATTCTTCGGTCAAAATCCGAACAATGGAAGTTGCCCGGGCGACACTCAAATCCCAATTGTCGCGATAAACAGCTGTACGAATGGGAATACTATCGGTGTGACCTTCGACAAGAATGCTAATGTCCCGGTTTTTATCCAGCACATCGGCCAAAACCTTGATGGCTTCTTTCCCTTTTGTTTCAATAGCTGCGCTTCCCGACTTAAACAACAACTTATCGGACATCGACACGTAAACCTTTCCGTTTTTGATCTCAACAGAAAGCTCGTCTGACTTGAAACTTAACAGCGCATCTCTTAAAATATTGTTTAGTCGATTGGTAACCGAATCCTGCCGCGAAATTACCTGCTGAAGTTCCTTCAAAGCCGCTTCTCTTTCGAGGATAAGTTTCTCCTTTGCCGACAGTTCGTCCGATTTTTGTTGCAACGCCAGGTTGAAGCTTGCCGATTGTGAAAGCTTTTCATCGGTCAAATCCTGATACTCATCCGTTAAATCCTGATACTTCTTCTCCTGTTCTTTGAGTGACAGATATAAACCGGCCACATCTCCATTCAAACCCGCGATTGTTTTGTTTAACGAATTGATTTCGTTTTCTCGCTGATCAGCCAGCGAACAGAGACTATCCCGCTCTCCCAAAACGGTCTGAACCCGCTCCGACACAAACAATTGTCTTTTTGGCTTGACTTGCCCGCACTGATAAAAGGGCTTACACGAACTCAGGAACAAAGCACCTGAAAAAATAAAAAGAAACAAATACCGAGTTTTCATATTTACGTGTTTTAATTCTTGCAAGAATAAGAAAAAATTACTGTATCCTGATTTCTACTTGGTCTTTATGACCATGATACTTTAAAACAGCTTAAAACAGCCGACAGACTTTCGATGAGGATCGTGAAGTCGTTACCTCCAAAACTGCCGTTCCTCAAATTTCAATCCTATTGGATTGCCCCCGGCTGCGTATCGCCGAAAGCGATGTAAAAATGAAAAAAAGGGAAAAGCAACCCGGCAATTGTGCCAAACAGTTTCTCCCTTCTGTGTTATTTTGTGCCTTTTAAAATGAGTTATAGCTCCGGGGTTCCTGAGTCCATTTCGGCGATATCTTCCAACAGCAAATTGGCCAGGTTTTTCGGGTGTTCCTCCTCCATTTCTTTCACCAGCCCAAGAAAATCAATACACGACTGGCGCAGCTCCGCGTTGCGATTGGCCATCAGCAAAACTGTTCGGTAAAAAATTTGTCCCAGCTCGGGGTCTTTGGCCAGTGGAACCAGTTTTTCGAAGAAGGGCTCAAACATTTCATTAATCGCCTTTTTGTCGACCAATGCCAGGCGTCCGATCAATTGCAATCCGGCACACCGAACCAAGTGTTTCTTTCCACAACAGTATTCAACGGCTTTCACGAAGGCAAATTTCGAATGCACAAAAAGGTTCGCTACAGCTTGCTCAATCAGTTCAATCGTTTCAATGCTTTTCGTCCAGTAGTCCATTTGCTCTTCAGTCACTACGTTTGGCTCTTCGAGCAATGTGGCCAAAATCATAGTTTCGCGCCAGCCTTTATTCCAAAGTTTTAGTGCTAAAAGGTGATTTTTTTCGTAATTCTTAGCCAACTCACGCAGGTGAATCACCGACACACCCCAGTTCATTTTATAGTTCAGCCCCATGGACTTCATTTGTGCTACTGTTTCACCGTTTTTGCGCAAACGTACTTTGGCTATGATCTCCTGAAAAGTTTTTTCCGTTGCCGGATCGTCCAATAAAAAATCCATAGATAACAATTAGAAAAATGAATATGAAAACCAATTGCCGCAAAAGTAAGCAATAGAATAGCGCGATGAAATATTCTTAGTGATTATTACCCGGAAGTTAATCGCCGAAACAACGAACGAGCAGAATCGGAGCGGGGAAAGAATAACCGGATAGCAGAAGTTCGGATCGATTTTCTACTTTTATACCAATCAACCTAATTCGTATAAAACCCGTGCGCGAGTCGCTGAGCAAACTATTAAAGTCCGAGTTCTATCGTAACATCTTCAGCCTTTTCACAGGGTTGTTTGTGTCGCGCCTGCTACCTGTGCTTTTTGCTTTCGCGATTGTCCGAATCTATTCTCCCGACGATTTCGGTTTCTTTGTTTTCTTCCTGACGATTGCCTCTGCCCTTTCAATTATTTCAACCGGAAAATTTGAGAATGCCATTATTCTGGCAGAAGAAAACGAGGAAAAGAAACATCTTTTTTCGTTGGCGATGAAGATAAATGGGATGGTTAACGGCCTTGTATTAATCCTGTTGCTGATTTACTATTCGTTAGCTGACAATTCGCTCCAGCAACTTTGGATGTTGGTTCCGGTTTATTCTTATTTCTTCGCGGCTATTCAACTCCAACGGCATGTTTTAATTCGCGAAAAGCAATTTCGCAAACTTTCGCTACTCGAAATAGCCCGGGCTTTTGTTACCGGCCTGTTACAGGTTGGCTTATTTTCGTTTCCCGCCACCGGACTTTTCTGGGGCGCCTCCCTGGCCAATGCCATCGTATTCGTCTGGTATCATTTCCGAAAACCGGGTCTTCACTGGCCCCGAACCTTTCGGTTCTCGAATGAAGAACAGCAACTAGCCAGACGATACCTGAATTTCCCGAAATTCTCGATCGTTTCGGAGTTGCTCAATTTCCTGAGCAGCCAGCTCCCCATCTTTATATTGAAGCCATTTTTTGGATCGACCGCACTTGGATGGTACGCACTACCCCATCGGTACCTAAACATTCCGGTTCAGCTATTTAGTAACTCCATTTCGAGGGTGTATGTTCGCGAGGCGCAAGCATTACAGTCGCAGCCCGAGCAACTCAGCGCACTAACCTATTCTCTTTTCCGGAAACAAGTTCTCATCGGCATCATCCCATTTTCAGTTATGGGTTTGTGGGGCGAAAGTTTGTTCCAACTTTTTTTTGGCGCCGAATGGGCCTTCTCCGGATTCCTCGCGCAGCTTATTGTTCCATGGCTATTTGCCGTTTCTATCAGCTCTCCGCTTTCCGCCATCCTCATTGTGCGCGAAAAGCAGCGTGCCTCCATGATTTTCAATATCGCCCTGTTCTTGTGTCGGGCGTTCAGCCTACTTGCCGGTGTCTTCTGGATAAACGACCTCACCTGGACCATTGGGTTTTACAGTTTTACCGGCTTTATTTTTTTCATCGGGTTAGGGATTTATTCTCTCAAACTCGCAGGAGTGAAACGATTACCTGTACTGCTATTTGTTTTCAAAATATTAGCCCTAACTTTAATCCCCTTAGCCCTTGTGAAAATATGGATTTAATAGTGAAGGTCAAACTACAAAAATTCAATTGGTACTCTCAAGGCAAAATTCATGCTGCCGGATTTGCCTGGTTTGGCAATTCATATCTGGCACGCGAAAGTCTGATTGACGAACTTAAAAAACATCAAGACAATATCATCGGGCTCAAGGAATTTCTTGCTGGGTTGAACGGACAATACGCGATTCTGATAGAAAGGAATGACGAGTGCTGGCTGGCAAGCAGTATCCATTGGTGTTTTCCTCTTTTCTACAGCCAACAAAAAACCGGTCTCCAAATTAGCGATGACCCGGCTCTCCTGGTGAATAACAATCAGGATGATCCATGCGAATTCACCGCAAACTATTTCACAACCTTCGGCGTATGTCCGCGAAACAGAACCCTTGACAATGACATCTTTCAAATTAGGCCGGGCGAATTACTTCAATTAGACGCTGAAAATTCTACATCCATCCCGATTCATTTTCAGTCGGCTAAGCAAATCCCCCAACCACCAACCTTGTCAAATCCGGAGGAAGTGAAAAACGTTCTCTTGGAAAGCTTTAGCCGATACAGCAAGCTGATTGCCGATAAGCAAGTGCTATTGCCTCTCACCGCCGGTTACGATTCGCGTTTGCTGGCTTGCTTGCTGAAAGAGTTTGGGCACACAAACGTACTTTGTGCCACTTGGGGGAGGGCCGACAATCAGGAAAAAGAAACGGCCGCCAAAGTCGCTCAACAACTTGGGTTCGATTACCATTTCGTGAATTATTCGGAAATTGTGCAAGCAGGATTTTCGGGAGAGGACGATTTTCGCGAATACATTCCCTTTGCCGGGCACACTTCATCCATGCCTTTTCTCCAGGATTATTTCGGGATTAAATGGCTGAAAGAAAACCAGCTAATCGATTCCTCAACGGTTGTTATGCCCGGCCATCCAGGCGATTTTATAAGCGGTGAACACCTCTCTAAAATGCATTTATTTAAAAGCCCCGGTGAACTCTCGCGACATATAATTTCACGTTTTAGCACATCTATATCGTTGACCAAAGCCCAGAAACTCAAACTCTCGAACCACATCACAGCTAATTATACCAGCCGCCCCGACGGACAATTCTGGAAAGGATATGAGCAATGGGATCTGGAAGAACGACAAGCGAAATTCATCGGCAATTCGACTCTGGCTTTCCGCTTTTTTGGACTGGAGCCAATCATGCCTCTCTTTGATCAAACGATTCTTCGCTTTTTTGAGCGACTGGAGCCGCACCAGCGTATTAACTCCCAACTGTACAACAAAACATTGGAGACACTTTTTTTCAGACCGCAAAAAGTTGACTTTAACCTTAAACGACAAAAAACGAACCATCAACTATTCACCTCTCTTAAAAACCTGGCATTAAAATTTACTCCGGAGTTTGTCAAACAACACTACTACCCGATTAATGACCCGATCTGCTATCGCGAAATGACCAATGAACTTCGGGAGATGTGCCCTGACCTAGATTTCAGCAAACCTGTGAAACCACATTTCTACAACGCTTTTCTCACTCAATGGTACTTGAAAACACTCAATAACCGGTAGAAGTATTCGTTTGGGGAACGATCCTTTTTTTAATCGTTCATTCCTCACTTCTTAAAGATGAAGTAGACCGCCAATACCAGAAACAAAAAGCCAACCAAGTGATTCCAGCGAAAACTCTCGCTCCTAAAAAATACCAGGGTAAACATTGAAAAAACAACGAGCGTAATCACTTCTTGCAACACTTTGAGCTCTATCAATGAAAACGGACCGCCATGTTCCCTAAAGCCAATCCGGTTGGCCGGCACCTGAAAAAAATACTCGAACAAAGCAATCCCCCAACTAATCAGCACAATCGAAAGAAGTCCTAATTTATTAAACCACTTCAACTCAGCAAATTTAAGGTGCCCGTACCAGGCAAAAGTCATAAAGGTGTTCGACAGAATCAGTAACCCAATAGTAAGAATGGCTTTCATTGTTGGCAAAAATTATCGGCCAAATTTATTTATTTCCCCTACTGTTTGTACTGCCGGAACCGGAATTATAATTTTAAAAAAAAAAACGCAAAACAGAGTTTGTAAAATCAAAAAAGCATTTATATTTGCAAACCCAAATCAAGGGAACCAATGATGGCCCGTTCGTCTAGCGGTTAGGACGCCAGGTTTTCATCCTGGTAGCAGGGGTTCGATTCCCCTACGGGCTACTCAAAATCAAAAAAAGAAGGACCAACACGGTCCTTTTTTCGTTTCCAAAAGTTTTCTATCAAATGGATCTACATGAGGTGCAGTACCCAACGGATCAATACAAAAAAGGCTGCCCGATGATTGGACAGCCTGATATAAGAATTGGTTTTTTTCTCTAAAAAGGGACAACGACTAACAACCGCCTTGCACGCCCTTTTTCTTTTTCTTTTGCATAATTGGCGGCAAGGCAGCCGGCGTGTCGGTCGATTGAGTTGCCGGAGCAACAACGCCACCACCCAGTGCTGCACCGGCTCCCTTACGGAAATCGTACCTTGCCATCTCTTCATTCGGACTTTGTTCCGATGGTTCCTCCGGGTTCATGATGGTTTCAACCCAGTAATTCAAGCCGCCTTGCAACACATAATTGTTTCGATAGCCGAGTTGACGGGTTATCATCCACGCCTGATTGGCTTTGTTCGAACTATTCGAGTAAAATACGTTCAGCTTTACATCCTGATTCAGATAATCGGTATAGTCGTCAGACAGGAGGCTTTCAATCGGAATGTTGATTGCTCCCGGCAAGCTGAACTTTTCAAACTCAGCGCGACTGCGAACATCGATCAGTTGCAGGCTGGGATCTTTTTGAACCAACATATCGGCGATTTGATCGGGATTTACAAACTGTAGCTCTTCCTTCACCTCATCGAGCAACTGATCGGCAGTCAGACGATATGGCTTTGTGGTATTTTCGGGTACCGCCGCAATAATCATCCCCAACGGCACCACAACGCTTGCTAATATGATTCGTGCTTTCATTTTGGTCGTTTTTAGTTTTGGTTAATCGTATAATCATTCCGGGCAAATTTCTTTTCGGCCCACTCGCCAACCCAGAACATGCCAAGAGCAACCAACACAAGTAAAAAGGTGAACAATCCTCGTGACACACCGAGCCAGTCGCTTAACAGCGGACTTCCTAAAAATTCGGCATTGTAAAATTCTTCCCATAATGGATAGCCTTCAGCAAAAATGAAGATCCCCAGAAAGATTCCGCCGATGAACGCCATGGCATCAATTTTACCGATGGCCGCGGCACAGAAAGAAGTACCAGGGCAATACCCCCCCGTAATAAAACCGGCACCCATAATCACCCCGCCGCCAATAGCCGACCACAGGAAGGTTGGGTTAATATAGATATAGCTGAGGTCGATCCAGCCAAAAAGGCTCATAAACAGTAATCCGAGCGCACCGACGATTGCGGCTGTGAAAAATACTTTAAGCACGGTGGTATCGTATCCATAAAACATTCCGGCTAAACGCCGGCTGGACGAAAATCCGTTTTGCTCAAGAACAAATCCAAATGCGATGCCGATTAAAAACGCAATTAGAAAATTGGTATTTGGTGAAATTATTTCATTGACAATTAGTGGTCCCATGATTGAAAAATTTGAATGTTAGAATTCTGAATTTTAGACTGGCGAATAATCCATCGGGATTAATCAACAGGCAGTTTTTAAAGCCACAGCTTGCGGGCAAAGTAGGCCAAGGCGAAAGCGGTTCCAAAGATTCCGGCCATGGTTATAAAACCACCAGCCGATAAAACCGACATACCGGTTAGCGCCGAGCCACTGGTACAACCACGCCCCAATTGAGCCCCAAAGCCAAATAAAACTCCTCCAATTATGGCAAAGAAAATCCGAACTTTACTGGTGACATTTGGTCCCTTTTCAACTTTAAAGTTTAAACGACCAGCCAGAGCTCCCGACAGAAAGCCACCGACGAGTACTCCCAGCATTTCGAAAACCAACCATGATTTTAGCGGGCTCTCGTGTGTCGAGCCATATTCCTGGTAGAACGCTGCCTTTTCAGCATGTGCAGGTGCAACGGCTTCAACACCGGCAACGATCACCGATTTTGCTGCCCCGCTGGCACCCAAACCTCGCCCCGATACCCAAAAGGCAACGATTAGCACCAAGCCCAGCAGCACCCCGCCGAGATAAGGATTCATATATTTTTTAGCTTCTTCCATATTGATATAAATTTAGATTTTGAATTTTATTGTCATCCAGAACTTGTTTCGAAATCTGTTAGTCCGGAAATCCTGAAACAAGTTCAGGGCGCCCCGCGCTAACGATCTCAACTAATACAGCCACCGGCTGAATTGGCCGGCATAAGCAATTATGAAACGTAACATTAAGCTACCGAAGAGGACGAGTGCAACCGGCAGAAAAACCGGTATCTTTTTATGTCGAAGCTCCATGATTTCGAGCACCGCCGGAACCAGCATCCCCAATACAACCACAAAAATCCAGAAAGGAGCCGTGTATGGCCCACCCAGAAACAGATCGGCTGCTTCGATTTGAACTTGCGTACTGGCCCGAAATCCCATAAACATATGGATGATCAGAAACAACTCGATGCCAATGAGCATCAGGTCGATTTTTGCGAAAATCTGTCGTTCCTTTTTACTTTGTGCAAACAAAATAATAACTGCGGCACCGGCAGAAAGCCCTGAAGCAAGGAAGAGTGGTCCGAGAATGGAGGTATTCCACAACGGGCGGGCATTGAAGGCCGAGAACAAAATCCCGGTGTAGATCCCCAAAATCACCGATAAGATGACCGTAATCCACGCCAGGCTCAACTTATTTTTGGTGAAAAAATCATTCATTTCGACCAGAATAACATTTTTCCATTGCCACTTGGGGAAAAATTCCTGAATATGAATCGCCACCCAAATAATTGAAATCGGCGTAATAGCCATCAAGGTCCAGGCACCCCACGACATAGGCGACTCCAGCTTGATGGTTGTGTACAACTGCCAGAAATACAATTTGTGCCGCAAATCGAGGAAAAGCGCCCCCAAGCCAATTACGAGCAAAAATGGCACAATAATCGGCGCACGACGAACAGCTCCGGAATAGTCCGATTCGCGACCCAGTATAACATACAGCGAAGCGAAAAACAGGATTCCGGCCGCGAGACCTCCTAAAAACAAATACAGAGGAATGTGCCAATGCCAAATTTCAAGATACGGGTCGATGTTAGCATTCATACGCCCACTGGTAATTAATTCTTCTCTCATAGCATGCTTGGTTAAATGAGGTAAAAAACTTGTGGTTTTGTTCCTGCTTCGGGAATCAAACTTTTGTATTTTCGCTTTTTAAGCACGTTAGAAACATCGCTATTCGGATCGTCCAAATCGCCGAAATACATACATTTTGTTGGACAAACAGCCACACATGCCGGCCCTTCGCCGAGCGCAATCAGGTGATCGCAAAACGTACATTTATCGACATACCCATCGGGATGCGAATAACGGGCATCGTAGGGACAGCTGGCAATACAAGCTCCACAGCCGATACATTTATGCGGAGTAACTTTTACAATTCCACCTTCAATATAGTGGCTCGCGCCGGTTGGGCAACAACGAACACAAGGCGAATTATCGCAATGATTACAGCGTTCGGATCGAATTTCAATTTCGAGCTGCGGATAAGTTCCATCGGTTCGCTCAACAATCCAGTCGCGACAATAACCAATTGGAACATCATTTTCCGTTTGGCAGGCCACCACACAATCGGAACAGCCTACACATTTCTTGGTATCAATGGCCATTGCATATCTCATGATTCAACCTCACTTCCTTTTTCAAATCGAAACGTTACAAAATTTCCACGCATTCCGGTTCCTCCCATAATCGGATCGACCAGCACCCGTGTAATCAACTGCGAATCACTGGCTCCACGACCATGTGCCCGACTAAGCTGTTTATGGTTGTGACCAAAACCGTGCACCATATATACAGAGTCGAAGCGAATCCGCTCGGTTACCCGAACTTTAATCGGGAAATCGGAAACGACGCCATCCTGATTTTGCAGATAAACTTCCTGACCGGCCTTCAATCCCCATTGTTTGGCGACCTTAGGATTGACCCAAACCACATTCTCGTCCATCAAATCGGTCAGATTCGGATTATTAGCTGTCCGGCTGAAGGTGTGCATGGGTGCCCGTCCGTAATTCAGGTGATAATAGCCAGTAGGTGGCTCCATGTGAGGGTTATATGCCGGAACCGGATCGAACCCCTCTTCTGCAAATGCTGTTGAGTACAGTTCAATTTTTCCGGAATTCGTATTAAACTCAACTTCCGCACCGTCTTCAAAATAAAGCGGGCCATATTGACGAGGAAAATTTTTCACACCAATGCGCATCATTTCGTCCAGCGACGATCCAATTTCTTTGAGCTGCCAATCGAGCATATCTTCAAATTTATCCCACGCGAAATACTCCTCCAGCCCCATTTTTTTCGAAAGCTCTTTGGCCATCCAGTAGGCCGGCTTGGTATCGTATTTGGGCTCAGCAGCCGGCATACGCAAGGCAATATTCGGAACACGTCCCTGCACCACCCTAAGGTCGTCCCATCGTTCGAGATACGTGCACTCCGGCAACACAACATCCGCATATCCGGTAATCTCCATCGGCATCGTATCGACCACGACCAGCAGTTCCAGATTTTTAATGGCTTCCAGTGTTTTTTGCATGTCAGGCAAGGTCATTATCAGGTTCGTACCATTCACGATCCATCCTTTAATCTGACAGTCCATTCGTACGGAGGGAATTGTGGCTTCACAAACGCCGTTTGCCAAAGCAAGATCGGCTAGTTTAAATTTGCCCCCCATCGCTTCGCGCCATGTGCGTGCGGGTTTCGGAAAAGGAGGATGCGGATAATCCGGGACTTCGGCTGTCTCCGGAACAAAAAATCCGCCACGGCGTCCCCACGATCCGAGCAGGGCATTTAGAATAGCGACAGCCCGCAAGCGTTGCGTGTCATCGCCATACCAGGTAACATGACGCCCGGGGTGAATGATCACCGAAGGTGCCGCATTAGCCATTTCACGCGCTGTTTCGCGAATTACATCAGGCTTAATCGTTGTAACACCGTAAGCCCACTCCGGGGTATAGCTTTGTACGCTTTGCTTCAACTGCTCAAAGCCATAGGTATATTTTTCAACATATTCTTTGTCGTACCAATCATTTTCAATAATAACATTGATCCATGTTAACAACAAAGCAATATCCGTAGCCGGTTTAATCGGCAACCAAAACTTCGACTTACTGGCAACGGTTGAAAAACGCGGATCGACAGTGATAATCGCAGCTCCCTTGTCGATGGCGTCCGACATTTCCTGCACCTGAGCATTGTGCATATTTTCGCCCAAGTGAGAGCCGATAAGCACCAAACAGCGTGTATCCCGAATATCGGTCGGTTCGGGCGAGTTTAAGCCTTCTCCAAAGGTTGCAATAAATGCGACTTCGCGCGGACCTCGACATTGCGCATAGGATGGAGCGGCAATATTGCCCGAGCCAAAAGCCTTTAGCAAAGTCCCAAAATAGTGCCCGCCACTCCCATGAGTCAAGAGTGCTGTACACTCGGGGCCGTGCTCTTGTTTGATTTTATTCAGCCCTTTTGCAACCACATCCAACGCTTCATCCCAACTTGCTTCGCGAAAGGTTTGTTTTCCATCGGCACCAGTCACCCGGATCAGCGGAGTCTTCAGGCGATCTTCGTCATGATACATTCCGACGCCACCGGTGCCACGCGGACATAGTCTTCCGTTGCAGTTGGTATCGTCGTCGTTCCCAATAATTTTTTTGATGTTTCCTTCATCGTTCTTGTAGACCCATCCCGCACATTTCCAAAAACACACCTCGCAGTAAGTTGGCGTGCGATGCAAATCAAACTCCCCCGAAGTTCCCGGGGTTGATTTTTGAAATGTGGGAATAGCAGAACGCAGGTGGCTAGCCCCGAAAATAAGTCCGGCTGCGCTTAATGAAGAAATTTTTATAAAATCCCGTCTCTTGTGAGCCATATCGTTATTGATTTAGTATCCTAAATATACAAAACTAACCATATCGATATATGTCATTATTTCGATGCGTATTGCAATTCAAAACATAACCCATGACATAAAACCCAACACAGACCACAGAATACTAAATACCAGCAACTTAAAAGGCATACCTGATTTAATTTAGACTTGATTCAAATAAGCATGCCGGTCAATTTAGAAAGATTCAAAGGAAAAAAAAGAACCGAACATTGCTCATCAATCAGAAAATTCAGCAGCATTTTCGATTGCTACCCATTTCATATTAAATCACCGACAGAGTTAATGTTCCGAAAAAGATCCGGAAACTTATGTACCAACCGGTCTGCATCAACCAAGTTCAATTTACAATCTCGGATCACGCGTTGAAGTTTATATTGTTTTTCGTAAAGTTTCGTCTCGAAAAAGGAAGCCATTTCTTTCCGATACAACGCAACTAGCGGCTCAATTCCTCGTGCGTGCAGTGGAACAACGGCATCCCAACCGTCCTTGTCGGCCAACAACAACGACAATAATTCCGGCCGGACAAACGGAACATCGCATGCAATTACCAAGTTCCAATCGAAGTGTGATTCTTCCAATGCCGCGTGCAATCCACCAATTGGCCCGCAGTCGATAAAAACATCGTGTACCGTTTTTAATCCGAACTGCTGATATTCTGTTTGGTTAGTACTTATTACGATCTCAGCACAAAGTGGATTTAACAAATCAATGGCGTATTGTACCAGCAGCTTTCCCTGGTATTCCATCAACCCTTTATCAGTGCCCATTCTGGAGCTTTTTCCTCCGGCAATAATTATTCCGCCAATTTGTGTTGTCATCTTAAATCGCTCTAACGGTTTCAACCGTACAAGTTCGTAAAAATCGGGCAAAGAAAAAACAGAAACAAAATTCGTTACCTGCGTACAATGTAATCGTCTAAACAGTAAAATATGTGATCATGAATAAAGCGAGTAAAACCAACAACCAAGGCAATTTGATAGCTTTTGCCATCGGTTTTTTCTTGATTTTGATCTTGTTATTTCTTTACCTGATGTAATTCAGGGATAGAGGAGATACGAGGGGGGGAATAAATACACCGGGAATTTAAAACGCCCGGTGTTTATTTTTTACATACGAATACAAATTAAGGGCTGAACGGGAAGTGCCCTATAGATTGCTTTCGCGTCGGCTTCGGAAATCACCAATTCAATCTGCGGTTGATATTCGGGCACTTCAAAAAACAAGGTCTTGCGCAGATCCTTTTTCAGTTGCAAAAAATCCTGCTTCCACCAAAATTGCTGTCCTTGCCACCATTCTGAATTGGTATACTCATCTGTCCCTTCAATTTTCAGAACGATGCCATTGTCTAATTTCAGCATCCAGTGTACAGCTTCATCCTTTAAGCTATCGACAACATGCTTTTGGTTGGCAAATTCAATGCTGTCCTTCGGAGCCTTTTTCACAATCAGTGGCTCTTTTTCAATCGTTGACAAGGCGTTTGTACCGGTCGCCTGACCGCCAAAAAAATGGTGATAGGCTCCGGCATTCAACTGGTAAAAGAACTGATCGGCCTCGAAAGCTGTAATTTTTGATGTTTTCAACACCACTCCTTTTAGCTCCAACTGCAGCAAACTATCTTTCAAATTTATGGACAAGCTAATTGAATCAGTTCGACTGATTTGAAAACGGGTTTCAAGCCATGTTTTTTCTTTGTAATGGCCGAACCAGACTGTATCCGCTCCAGATCCGGCGGACAGAAGTTTCACATCATCAAGCTGGTAAACCGACTTTAAATGATTCCGAACCGAAACGACGGACAAAACGGCATATTGAATAGCTACCAGAAATAGTATAACAGGAATGGCAACAAGCAGGAAGATTCGCACGGATTTGGATCTTTTCGACATATTTGTTTGCTCTTTCATCAGTAAATAATTTGTTTTTTAATTGTCTGATGGAACTTACATGTTGCTGAAACGATTTTCATTCGTGTAGGTGTTTTGAGCAACATGTTCGCTTCATATCAATAAATAAAAACTTTGGCCCCAACGGGCAGGGTTTTGTAAACGGTTTCCAAATCCTCATCGTTCATGCGCACGCATCCGTGCGTAACCGGCAATCCAATAAACCGTTTGTACAAGGTGCCATGAATAAGATAGCCGTCACCCAGACTAAGCGCGTAGTCTCCTAAAACGCCAGGTTCATATCGCGAGGCATCGGTAGCCGACGGAACCGGGAGTCCCTCTTCGACAAAAGCCCAATCAGGCTTTCGCCAAACCGGATTCGTAATTTTTCCTTTAATTGTAAACACCCCTTTTGGCGTTTCGAATATCCAGTTTTTATCATCCGACACTTCCAACTTAATGTAGCTCCCTGTTGAGCATAAGCCTTCACGAATACACTCCTTATTTTTAAATAAGCGAAAAGTATTCGCCGAGGTATTAATGATCAGGTAGACGCCGCCGGGAGTCAGGCGATCGAGCTTGCGCTGCAACCTGCCGATATCGGCAACGAGTGTCTGATCGTCGATGACATTTACATCCTGATCAGCAGCAAGCTCGTGGTTGATTTTATAAAACACCGTTTGATTTTTAACTGCAGGGACAGCGAAAAAAATCAACCACAAAAAAATCAGTCCGGATGCAACAATCACTGTTGAAAATCCGATCCATTTCCAATACGTATTTTTAAGAAATCCGAATTTTCCGGAATTAACACCAGGATTGCTTTCTTCTTTCATTTGTATAATCAGTCATTTTTTATCGCAAATTCATTCTAATATATTCAGCATCTTGATTTTTGATGCTCCTTACCACTATTTATTTAGTCGTGCCCCAGAACTTCACTAAGGGGTTTCAACGAACCAACAATCACGACCGTGGTACCAACACCGACCTGTCGAAACAAGCTGTCCATATCTTTATTTTTTAGCGCTACACAACCATCAGTCCAGTCAACTCCCTTGCCCCCAAGTCCGTGAATCTCAATCAGCCCGCCAATATCCGTTTTCGCGGAAAGAATACCATTCTTCTTGGCCAGTGCAAACCGTTGCCGATCATCGTCATTTGGGTAATTAATCAATAGCGCTTTGTAAAACTTGGTGTTAGCTGTATCCTTTTTTCGGGTTACCCGATAAATGCCCTCAGGCGTCGCTTTGTCGCCTTTTCGTTGTTTATCACCCATCCAGTTCACGCCCAACTCGGCTTCGAAACTGCTGATAACCCGCCCATTTTGATAGACCATGCAAGTATGTCCCAACTTATCAACTAAAATAACCTTCTGGCCATTTTTCGACATTTGCACAGCCTGTTTAGCTTGTTTCTGCCAGTTCGCGTGACCGCTAAACCACTGCCGAACGATGACCTCCGCCTTTTCATTCGAGTTATTTATCAACTCTGTTGCCATCTGGTAATGCTTTTCGGCTTCCGAAAAGCGTTTATTCTGCCAGGCAAACTTTGCTTCCGAAAGCTTTAACACTCCCTTGTTATGCGCCTTAACTACCGACGATGGCAAAGGCATTCTTTTAAAATACCGTTCGTAGCGATTCACTTTTCTCTCCAACGCATCCAAGCCGGCTCGCACTCGCTTGTTCGTTGATTTTGATCGGTCGCCGGATAGCTGCTCTGCCTCCATCGCTTTTTCAATAACGAGGGCAATCCATGCATCGAGTTGTGAATAATCGCGTACCAGGAAAAAACGCTTATTCTCCGTCGACCAACACACCATAGCCGAATCGTAGGCTTGTTCGGCGACTGCGTATGCTTCGCGGGCATAAACTTCAGCTTCTGATTTTTGAGCTGCAGCTAATGCTTCACGAGCCATTTTCAGTCCAACCAAGGGTGGCTTTGGCGATTGATAAATCAGCCATCCCACCAAGACCAACAACGTAATAAACCCCCAAAATCCCCAAACAACTCCCCTTTTCAACTTTCGCATAAAACCGACCTTTTAAAAAAATCCCCGGAACAAATCGTCCGGGGATGTTTTTCGATATCGACTATTTGTAAGAACTAGTCTTATCCTTTTCTATACTTAGAGTATTTCGCAATCACTTCACTCAACTCACCATTAATTGCCAGTGCTTTTTCTTTGGCAGCTTTTGCTTTGTCAAGAGCGCCCATCAAATTTTCAGCAGCAACCAATTCAGTAATTTCGTTCAGCGACGTTTCGATCAAGCTGTTGTCACCTTTGATAGCTTCGAGTGCAGCAGCACCTTCTTTACCTTTTGGTGCTTTAGCAACCAACTCATTGTTTTGAGCCACTAAGTTTGTCAATTCAGCTTGTAAAGCAGCAACTTCCTGTTTTACTTCTTCTTTACGCACTTCAGCTTTCGTTTTTGTTTCAGCTGCAATTTGGTTTAAAACAACCAATTGCTCTTTCACTTTGTCGAAGTTCTTGAAAAGCTTGCCATTTTGAGCTTCAACATTTTCGCTCACAGAGCGCATCGAATCTTGCAATGCAGCAAAATCTTCAGCTACATAAATATCAGCACCAGCAGTTTTAGCAGCTTCAATGGCTACATTTGCAGCATCAATTTCAGCTTGAGGAACTTTTCCACAACTACTAAATAAGACAGCCATACTTACAGCCGTCAACGCAATCATCAACTTTTTTTTCATCGTTAACAAGTAAAATTTATTTTTTTGAGTAAATTCTCCCCTCAATGCTTATTTTCGTTTTTTTCGCACAATCGGGATTAAAATTTCAATTTAGACGGAGGTAAAATCTGAAGTAACACAAAAATTGAAAAAAAATATTCCTCAACCTGTTTTTAACTCGGCTTATGCATAAAGAGCAACTAAAAAATACGACCGACGAACAACTTATCCACCTGATTATCAAGGAGGGGAAAAGTGAACTATTCGAGGTTTTGTACAAACGTTATTATTTGAAGGTGGTCGACAAATGTTACAGCTTTATAAAAAACAAAAGCATGGCCGAAGATTTTGCGACCGATATTCTGGCAAAAGCTTACGAAAAACTACCGGGGTTTAAAGGCAATGCTCTTTTTTCGTCGTGGCTATATGCGATTACATATAACTATTCCATCGATTACCTGCGTACGAAAAAGCGCCTGCACTATCCGAGTTGGAACGCCGAAAACGAAATTCCCGATATACCTGACGAATCGGAAGCCGACCTGCAAGATTTAAGCTATGATAATTTGATGAAAATCCTTGAGCAGATTCACCCCGAAGAAAAAGCCCTGCTGTTGATGAAATATCAGGACAATTTATCAGGAAAGCAAATTGCGCAAACGCTTCGTATTAGTGAGGATGCTGTAAAGATGCGACTCAAACGCGCACGAACACGAGTTATTTACCTGTACAAAACGATGTTTGAAAAAGATTAACAATTTGCAGTGTTACTTCTACAAAAATCAACGTCAAAGAGTTAGCAGAAAACGATAAAATCATGGATGTCAAGAACTTCTTTCACAAAATACTTTCCGGCAACAAAGGGACGACAGTACCCGCGACAGTTAAAGAAAACTTCGCCCTAAAATTTAACCATCCGATAAATACCGAATGGCAGAAAACCGGCGAACAATTTGAAGCGGTATTCTATAAAGACGATCTGGAGCACATTGCCCGCTATAGTCCGGATGGCAAACTGACCTGCCTTAAAGTGAACCTACCCCTCGAGGGTCTTCCACCAATGATTGAAACGACGGCAAAAAAGCATGGAGAACTGATGAATGCGATCTTTATTGAGTGCGAGGAAAGCCGAAAATATGAGCTTATTGTCCGCGATTCCGAACTAATTCGCTATTTCTTACTCGTGAATCAGGATGGTGAAGTAGCTGAAAAAGAAAAGCTTTGAAAAAACGAGCATTTTTTTTTACTACAAGCGCAAAAAAGTACTTGCGGAGATCAGAAATAAAATATTATATTTGCACCCGAAAGAAAAATGGTGGTTGTAGCT
>NZ_JBFHIT010000005.1:0-178054 GCF_041596335.1 Mangrovibacterium sp. | reverse complement strand
TGCCAATATTCTCAGGGAAAATCATCCAGGCATCGGCATGAGGCCGCTGTGCCCAGCAATTGTAGTCGCTTAAATGTTCTTTGTACTGCTGCCCCAGCTGATCCCCGTCAATGTGGTAAAACTTCTCCAGGCTATTGCTGCCGATGGGGTAATTGTCCAAATACTTCTTTTAAAAAAGACGCGAAACCTTTTGTGTAACGCGTGCCTTTTGCTGCTGTATCCCAGCTGTTGCTAACTATTTTGCCTGTGCGCTCTTCTTTCCATTTACGTCTTCGAACGTGCAGAAAAACGGCTCTTTCCCGTATCGGAAAGTCCTGAATAATGACCGGAGCATGAAAACCTTTGGACACCAGTTTTATCTTCGCATGAGAAGACGGCGGATTGTTTAGCTCATCCAAATCTACCTGAATTTGCTCCTCGCTAATACTAACATTGGTTATCTCAAAATACTGGAATAAATCTTTAGGAAGAAAAGCTTCCACCAATGCTTTATGTTGATCTTGCTGTGACTTCATTATCGATAAAAAAAAATGAAAGCAAAGATGATAATAATTTTTACTCCACCGGAAATTTAAACTGATCCAACCTGGACGAGGAACAAAGTAAATGGGAAAACGTTCCCGGACTTTTAAGTCTGGCTGCAGAAAGCGGAACCGAACTGGGAGCGAGCAACAATGTTCAGGCTGCATTGAACGGAGCAGCGTTTTTGGCCGATGGACAGGCAGTTCAACAAATGGCGGTACATGAAGGGCTAAAAGCATTTGGTGCACCCGACGGGGTTGTATCTCTGGTGGATAAAGTGTATGAAATGCCCAGCACAGCTGATATGGTGAAAAAAGGAATGAACCAACTTTTGCCTTCAGTAAAAGGGAAAGCGAAAATCTGGATTACTGAAAATCGACTGGTTGAGCGCCCGTCTCTAGAGTTCCCTCAAAAGATGTTTTGGATACAATCGGCCATGAATGTCGGACAGAATTCTGGTGGATGTTGGGACGTTCCCGGACATCCATCAGAAGGAAAAAATGGATTAGACATTAAGTGCTGGGATATGGATGAAGGAGCTGATCGTCTCTTTAAAATTGTGCCGGCAGCGGGCCATCCGGGCTACTTTAAAATTGAATCGGCCTTGCCCGGTGGACAAAAGATGGTTCTCGACAACCAAGCAGGCGAAACCCGGATGCAAAACCATGGGAACAACCTGCACTTGTGGAGCGATGTAAACACAACTTCACAACTTTTCCGTTTCGAACATATCGGTAACGGCCGTTTCAAAATATATAACTACGATGGTTTCATAGCATGTTTGGCAGGACGTTCAAATAAGAACGGCAGCAACATTCATATTTGGGACGATCATCAAGGAAGTTTTTCTGAATGGTGTTTAATAGACCCCGTGACTAAGCAGACCTTTATTCCAGACAAAAGCACTGGTAAGGATATCGTTTGGGAAAACAGAAAGGTATTTAATGAGACAGGAGGTGTAATCACCACTGAAATTCCTGTAGCCCGCCCCAATGATCCCGTTAGAGCGGATATGAAACCGCTGAACATCCGGTTAAAAATTACCAAGGAAGTTGCTGAAAGTAAAGCAAAACTGATGGTTGAAGCGAATTACCTGATTACTGATTATGCCGATGTTGTTCGATATCGGAAAGAAGAGTTACCAGCCGTAATGACAAATGATTTTTGGACAGGCTATCAGGTAAACTACGATTACGCCATCATGTTTAAAGATCAGTTGGAAGAAAACTTCAATGTCATTTCTACAGCTGATTTTTACAACCCGGGCAGACCGACTTCGGAAATGATCAGAAATGGCGACATGGATCAAAAAGAGCGTTTACATCGTTATAAAACCTTAGTTGAACTATCACAAAAATAGTTCCTGCCTCAGAATATAAACATGAAAGGCGCAGACTGGTTAACGGTTTGCGCCTTTCTTTTTTTAGTTTTGATTACTTGATTCACAATTCTCATGAGAACCGGAGCCACCAGCTACAAAACAAAAAATCCCGTTATAAACGGGATTTAAAGATTTTAAATGTATGGTGTTTGCAAGCTTAAGCAAAGCAGTAGTCTGCAAGTTTGATCCCGGAAATAACTACTAAATCGTTTTGGGCAGAAGATCGCAGTCCAAAGATGATTCCGCACCCCGGACAAGCATTGTTCGTTGAAATTGGAGTGGTGTGATTCCTACTTCGTCTTTAAAAGCCTTGTAAAAGGTTGACTGAGATGCAAAGCCCGCTTCAAAGCCGATTTCTTTCATCAGTAGCGATTCGGAAGATTTTTCTTTAATCATTCGCTTGCAGTATTCAATACGGTAGCGGTTTATCAGACAATTGAAATTGCAGCCGAACTCTTTGTTTATAAGCTGCGAGACATAAGTGTTATTGGTGCCAAGTTTACTTGCCAATATTTCCAGCGAAAGATCTTGCTGACGATAGATTTTTTCCTGTTCCAACAGTTGAATCAAACTGTTTAGCAGATGATTATCCCGATTATTATTTTGAGGGGTGATTGTTTTTTCTTTAATCAATTGGTTAATGAACTCTTGTTTTTGTTGAGATTGCAGATGTTGTCTGTAAATGATTTGAACAGCCGAATCACGAATCCTTTTATTTAAAACAAGCAAAACTCCAACTGCGACAATCAAAACCAATAGCAAAGTAACGCCAATACTAATGCGCTGGGCGGTTTTAACTTCCTGCTGCTCGAAAGCTATTTGCTGGTCTTTCTCCCGGGTTTCATACTTTACCATTAGCTCATTTTGAATCTTTTCGGATTCCTGGTTATCGGCTTCGTTCCTCAGGTTCAGGTATTCAGTAATATACTGAATCGCCAGAGGGTAGTTTTCTTCGACTTTGTAAAGTTCATAAATTTCTTTGTACAGCAGCGATTTCCAATGAGCAGACTCCATCGAGTCGGCCAGAGGCCGCGCTTGTTCAAAGGTCTCCCTGGCTAGGCTTCGTTGTCCGGAATTTGCGTATGCTTTCCCCAAAAACAAGTAGCTGCGCATGAGAGAAAATCCCGAAACGTGTGCTTTTTGTTTATGCTCCAGAGCTTCCTTAAAATATCGAATGGCAGTTTGGTCGTCTCCCCTTCGACTGCTGAAGTTGGCCATATTCGTCAATGCCACTCCAATGGCTTCCGCATTATCAGTTTTTATCGCCTCTTCAAGTGAAAGGTTGAAAAAGTATTCCGCACTTGTCCAATCGTTCATTTCAGTGTAGGCAATAGCAAGACCTTCGTAGGCCGCCCTAATCTCGCTGGGAGCCTCGGATAGTCTGGCTAGATTAAGTTCTTTTTCGTGCCATTTGATGGCTTCATCGTATCGTTTTTGTTTTCGATATAAAACAGCCAAACTCTTATAAACGCGCAACAATTGAAAGGTATTCCGGTTTTGCAAACAAATCTCTTTGCTTTTCAGCAGATGCTCAAATGCTTGAGCGTAGCTTTTCTGATACCGATAGCTTGTTGCCATCAGATAGTGATAATAATCCCGGTTGTTCGTAATACTGTTTGCAGCTAAAATACTGTCGGCCTTCTCGAGGAAAGGGATGGCCTGACTGTACTTTTGATCATTCATATGGTAAATTCCACGTGCACCTATACAATCGGCCTGATATTGCGGATTGGGAATTTTTTTAACCAGCATTTCTGCCTTTGACAGATAAATTTCGAAACGCTCGTGGAGCGTAAGATCAGCAGCATCGCGGGCTGCATTAATTAAGAGGTCGTATTTGAGTTCGGAGTCGCTGTTTAATACCGAAAGTGCACGATCAAAACAAACCAGCGCACTGTCTAGCTCTCGCTTTTTGTGGTAGTTTAAAGCTTTTATGTGTTCAAGCTTGGCTATCGATTCCGGCTTGTCGGTTCGCTCAAGATACGCTTCCACTAGTTTACAGTAGTGATCCTGCTTTTCATTTAAAGTCTTAGCATTATTTTTTGCTTCCTGGTATAGCTGGTCAATGCTAGTATCGATAGTCGAATCGGAATGATTAACACAACCGAAGATTAAAAGCAAAAGTAGAAAAGTGAAAACTGCTTTCATCATAGAATATTTGGATGTGCTGCATGGTCCGGATTGGAGTTTATTTAGCACATGGGCATTGGTTTTATTACGGGGTTAAATATACATAAGTTGTTTTTAACTGATGACACTTACTGAGTCTAAATTCACAATTCCGGGAATATAAAAAATCATTCCGGATACTTTAAAATCGTTAAGTTCGATTGCCGGACGAAGGTGGTATGTATACATTTACCAAGCCTATAAGGTTTACACCCCGACGCCTGAAAGTACTTTTCATGCTATTGTTAAGGGATTGCCATGAAGTCGGGAAGTATAGAGCATTTGTTATTATTTAAAACTGGTTTTTTAACAATGTAAATCCTATTTCGCTTTGACTCGTCCTTGCCAAAACGAATGTTAAATTCATTTGGGGAATTCATTCGTACTGTTTTTTGTGCGATCAGGGAGGTCGAGTTTCGAGCTAGAATGGTAGGTTCAGTGTGGAGAATTTGATAAGAGAAAAATCACTAACAACAATCACTAAATCTTAATAATGAAATATCAGCACCTTAAATGGAAGGCAATCGTAGTGTCGATCATCTATTGCTGGTTCATGAGACAGATAGATTTTTTTAGTTAAATCAACCATAATTAACAACCCAAAAAGAAAAGTAATGATTAAGAAATCAATTATTGCATTGTTTCTTCTAGTTTGTTTGGGAGCCTCAGCCCAACGATTGAAAGGACCGGAAACAGTCAGTTATTTCCAGGCTCCAGGCAATGGTATCGAGTTTACCAATGCCGATGTGTTTCTATCAAACGATAATGTGTTGGCAGAAGCCAAAAAGGAAGAAACCCAGTCGAAAATCTCTGGTTTCGGCTCCAAATTAGGCGGCTTGGGCGACGCGCTTGCCGGGGCAACCAATTCAGCTATCGATGTAACAGCCAGCCTCAATAAAATGCTGGATGCTTACAAGGATGACAAAGGGCGTTTCGGTGTTTGGAACTTTGTTCCCGACTATGTTTTATTGCCGCAGGAAGTAGAAAAGCGGGTCAATGTGGAAATCTTTGTTTACAATGAAGAAAACCCATCTCCAGGTGCATCGATGCCCACCTCGCCCGATAAAAACGGCTATTACGACATTCCCTACTATGTGAACTGCCGCTACAAAGTAGTTGATCAACGCGGAAACGTGATCCTGGAAGAGAACCTGGGAGTATTGGAGGGAACAGCGAAAACCAAGAAATACAAACCGGCGGCTCCGGCCACTTCCCTGAAAGGAAGTATCGGTGCAGGTTTCGCCGCAACAAAAAAAGATGCTGGAGAACAGGCACAGGCTTTAGCTTCCGGTGATCTGGAAGATGAAGTGCCAATTCACTACCAAATTGGTACCAATGCAGCCTACAACGCGGTTCGTACAGCGGTTTATGCTCGCTACGGTTTTGGACAATTCTTTGCGCCCATTAAACTGGCGGTGATCAAAGCATCAAAAGACTCGAAAAAGATGATTGAACCTACACTGGCGGCTTTCGAAGGTAAAAAAGGGTTGGTACTGACCACAGAGGAGAAAGAAGTCGTAAAAGCATTTGCCGATGAAATGGAAAAAGTGTTGCCATCGGTAGATGAAAAAGAGAGATGGGCTGCGCTGCATAACCTTTCGGTTTGTTATGCATGGCTTGAAGATGCCGCAAAAGCAGCCGATTATTACAAGCAATATACCGGGCAAATTCAGACTACTCTTGGTAAAATGGAATACTGGAATAAGTTTCTGAAAGCCGGAATGAAAGAACGGATGGAAATCCAAAAGGAAATGAAGGCCAAATTTGGTTCTTCTACGTTGGGAACTGCCGAGCTGAAACAGTACCAGGAGTACAACAATATCAAATGCTTCGTCAACTATTATCCGAATGGAGCCAATCGCTACCCGGCCATGTTAACGGCCATCAACCGCGACCTGAAACGTTTTGTTGATTTCTACGCTGTTAATGACTTGTTGTGCCAAATGTTTGAGTTTGACTACCCCTACCAATTCTTCCCGCTGAACGATTTTGCCGGATCGCCCAAAGATATGAAGGCAACTGTTGTGAAAGAAGGAATGGCTCCTATTGAGTATCGCGTCAAGTTTAATTCAAAACGCCAGATCAAAGAATTGGCGGCCGACCAGGAGGCTGTTGCCGACGACGGAACGAAAGTGAAAATGGAAACCCGAGACATCATGCCCCAGTATGATGAGAGCAACAAATACACCGGCATTTCAACCGACGCAGGTATCTGGGCCCAGATCATGTCTGAAGCTCGTTTCACCGGCATTAATTCAATCAACGATCCTTTATCCGAACAAACCTTCGGGCTAGCCAATAATATCACCAAGAATGCCGGTTTCTTTGGCAATAAAGGTTCCGACGAAAAGGTGCAATTGAAAGTTGACCTCGACGGTAACCTGTACTTTACCGGAAAAGCCGCCTACTACCGTACCAATTCCTTCTTTAAAGAAATGTTGAGTTCAGTGGGAGTAGAACCTAAGCGGGTTGATACGCACAGTAATTTCCTTGTAAAAGCAAATATCAATGAGCAAGGCGTTATGACTTCTTGGGACTGGCAAGGCGATGTAACCACCTCTTTTGGAGCGGCATTGTCAGGACGTGTTCAACGTCTGAGCGCAAAACCAATGGTACGCAGTATCAATTTTGCAGCAATGGATGACAAAGGCAACCCATCAAAGGTTGACTTCAAGTTCAATATGGATGGAAAAATTGAGCTGGAAGAAAAAACAAAGAACACCATGTCTTTTGTTGATAAGTATGTCCTTGCTTTGAATGGTCCAAAACCAACCATTTCAACCGATACGTTCAAATTCAATGTTGGTGCAGCCTGGGATTGTCAGTTTGAATACGACGATCAGGGTAACTGGGTGAAGATGAAAGTCGGCCCTTACACCGCAGAACGTACCTTTAAATATTAAGCCTTTCGGCCTATGGAGAGTGGAGCACATGGTTCTTCACTCTCTTTTTTTAATAACCATTCCTTAAATTTTATACAATGAAACGATTTGTTGTATTGATTGGCCTGCTGGTTTATGCCTTGGCTGGTTCTGCACAAATGAAAACAATTGTGACCACCCTGGCCGACGAAGCACTGAATAATCTGAAACCGTTTGTCCTGGTCGATCCGGCAACCGGTTACGTGATGGCCAAAGAACCAGTTCAGTATGATGTCGATGCCCCCATGCCAACGTGCTATTTTACCACATTGCCGACCAACGAAATTGGCTTAACGGTGGTTAGGGCAAGCCGTATTCTGGCTTTAAACACCCAAGTTGGGGGTGATGCGTTTGCCCTCAACATCAACCGCGATGAGAACGAAATATTTTTTTCGCCCCGCAAGTACCTGGCAACCTTTAAGGCCTGCTACATGTGGGAACCTTATGTGATCGAGAATCTGGTAGTGTTTCGGCACGTGGACGAACGCAACGTTTTTCTGGCTATTGATGACAGCGGTAAATATCAAAAGGCCGACGAGGCACATGCTACCCACTGGCAACTGATTTGGGCCGGAGGCAATAACTGATGTTCTCACTTCAAAAAGTATCAGACATGAAACGACTATTTTTTTTTGTACTGCTATGCCTCCCGGCAATTTTTGCGCTGGGGCAAAGCATTGAAATAACTAGCTACACGCTGAATCAGGAAAAATACCAAACCACCCCCTTTAACCGTAATTCCTATTTTTTTAAAGGGATTAGCAAGATCGGCGACACGCCCAACCCGGTGCTTGAACAGTTTATAGATAAGTACTGGAAACAACCTGCCGATCCCGAAATATCATGGCTCAGCAGGAATTGGAGCAGCCCGGTAACGAACGAAAGCGATGCCGAAATGGTGGTTGAAGGAACCTACGTCTATGAATCCGGCACTGATGTGTACGAAACCATTTACCGCGAAAGTGTTACTGCCGGCACACCTAACCTCCCCTATTTTGTTAGCGAGAAGAAAAACTTTGCCGACTTGATGGTTATACTTAACTATACATACAAAGACGGATCACCTGCAGTTGTAGATACGATCCATTTATTGAAGGAAAGTGTGTTGAAACCCGGCAAAGATTACTATAAGGTTGAGCAACTGGAGAAACAGCTTGACGACGAAATCCGCTGGACAATGGGGGGATATCGATACTTTCTCGATCGCAAAAAAGCTTTGGTGAACCTGCCCGATGTTAAAATTAAGGACAAGGTGTTGCGTGAAGAGTATAAGACCTACGCCAACCTGATGAAAGAAGGCAAATATGCCGACGCCGGCCGGATAGCGCAAAAGCTGTATGAGGCCGAAAAAACCCCTGAGCTATCGGTGGCTGTAGGCTTGTGTTACGAGCTGCTCGGGAATTTTCCGAAAGCACAGGAATATTACGATGCCAAGCCCGATTTTCACATCAAGATGCGTATGAGAAAAAACATGGAGCTGCTGGATGCCGCCCGGGCCATGGGCTATGAGCCTGTATTTGCCGATTTCTAAATACTTCTATCGATGCATTTGCATGATATAGAATAAACAAATATAGAGGCAGGCTATTTTTCACATGGCCTGCCTCTTATCGTGTAAAATTCGGTATTGGTGTTTGTTTGGCAATAAGATTGGTGGCATAAATAAACTGCCATTGCGGACAAAAAGCGGAACCTGAAAAGAGGCCTGAATTAACAGGCAATGAGGGCTTTGATTCGGAGTTCCGCAAGATCGTCACTTGTTTGCCAATGCTCACTTATTATTCTTCAGTCCAATAGTCCATTACAAAAACGTCATCCAGGAGTGGTGTTATCTTTTTACCTGCTGTTAAATGCGCTTTATGGAACACATACACCTCTCGGGCATGTACGTCGTTAAAGGAAATCGTAAAGCAATACTCGAATCCTTTGCTAAGTCCTTCTGTACTGTTGTTTAATCCCCATTCCAACTTACTTATTCCGGGCACCTCGTTTTTGAGGTTCTCGAACATCGCCAACGCTTCGCTGACTTTCTCAGGCTGAGCATCTTTTTTAAACTTAAACCCAACTACATGCCTAAGCACTTTACCCGAAGTAGCGGGATCGACAGGCCCAAGCTTATAGGCCGCAATTTTTTTAAATCCCCAATCAATGGAACCTGCAACGAGGAAATCGTCATCGCCAATTCTGAGCGACCTTAAGCCGTAATAAATCGGGAATCCGGTTTCCAGGTAATTTATCGGGCTAAGTATCCCTTGTTCATTCAGTTTGCATAGCTGGATGCTGGCATCGTCTCGTGTGCCTACTGCCAGGATCGCTTCGGTGTTGTTTACCGAGACAACTTCGATTCTGGTCTGCCCTTGCAACTTGGTCTGCTCATCGTCTTTTAAAACCGAGTGTAGGATAAGTTCTCCTTTTTTACCGACTTTAAAAACTGTAACGGCATCGCCATGATACACAAAATCAGTCTTTTTAATAAAGCCCTCTCGGGTGTAATATTTATGATGACGGTGCCCCACAACAACATAGTGATTGTTTCCAATGGTGGCTCCTGTAACAGGGTAGGTCCCGGTTAAGAACCTGTCGGTCGTGTTATCGCTGATGTTGTTGATGTTTTTGAACTTTCCATTATCATATACCCGAAAGCTACTAACTCCATTATCCTGAAATCCACCGGTGTATAAAAAGGTTTTTCCGTCAACTTGGTGGACAAACATACCAATGATGCCATCGGTATGTATGTTGTCATCATCTTTCATCGATTGCACGTGGGTAAGCTTTCCATCCTCATGGATCCGGAAACAACTTAGGCCCGGCGCGTCTTCCAAACCTCCTGCAAAAAGATAGGAAGCATCTTTCATATGGATTACCTGCAAGGTGATTCCGATACCAATGTGAATATCCTCAGTGTCGTGTATCATAAACACCTGTTCCAACGCGCCATTGTCCAGAATTTCGAATACTTCGATGGCATCTCCGTATTTGTTGGCCACAAACAGGTAGTCAGTTCCTTTAATGTTGTCGGCAACCATTCCTCTTGCCGGACCTTTCTTTTTATAAAGTTCCTGATTTTCTACATGGGTTAACTTTCCGTGTGTATCGAGGCTAAATACATCAATGTCGCCTTCACCTCCGGCATATACATAATGTTTCCCATTTTTTTCGTAACTGGTAATAGATACCGTGTTGTTGCCCGAAACATCCTTGAAATCTGTTCGGTAAACCGTAAGGTTGTCAGAATCCTGTGCGAATCCAATTTGAGACCATGCTAAAAGGACTACAAGGATTAAGCTTTTCATGCTATTCATAATCTGTTGAATTTGTTTATACGCGGTGTATTGTAACAACGAATTGGCTTATTTGTTATTCCAAAGCCCAATGCTCGCACAAGGTATCAGAATGCAGCAAGGACCGTTTGCCATTTCAGTTAATGAATGTTAACCTTTGGATTAGCCCCCCAATATTGTATTGTTTTGGCACCATTGGCAGATGGACTGTTTAGTGTCTGGGCACACAATTTAAGTGAGTGGCAGGAGCAGAACTCTTGTGCTTTGGACGCTGTATAGGGAAATGAGAGGTAGCTATTGCTGCCCGCGATTTCAGTCCATGGTTCTTACTCCTAAGGCCTTGTCATTCTTGCTCACACGTTCACTCAACCAAAAACAGCGAGCATATTGGAATTACGGTGCCTGATTTGAAGGAGGCTAAAAAGTTATATACGAAGCCACAAATCGCCCGTACAAGCCCCCCCTACCTTCCGACCAGGTAAAAGACCGGCAAACTGGTGCACGAATATATCCGGTTCAATAGACTTGTTCCGGAATACTGGCGTCGAAAGAAAAAACAAAAAAACCCACTGCATTCGGGAAAAGAGCCTTTAGGCCGAAATGCAGCGGGTAAAATCACTCACGAAAACGCAAGAAAGCCACGATGGATCTAATATCTAAACCGATGATGGATCTTCAAACAGAAACTACTTAGTTGATTTGCCTGATCAATACCAAACTCCAGGGTGACATCTCGCGATTGATAGTCAGTTTTCCTGAGGCATCAGCCTCAACAATTTCTGTATGAAGGGCGTTGGCAGCCATTTTCAACACCTTAATCTGCTCACGTGTTGGAGGTTCAGGCTTACCCATTTTTTCCCATTCATTATAAATATTTCCATGATCCTTATCCAGGGTTTCAATCGTAAACTGGGTGCCAGGCTTTAAATCAGAAAGCGTGAAGTTGAGCTGCCGGGTAGCGCCTTCCTCGTACTTCTCAATCTTTTTGATACTTGATGGCACCGCATTGTAATGATCTTCGGGGTAATTGTAAGCCAATGCGACCAACTTTTTATTGCCCGACTTCCGACTAACAAACAGATAATCGTTTTTGAATAGCTTTTCGTCGCCCAGCTCGTGAAGCATCCGGTAGGCATGGTACGAGGGTTTCACCAAACCCTGGAAGTTTATCATTCCAAAACCGCCATGGAAAATACTGGCAGCCCCGCCCTTTTCTTCAAAAATATCGGTGAATGTCCAGAATGCCAGCGAATTTGTGAGCCCAATACATTCGAGGTTAGTACGAACAATATAAGCTGCCGGAGGTAAAAAGTCGTGCATGGCATCGCGGCTGTTCGGACTGGTATTCCATTCGGTCAGGTGCAATTCGGCATTAGGGTATGCACTTTTGGCAACAACCTCGTTCAGCCATTTTATGTCGATGACCGTAGATTGTACAAAGCGTGAAAAGTCCTTTCCTTTGCCGGTGCGCGGGTCAAGCGGATAATCGGTTGGATAAGGATGACAACTGATAAAATCAACGGGAAGTTTTTCCTGTTCGCAGTAGCTTAGGAAATCTTCAATCCAGACTCCCCGCCATTGCAGCTCGTTGATGTTTTCGGCTGTAAATGTTTTGGTGAACCCCTTGGTGTCTTCGCGTTCGCCTTCATAACGATCGTCGGCCACAAAGTTACTGGTTGATGGCCCGCCTACTTTCAGCTGGCTGTCGACCGAGCGCACAGCCTGTACCGAAGCCTTATACAAAGCGAAATACTGCGATTTGGTACCATCGAAAAATGCCCGGCTCAGGTTGGGCTCATTCCACACCTCAAAATACCAGGAGCGAACTTCATCAATTCCGTATCGGTCGACACAATGCGCGGTGAAGGCTTTTACCAGGTCATGCCATTTTTCGAGGTAGTCCGATCCGGGAGTTGTTTTTGCTTTCCACCAGAATACGGTCTGCGAATCTTCGGCTGCCATGTTGGGTGGGAAAAAGCTTAACTCAACAAACGGACGCACATTCAAATCGAGCATCCGGTCGAACAGATCATCAATATATTGCCAGTTGTACACCGTTTGGCCTTTTTCCTCCAAAACGGGGAACATATCGTCGTGAAAAAGTCCGTGGAAACGAACCGTTTCAAAACCACAGGTTTGCTGTACCAACTCCAATTGTTCGAGCCAACCGGCTCGAAGTCCTTCGTTTGCTCGTCCTGCACCTACACACTTACTCCACAAGTGCTCAAATTTTTCGCCTTCCAGGTTTGCATCCACTTTTATTTCCTGAGAAAATGCTGTGAACATCACCAATAGAGAAAGTAATGTTGAAAATAGTATCTTCATAATCGTTTGTTTTAGTTTATTGGTTTTCCTCCTCAAACACCTGTTCCAACTCAACGTAATCGATGGCTAGTTGTCCTTGCGAAGGTTTCCAGTTTCTTTTAAAAATGCGAATCAGATTATCACCCGCTTTCAGTTCAACAATTCCGAAATCAATCTCGCGGAATGCTTCCGATTGTGGGAAAACAAAATCTTTGTACTGATGGCTATTGATCAAAACATCGTGATTTGATTCCCCATCGGGTGAAGCATAGCTTACTTTAAACCGATATTTTGAAGGTTTTGCTACCTGAGCCAAAATTGAAACATGGTCGTAGGGATTATCAAAGTTGGTAACATATCCTTTACCGCTGTAATCTTTTATCCAGGTATCAACAATCACATTGTATAATTCGCCACCGGCAGCAAATCCATTTTCTGCTTCTAAATGCAGGGTTGTCTTTGTGCGTTTGGCAATTCCCAACCCTTCTTTCGACGGAACGATTGGTATGATATCACCATTTTGGTCATACTTCAGGTAATCGGCCATCACACAACGGGTTTCACTTAATCCGCCCGACAGCCAGGCACTGTGGTAAAACATGATGTCTTTCCCTTTGTAAGTTACCGTACCGCCATGATTGGTTCCGCTCTGTCCGTCAAAATCGTCGATAAAGCACCCTTTAAATTCGTAAGGTCCCAACGGTTTTTCGGCAACGGCATAAAACATCTTCTCTGGCCAACGGCGTGGCGTTAATCCCGGATAAGTGAGGTAATATTTTCCGTTGTATTTGTGCACCCATGGCCCCTCAAAAACATGGGTCAACTGGGAAGTCAGGTCGACATAGGTTTCGGGTTTAATCGACATTAAATCATCATTTAACTCTGCGCCGTAACATTGGCGGTCGTGCCCCCAAAACAAATAAGGCGTTCCATCATCATCAATAAAGATAGCCGGATCCTGACCAAACTCAACGCCCTTAATATAGCCCAGATCAGTGAAGGGCCCTTCAGGAACATCGCTACGGGCAACACCTGTGCGGAACAGTCCGATCCCGGCTTCTTTCATGCAATAAATGAGGTAATAGTTGCCGCGATAATAGACGGCATCCATCGCCCAGGCATGACTTTCGGCCCACGCTACATTTTCTAAATGCAAAATCCGTCCGTGGTCTGTCCAATTCACCATATCGGTCGTCGAAAACGCATGATAGCCCGTCATCCCATAATGATTATTAGAACCGGGTTCATCATGAGAAGTATAGACCCAAAGGCGATCGTCGTCAGGCCAAACGTGCGGCGAAGGATCGGCAGTAAACACATGCGTAAAGACTGGATTCTGCGCATAAACGACAGACACCAACAAACTCAAGGCCAGAGCACCAATCAATTTCCGAATTGTAATTTGTTTCTCCAATATCATAATTCAAACCTATTTTTTCACCAGAACGATGGTTTGTCCTGCCTCTGTTGCAATATCATACAGGTACGTATCTTTCACCTCAAAACCTTTCAATTCAGCTTTTTCAGAGATTATAGGTTCTTGAATAGCGGGAACCTGATAGAAGGGGTTTTCATTATCACCATTCGCCGATGTAAGCGCTTCGCCACCTTCCAATGTCAACTCAGAATACGAACGAATCCGGCAATTTCCTCCCAATTTCGATTTGAGAACCGCTTTCACGATCGATCCGTCTTCCCATTCCAGCAATTCAATATCGAAACCACCGCGGGCGCGCAATCCGGTAACAGTTCCGGTTTTCCAAACGTCGGGCAAGGCGGGAATCAAATGTATGGCGCCATCATGACTTTGCAGCAACATCTCGGTTAAACCGGCAGTAAAACCAAAGTTGCCATCGATTTGGAAGGGAGGATGAGCATCGAACATATTGACATAAGTTCCGCCACCACCGGGAGAATCGGGACGCCCCACCAGTTTAATCTGGTCGGTCATCATTTTGTAGGCATGGTTGCCATCGAGCAAACGAGCCCATTGGTTAATTTTCCAGTTCATCGACCAGCCGGTTGACGGGTCGCCGCGATAGATCAGCACATTCCGCGCAGCCTCAGCCAGTTCGGGTGTGCGGAAGGGCGAAAACTGATTGGAAGGGTGCATTGCATATAACATCGAAATATGGCGGTGCTTATCTTCCGGATCGTCCCAGTCGTGAATCCATTCCTGAATTTGGGCATGCTGACCGATTTGGTTCGGCGCCAGCTTCGGAATGGTCGCTTCAATTTGCTGAACCAGTTCGGCGTCAATATTCAGGCGTCTGGCTGCTTCGGCGGTTTTGTAAAGCATATCGAGGAGCAACTGGTTGTCCATCGTTGCACCATAAGCGATATTTACCATGTTCGGATGGTGTGCCGGACGGTTTTCGGGCGAGGTAGATGGGCTAAAAACCAACCAGCCATGTTCAGGCTCCGGTATTAAAAAGCTCAGGCAAAATTCGGCAGAACCTTTCATGGCCGGATACACTGAGCGCAAGTATTCCAAGTCGCCGTTGTACAGGTACTTCTCCCACAAATGCTGGCTAAGCCACAAGCCGCCGCTTGGCCACATGCCCCAGGTAGCGCCATCAACCGGGCCACAAATTCGCCACAGGTCGGTGTTGTGATGACAAACCCAGCCATCGGCTCCATACATATCGGTGGCAGTTTGCTGCCCCGCCTCGGAAAGCTCTTTCACCAACTCAATCAACGGCTCGTGCGTTTCGGCAAGGTTCGTTGGTTCGGCTGGCCAGTAATTCATTTCGGTATTTATATTGACTGTATAGGCACTTTTCCAAGGTGGAGTTAGATCATTACACCAGATTCCCTGCAAATTACCGGCTTGTCCGCCGGGCTGCGAAGAACAAATCAACAGGTAACGACCAAACTGGTAATAAAGGGCTGCTAACGCAGGATCGTTCCCCTGACTAAATTGTTTGATCCGAACATCGGTGGGATTTTTAATCGAATCAGTCGCTCCTAAATCGAGCGACACCCGATTGAAATAGTTTTGGTAAAACACCGAATGATCCGATTTTAATTGCTCATAGGTTTTTGTTTCAGCCTTAGCCAAATAGTCGGTGGCGCGTTGGTGCTCATCGGCACTCACATCCTGATAGTTAACAAAGTTTGTCGCAATTGAAACATATAAGGTGGCACTATTGGCTCCGCTTAAGGTCAAGGTATTTTCAGATGCTGACAGAGAGCCTCCTTGAGGTACAATTTTCAATCTCGATTCAAAGTTGACACGTCCTTCGATTGAGGGAGCGTCTACCGGTGTCCGTTTGCTTTTCAAATCAGCCCCTTTTCCTGTCATTGAGAGGATGTTGTCGCCCTCTGTTTTCACCTCAATTACCGAAGGTTCCGGGCGATCCATTCCGGCTGAAAAACTAATCTTCCCATTTTCACTAGCTGTAAGTTTTACCACCAATACCTGATCGGGGAATGACGTAAATACCTCACGGGTATATTCGACTCCATCAACCGTATAACTGGTTTTCGCCACCGCATTCTCGATATCCAACTCACGGTAATAATCAGCGTAAGTTTCGTGCCCATCGAATTTGAGCCTCAGATTACCTACCGTTTCGTAGTTCATCCCATGCGATGTTTCTGAGATAATCTTCGCGTTTGCCAGATCGTGGGCTTCTTTATACTTACCATTAAACAAAAGCTGGCGAATTTCACTTAAAATTTCTTTTGCCTCGGGATTGTCATTTCTGTGCGGCCCCCCCGACCAAAGCGTTTCTTCGTTCAACTGAATGTTTTCCTGGTCAGGAATTCCAAAAACCATAGCGCCCAAACGCCCGTTACCGATTGGCAAAGCTTCGTTCCAGTCGGCTGCCGGAGCATCGTACCAAAGTTTGAGCTTGCTATGTTGCTTTTCCGGAGTACTGCACGACACAAAACCGACGCTAATCAGCAAGGCCATCAAAACCGGATGTCTAAAAAATCTCTTCATGTGTTTAATATTTATATATCGATTAGTTTATTTTAAGAATGAAATTACGATGATTTTACATTGCTACTTTGTTTTGAACAACGATGCAGGTAAACCTTCCCTGTTGTACAAGTTTGCCCCCTTTGGATTGGATGACCAGGCATACCTTACCTCTGTGGGGTTCGCGATTGAAGGATGCCAAACCTCCACTTGATCTTTACTAATAATTTTGGCTTCAGCCCATTTCCAAACTCCATCGACACCGCAAATCTGGAATCGCGCTAACGGCTCATCCACCGGCACAACAGGTTCCATCAGCTGTTTCCGTCCAACCATCAAACCCGATCCCACCCGATCGAAGGTGATCAACATTTTGCCGGCTTTTACTTCCGAGCATTTATAAAGTGGGCCGCAGCAAACAATGTCCTTCCCGTAAGCTTGTTTCAATGCCCACAGGGAAATACGTTTTCCGGCATCAATTTTATTTTTGGGGTGAATATCGCGTGCTTCACCAATATCGTTTAAGACTGCCAAGCCTGTGTTTTCGAGTTGAAGGATTCGGCTTTGCTGAAACTGCACAGTTGCCCAGTCATCCTGATCCGTGGGAAGATCATTCGGTTCCTTATAATTTGCCAGCTGGCAACAGTAAAAATAAAAATCATTTTGCCCCCAGGCTTCGCGCCAGGCCTCCACCATGGTAATCAGTCGTTTTCCGTACTCTTCAGGCCAATTGCCCGTGTTACTTTCGCCCTGATACCAAATAGCTCCCTTCACAGCATAGGGAATCAACGGATGCATCATCCCATTGTATAAGGTAGCCGGAACTTGCTTGTCCTGCGCCGGATGTTCCGGTTTCCGGGGTTCGTTGGGGATCTTCACTCCGACCTTCTTTGCCTCTTTGGTACATTTTTCCCATTCGGCCCTCAATTGCTGATATATTTTGTTCTCTATTTCTTCGTCATACGAAGCTAGTTTCTGATTGATACTGTTAATTTCGTTTCGGTAAAACGACTGAAGAGCACTGTCTTTATCAAAAGCGTTGATTGGCATCCAGGGTTCAATCCGCGTTCCTCCCAAGTTGCAGCTAATCAGGGCTACAGGAACGTTCAATTCACGGCGCAGTTCGCGACCAAAGAAGTAAGCCGTTCCGCAAAACTCGTTCACTTCACCCGCGATTGCCTTCGACCAGTTGCCTCTCCCCTCTGATTTGGGTTCGAAAACACTTTGCGCACGTCCTACCCGAAACTGCCGAAATAGTATATCATTGGCCGATGCCGCTTCCTGCCGCAGGTAGTCGGCAACAGGCTCATATTGTGGTTCAGCGGCCTCTCCCGTCAGCATCCGAAAGGGACGGTACATATTGGACTGCCCTCCACAAAACCAAACTTCGCCAACCAGCACATCGTCAATCGTCAATTTGACGCCATCACCGTTTAGTTTGGCAACAACGCTCATCGTTCGCGATTGTGCAGAAGCTGCCATCGGGCTTAGAATCATCTTCCAGCTCCCGTCGTTAGCTGCTACGGTGGCAAGCTGTTGACCTGCGAAAGTCAGCTCGACGGTGGCACCGGGCGCTGTTTTTCCCCACACCGGCACTTCCTGATCGCGCTGCAAAACCATCTGGTCGGCAAAAATGGCCGGCAACCACAAGTCGATTGCCCAACAACTACAGGAAATGAACAGTGAGACCAGGAAGGCTACTATTTTATACATGTTTCGTTCTTTAGATTGAAAGGAAGGATGAAGAGTTCACTTCCAAATCAGCTCCCCATCCAACCTACTCTATTTACTACTTAACTTCAATATTGAAACCTGCCGGATAAACCTTTAGGTTGTCGTCACCAACCTTAATTTTCACCGGTTTGTTGGCTGAATAATACAGTTTCCCGCTTTCCATCTTCAGCTCAGCCGACACCACTCCATCAACCGATTCGATGGAATAGTTACCCAGGCGGATTAGTTTTCCGCTACCCAAATACAGGTATTCCACAGCGCCATCTTTTTCCGAAGCAATTCCAAAAGTTCCTTTGAACGCTGTGTCATCCGACGGCTCGTACAATTTATCATCAATGGCATTCATAATTAGCTGATTGCCATAGCCATCCGAGTCCACTTCAATACAAACAAATTTTTCGCTGCCAGCCACTTTCTCAATCTTCCGAATCGCTTTTTCGCCATCAGCATACGCTTCAAACACCGCTACGTATGGATTATCCTGCGCGTTATTATTCAATTGGCGAACAATCATGGTCGGTGTAGTTTGCGGACTTTTATTCACCATGCCCGGAGTCACATCCGTCCTCAATGTTGTTGGCGGTGCATCCATCAGGTAAATTTCTCGGTTGTCCTGCCCCATCATCCACATATCGGTATTCAGGGCGGGAGAAACTTTATTAATTTTCCAGCTTACAGTAAAGTCCTTGTTGTAGTCAATCTTTTTCAGATTTTGAAAAAACGAATACGCCTTATGATGATGATTGGCAATCTCAGCAACAGGATTTAGGACTAATGGATTGTCGTTCTCGCCAACAACACGGGTTTCATCGCCCAAATTATGATGCAGGTAATCGTTGTCGGCTTGGTTGGATCGGAAGATATCCACATAATACCCGGTCGTTTCCGAGGTTCGGATCATAGCCACCAAACGTCGCTTTTCATCGGCCGAAACATCGGAAAACGAACAGTTCTCCGATGTTTCGGAGCTATTGTAAAATCCCTTTGCCGGATCAACAGCAGGATCCATCGCGTTGATTGTAATCTCGCCCACGGTATAGCCCGGCAAAATAGTGTTGGATCCGGTAATGCTACGGTGGTAGATCGCATCGCTCGACCAATACGATTCGTAAGCCGATGCATCCGGGTTTAGCGCCCAGCCTTTTCCGTAGAACTGCATCGCCAGGCCATTGTCGGTCAGGTGACCGCCCTTAGCACCACCATACAGCGTAAACATCAGTCCGTTTTGCTCGCTGTTGCCGTTTTTCATGATCAGATGGCGGTGATGCGGCGAATAGGCCGCACGCTGATAAGGCAACTCATTGCCCGAATCGGGTAACGGTTGATATTGACACAGACCTTGCCAGTCGGCTTCGCTTCGGCTGTACTGGCCCGATTCGATGCCTTTGCGGATGACGATCGCCATTTTTCGGGCATTTTCCGTATCTCCTTCCCAAGTGTAGTAAGTGAGCATTTTTTCGAACACCGAAAAGTCGGCAGGCCCCCCACGCATATCGCCAAAAACAACCAGGTTGCCACGTGCATCGAGCCATCCGAGGTTAGCCAGTGCAGCCTTTTGCAATAGCGGATTCTGCCCAATGGTATTTACTCCGTTTTGGTACAATTGCAAGCCAATGTCGAACACCAACGAGATCATACCCGAAGCATAGCCGGGAGATTCAGGCCACAGGCCTGTTTTTTCGTCGAAGTTCTTAATAAAATCAGGCAAGGCCTCGTGGTAGTCAGTTGTAATTTTTGTATAGTACGGAAGGTAATATTCCTTCCCTTTTTTGTCGGCGTAAAAATCGTTCGACTCCAGCACCAACATTGATGGAACAATATTTTTGAAGCCATTCACATTCCAGTTGCCTTTTTTTCCTCCTCTGATTAGGCCCAAATCGATAAAGCGCTTGAAAACCACACCGGCGACTTCAGTTGTATTTTTGCCAATTTGTGACAAGTGCCGGTGAGGATTTGCCTTCAAATAATCGTAAAGGAAATCGTAAGCAGCAGAGGCATGCACCTGGTGGTCGTCGTGAATTTGTTCATAATCGTAATAGCCCATGATGCCTCCCGGCGCATAACCACCCGGACCATTGGTCGATTTTTCCGGATCGAGTGGCGGGTTCATGTAGTAGGTACCCAACAGCCAAGTCCAAAGAATATCGGATGAAAACTTCGCATATTTTTCGTCCTGAGTAAGCCAATATGCAAATGCTGCCTCTTCAGCCAACGATAGAATTTCGTTGTTGTTGGCGCGAACCATGTGGCCTGTTTTTTTGTAGGGCACACGCACCGGGGTTTTGTCGTCGGTTGCCCGATCGATGGCGAGCATGTCGCCATTTTCGCTGTACGGGAGACGATCTTCCAACGGAACGTTGATGTAGCTGTTCCAGGTACGCATTCCCGGCAGGCGAACGGTTGGAATTGGCGCATTTCCTTCGCCGTAGTCCCAATTTTGGTTTTTAATGTAGCATTGTGTGAAACGCTCGCCATCTTTCCAATACATCGACATCCGTGAGACAATCCATTCGGGGTCTGACTGGTGTCGATCCACATACGGATCAATTTTGGCTTTCAGGTTTTCCCAGGCACTTTTAGCCCAATCTTCGTTTTCTATTTTGTCGAGAATGGCTTGCTTATCTTCGTTTCCGGCAATTAAAGCCGGATGTTGCTGCGCCGAAACCAGATTAAGCTGGAATATCAGCACGGCCCCCAAAAGGATCACAGCCATTTTATTTAATTGATTCATTCTTTTGCTTTTAACTATTTTCATTTTTATGCCGAAATCCTTGAATGTCGGCCATTAGCATTTAGGTAGCACAAAGGCTGCCAGCGATTATTCTACCCGAAACCAATCGAAACAAGCATAACCACTACTCTGGCTCATGTTCGGATTAAGGCAGAATACGCCGACCTTAGCGCCGATCCATACACCGACACTCGCCTGAAATTCAGTTCCAATACCTTGAAACGTATCATTATCCAAGCTATATTGGAACCGGCACATCCCCTGGTCGTTTACTGAAACACGCAGAAAAAGGCTTTCCGCCTCAACCGGAATGCTTTCAATTTCGTTGGTACCGCCATCGCACTTGTTATACTTGCCCTTGTACATGACAACCTTTACCCTATTGTCGTCATTTTCGAGCGCAATGTAGGCCCACTCGCGCCCCATGACGACCAATCCGCAGCGATCGCCAGTTAACTCTCCGTTAAACCCGACTTTAGTAGTCGCGGTAAATGAAGGAGCCGGGAATTTCTGCAACAGCAAGTTAGGCACATGCCATAAATCGCCATATTGAGTCAGGTTTTGAACGGCATTTAACCTTATTGAGCCGGGATTTTGAGACAGGGAGTACCAGTTTTCCAGTGGGTTGGCATGCCATTGCCATTGGAGGCCTAGCTTTTCAGACTCAAATTCATCGCTGGTTTGCGGAATCTTCTGCGGAACGGATTTGCCCACATTCGGTTTATTACAGACCAAAACAGGCTCGCCAATCCCATCGGCATTAACATCTTCCCCCATCAGCGGCCAGCCATCTTCCCATTTTACCGGGTTCAGGTGAACAATTCGGCCATATAAGCCCCGATCCTGAAAATGCGCAAACCACCATTCTCCCGAGTTCAACTCGACAAGCCCCCCTTGGTGCGGGCCGTTGATATCAGTACTTCCCTGGTGAAGGACTTTTTTGGTCTCGTAGGGACCGTAGATATTTTTAGAACGCAATGCGGTTTGCCAGCCGGTTGGAACTCCACCGGCCGGAGCCAGGATGTAGAAAAAGTCGTCCTTCACATAGAACTTGGGCCCCTCGATAATGGGTTGATCAGCTTTATCTCTAAAGATCAGAGTTCCGTTGTCGAGTAATTTTTTTCCATCCGGACTCATTTTATGAAGGTATAAATCGTTTCCGCACAATTTGCTACGAACCAGGTAAGCATCTCCATCTTCAGTCCAAATAGGGCACGGGTCTTCCCAATTCACCACGTTCACCACATGGGTTAGCTCCCATTCATGAGATGGGTGATCGGTACAGGCCATAAACAAGCCATCGTTGGGCGTGCAGAAAAAGACGTAAAACTTCCCGTTATGATGCCTGATAGAAGGAGCCCAGCAACCTTCGCCATGCGCAACCTTATCGTACTTCTGGAGCGGTAGTTTTTGATACACATGGTTGATAATTTCCCAATTCACCAGATCTTTTGAATGCAAGACCGGAATTCCCGGCATGCAGTTAAAGCTGGATGCCACCATGTAAAAGTCATCGCCAACCCGCAGAATGTCCGGATCGGAGTAATCGGCAAAAATGATCGGGTTTTTAAACGTTCCATCCCCCAGGTCCGGAGTCCATTGCTGGGCGTTAACAAACAGAACGAACACGAGTTGAAGCAGGAGTATTGGGATTAGGCTTTTCATAGGTCTCGGGTTTAATTTTACCCGCAAAGGCACAAAGGCGCTGTGAGTTGTCTCCTTGCGCCTCTGCGGGTTTGATTATTCAGTCTATTGAGCAAGCTCCAGTTTTATAACCGAAGCAAATTCGTCAGAAGCAGTCTCAGGCAAAACAATGGTCGCCCCGTCAAGCTTCAACTCTTGCCCGTCAGTCACCAAACTGGCCTTTTGCACCTTCAGGTTAGCGTCTATCATGAGTTTGCCATCGGCAGGCCAGTCGAACACATGCGCATAAACCACATTTCCCTTGCTGGTGTAACGTCCCCATTCGGGGCGGTCAACCGGACTTGCTTGACAGCCATAAATGGCTTCGCCGTTTACTTTTGTCCACTTGCCCATGTCGGCCAGGCGCTCAACACTTTCCTGAGGGAAAACGCCAAGTCCGTCCGGCCCGATATTCAGCAAAAAGTTTCCGCCTTTCGATACAATATCAACCAGGTTTTGAATGAGTTCCTCAGAGCTTTTCCAGTTGGTGTCTGATGGTTTGTAGCCCCACGAGCCGTTCATAGTCATACAGGCTTCCCAATCCGAATCAATTCCGGTTGCCGGGATTTCCTGCTCGGGTGTACCGAAGTCGCCGGCGAAATCACCTTCCATATCCATTCCTTCCATTCCCATGCGGCCTTTGTCAACACGGTTGTTTACAATGGTATTGGGTTGAATTTCGCGGATTGTTTTGTAAAAATCTTTTCCCATCTCGGTGGTATAGTCAGCAATCCAGTCGCCATCGAACCAAACCACACCGAGGTCGCCATAGTTGGTTAACAACTCAACCACCTGCGGTTTCAGGTAGTTTTCGTAGTATTTCGGGAATTCAGGGTTCACAACTGTTTGGTCGGCCTGCCCGGCATTGTAGTTCGGATACAAAGGAGCCTGTGCCTCCGGATGGTGCCAGTCGACAATTGAATGGTACAAACAGAAAACAATACCTTGCTTTTTACAAGCTTCGGCAAGTTCTTTCACCACATCACGTCCAAATTCAGTGCGTTTCACAATGTTGTAGTCACTCACTTTTGAATCCCACATAGCGAATCCATCGTGATGTTTTGAGGTGAGAACAATGTATTTCATACCGGCATTCTTAGCCATGGTCACCCACGCGTCGGCATCGAAGTTTACCGGATTAAAATTGCCCACCACATCTTTTTCGTAGTCTTCGATGGTGTAATCCAGTTTGTCCATAATCCACTCGGCACCACCTTTACAGATTTGTCCATCGCGTTCGCCGCCCGGAACCGCGTAAGGTCCCCAGTGAATAAACATTCCAAAACGGGCGTCGCGCCACCAGGCCATTCGTTCATCATCGCTTAGTTTCACCACTTCATCTTTTTGTTCTGTTGCTTTGGTTTTTTGATTGCAGGCTGTCGAAAGTAAGACCATCGACAGTGCAATTAGCATAAATGTGTTTCTCATTTGATTCTGATTTATTATTGATAATTAGATTGATTTCTACTAGTTTAAAATAGGTTGGTATTTTATAGAAATTGATCCGGATTGTGCTTCCTCTATAAATTCAACGCCGATCCGCACTGCATCTTTCCCGCTGCGCAGACTTTTTACCGGGATCGGTTCGGGGACGATTTTCACCGGGACATCCTCGCCGGCCACTTCACCGAAAACTTCAACTTTTACCTTCCCTTGATTTTTCACGGCGGTCAGGATGAGGGTTCTCTCATCAACCAGTTCATATTTTGAAAAAGTACTGATGGCAGTACCAAAGCTCAGCGGCTCAGTAGCTGAAAATTCGTCGGTAACCGTAATTGTACCGGGTCCTCTTTTGTCGTTGGTCATGGTACGTTGCAGTTTATTGAGCGAAGGAATTTCATAAGCCGACCGAATGTCCATCACCACTTTATTCGCATTGTCGGCAAACTCGGCATGCACGATCTCACCGGCGAACTCTTTTCCACTTGACTGCAGAGTGTTGTTGATCCTTGGCAACGGGTGTCCCCACGAGCTACGTGCCGGGTTGTCGTTGGAAAAAGCGCCAGCGGTGTACGAAGGCGCACCAATATCACCAGCCACGTAATCTTCACCCAGAACCAGCACATAACTGCCCACATCCATGTGGTTATGATTTTCGCCGTTATGCCCGGCTTTAATGGCGATAGAAAACGGAAGCTCCTGCTGTCCGCGCGAGATCATGATCCCAAAATCGTCGAAATAAGTATGTCCCGGCAGCTCCACCGGAGTATCTCCTGATGACGTATAATCTTGTTTATCCTTCCATGCGATCAACGTTTGAACGCTTTCGTCGGGAATAAAACGGGTAGGTTTTTTAGCACCGTAATGTTTGGCGGCCATAATGTAGGCAAAGTTGTCGCTTTCCGGATCCAAGGTGGTCACTCCGTCAGAGAAGGGAGCGTACATTCCGGGATGAATTTGAAAGTTGAATGGGAAATTGCCCACATTCACCATCTTTTCCCGGTTGGTAAAGTCGAAGAGGTTAATCTGACCATCGGTATAATCGGACAGAATTTCGGACAAATACATGTAATGACCAAAACCGTAGTTCCAGTAGCCTGTTCCCTCGGAGCAATAGCCATCGGTTCCGAAACCGGACAGGTAGAACACCATGCTATTCAGGGCACAGCCGATGGCTGCCACTCGCTCGTCGTAACTTTTTGCGTTCACTATGGTCGTGAAGACCGAGCCGCTGGTACAAACCGAGTTCCAGTTGCTGGTAGATCGGATCCAGGTATTGCTTTTATCCTCTTCTTTCTGACAAGAGCTCAGGTACGAATCAGTGATCCGCCATTGCAGTTGTTCGTCGATTTTTGAGCGGAGCGAAGCGGGTATTTTATCTTCCAAAAGCGCATTGGCGAGCGCCAGCACCAGACCGAATTTCCGCGCGCCCAGGTCGATGGATACGCGTCGGCCTTCCAGCACATCATTGTCGCGGTCGTGGTTTGGATGCAGCCACGATTTCATGGCCATGATGGAGTCGCTGTACACTTCGATTTGCGGCAGGAAGCGCCCTTGATTTTCGATGCACTCGGCCAGGATAAACTTTTCCAGCCGATCCATCGTGCGGTAATAGCGGGGTTTGTAAATTCCGCGATTTCCTTCCCGATTGGCCCGATAATAAATTTCATCGGTAATAGGAACTTCAGGCGCCCGATCCAATTCAGCAATAGCCAAATCCAGATAGGTTTTCCCCGCTGAAACGGAGGCAACACTGTCCCAATACAATCGATTGCTCACAGGGGGGACAGGAATAAATGCTTCTTCAGGTACAACCTTTTTCAAGAGTTCAAGTTGTTCCGAAGTTGGGTAAATCACATTCGGATCAGCGAGGTCGAGGAACAAGCTTAAATCAAAGTTCTCTTTTTTCACCGGGGTACAGCTGCCAAACAGAACAACTGTAAAAACCACGAACAGTAGTCGATATAAATTCTTCATTTCACAATAGGTTATAGTCATTTTTAGTTTAGTCTGGTTGATTGAAACCAAGAGTTCGAACGCATATAAAATTTGTCCGGACTCCTGGTTCTGTTTCTTTTATCAATTGTATTTTAGAATGTAAACCATCTGTTTAAACGTTTATCAGTTGGAGCCCGCATACCAAAAGCAAGCCCAGGAAAAGTCGACTTCGCCCCCATGCCAGTTCCACGATTCCATATCGAAGCGTAGCGATTTGTTAAACGAAATCGCATCCAGCGCACGCACCCGCGAGTTAACAGTTATTCCTCCTTGTTTCTTGCTATTGGCCTGCCCGATGGGTTGCCCAATAAACGGATGATTGAACGGGTTAGGATATTGACCTCCCCAGGCGTAGCCATAGTAATCTTCGGTTCCGGTTCCAAAGTGGTCGGGGAACGTACTTCCATCGACATAAACTTTTTCGTCGCCTTCGCCCCACCATCCCGGAACAGGCTTGTCTATTTGCAGATTATCTCCCACATAATTTCCGGCTGTTGGAATGGTGATAAAATTGAAATCCTGTCCCTGTTTTGCTATCGTGGAGTAGTTTTTCAACTCCGAATAATTCGCGTGGAAATACAGGCTGTTGCCTGCCCATTGATAATCACCGGTAGCCACGTTAAGTTTTACACCGACTTTCGTCTCTCCTTGATTTACAATCTTCACCTCGGCGCCAGTCTGAAAAGGCATGACCCAGAAGCTGGCCATGTTACCGAGTGTGTCGACCTTGCGGTACCAATCGGAAACTTCAACGAGTTGGTCGCCACTACCAAAGAAAAAACCAAGTGGCACATCCACTGTTTGGTTTCCGTCGAAGGCAATTTGAATGCGCAAGTCTTTTACGGCCTGACTCAGGCTGTCGGCAGCCAAAGAGAGGAGAATTCTTCGGATTGAAGACGCTCCTTCAAGCTCGATAGAACCTGATTCACCTTGTTCCAGACTCAGCTCAGTTGATTTCACTCCGTTCTCCGCTTCCACCTTGACTTCCGCGGGTTTCTCGTCGATCAAATCGCCCAATTTTGCATTGGCAACTTTCAATTGTTCAGCATACTTAACAACGGTTTCCCTGGTTAAGCTTTCCATCTTAACATCGCCTTTGTAAAGCCGATAGTTGATATTGTAAAACATGCCATCACCGGCTGACGGACGCGGATCGGGTCCTTCGTAAGTGATTTTTATGTGTTTTGAGAAAGGAATTGGAGCGTATAAGTTGTGTCCCAACTTACTGCTTGCTTTAGGCAGGGGCTGGTCTTTACTAACACACAAAGCCGAAAGCGGATAACCAATCATTTCGTTCTCACCCAACAGATCTCCCGCCCGCTCAGCTTCCCAGGTTGGAATGGTATCACCATCGATGTAAAAACGTAAAGTCGCCTCAAGACCGGGATTACCGCCACTCCAAAAGCGGGTAACTACACCGGGGCCATCAACATCGAGCATCACAAATTCGGTTCTTCCGTTGATGATTTCCTTGCCCTGAAAATGATTCCAGTCGTGGTTGGCATACCAACCAAGCGTATCATCCGGACTAACCGACAAGCGTTCGTAGCTGCTGGCCTGATGTTGCGACCAAATGGGTGCTTGAAGGTAGCTCAGCGTTTCCCTGTTCGTCATTTCATCCAGCAACGTTCCGAATGTCACTTTATCCTGCTTTGTTAACACTCCGCAAGCACTCGCCAGCACAAAAACTGCGACAAGGCAACCTCCCCAAACTTTTCTTTTTATCATCTATTGGTTTCTCTAAAAATTAAAGAACATGGAATATCTATTCATTTGAAACACATCGGCCACCTGCATTTCGTCAACACTCGACCTCGGGTATCGATTCCGGCTCATTCTCCTCATCTAAGCCGAATATTTCAACCGATAAATTCAATACGAAAAATTAAACCCTAAGGGAGAAAACCGGCTTCTTGGATTGAAAATCAACAGCTCGCTGATCATTTGAATACGAGCTGTTGATGAAATTAGAAGTAGTTGTTGAAATCCGAGTTTTGGTCAATTACAATTTTTCAATGTACACATAATACGCCGGATGCACGCGTTTCATCTTATCAACCAAACGCGCTTCCATATCGTATTTTCCTGCCGGAACATTCAGTTTGAATGTGACTTCATCCTGCCCTTCTTCTATGGCAGCCTCTTTGGTTTGCCCGGCAACATATAAATGTGCCTCGGTAAAATCGTTTTTCACACTGGCGGGCGCTGCTCTGTCCAGTTCAATGCGTTCTTCCTGAGCCGGGAAGGTTGCATTAATAGCATGACCGCTTTCACGAGGGAAACGTCGCAGCGTAATCGCGTATTCGCCTCCGGTGGCAAATTCAATTTTCCAGCAACCGGCACCCTGCTCTCCTTCAATGGCGCCATTTTGATGCCACACGGCTTTGTAAGCTCCAATGATCAGGTCGTGCGACATGATTTTACTGGGGTTTTCATAGGGTGTTCCAACTTTGATGTAAGCATATTTTTCATCCACTCCTTCAGCCAGGAACGATTGCCACCAGCTTTCGTACCCTTCGGCCAGGCGTGCTGCCACTTCGGGATGTTGTTCAATCACATTGTTTTGCTGACCAATATCTTCCGTTACATAATAGAGTTGGTCGCCATTCACCAGGCGCCAATTATCATCCATTACCGTGTATTTTTTATACTTAATCAGGTTTTGCTCGCGCTGAGTATCGATGTACAAAATACGGTTCGGCCACTGCGGATTTTCCTGCGTCATCAACGGAGCCAGGCTTTTTCCGTCCAACGGTTTTACCGGATTGAAATCCAGGCCAAGCAGGTCGGCGAAAGTTGGGAGCAGATCATAACTTGCTGCCAGCTTATCAATATCTTTTCCTCCGGTAATTTCTCCGTTGGGCCAGCGAACAAAAAGCGGCACACGGTGGCCCCCTTCGAATTCGCTACCTTTACCGCCTCGCATTCCGGCATTGTAAACCGAAGCGCCAGCCGAAGTTCCGTTATCGGTGGTGAAAATCAGAATCGTATTGTCGGTCAGTCCCAGTTCATCGAGTTTGTCCTCCAGCATTTTAAAATTGTCATCAATGTTGGTGATCATCCCATAGAATCTCAGCAACCGTTCGTTCAGCCCTTCATATTCCTTCTTTCCGTGATACATGTCGTAATATTCTTTTGGAACATTGTACGGCCCGTGAGGGGCGTTGGTCGACAGGTAGCAGAAGAATGGCCGGTCCTTGTTTGTTTCAATAAAATTCAGGGCTTCGGTAAAGAAAATATCGGTGCAATAACCGTCGTATTTCGTTTCCACTCCGTTGTGCCAGTAAGTATCGTCGAAATAGTCATTCATCCAGTAATCGGGTCCCTGTCCCACACCACCGGCGGCATGGCGAACGACTTCATGAAAACCACGGTCTTCGGGACGATAGGGATAATTGTCGCCCAGGTGCCATTTTCCGTACATGGCATTCACATAGCCGTTTTGAGCCAGAACCTGAGGCAGAACAACCTCATCTTCAAACAAGATAGACCGCCCCGCGATAGTATGATACACATTTACTCGATTGCAATGACGACCACTCATGATACCACTACGGGTTGGCGCACAAGTGGTTCCAACGTGGTAATTCGTAAAGCGAACCGCATCGGTATAAAACTTGTCGATGTTGGGCGTTTTGACGTACTGGTTTCCGGTACAGCCCAAATCACCCATCCCCTGATCGTCGGTGATGATAAAAATGATGTTGGGTTTCTGTTTTGATATCACGGCATCCTTAGCCAGAAGCGAACCTGTATTTAAAAGCACAAGTACCATTAAAACAGGCAACATGAACGTTACTTTCTTCATCTCTATTTGATTTTTCAATGTTTTGTTGTTTTTAATTGATTGGGAATCCGATCCCGCCACCAGGTAGCCAGCGAAGATCCGGTAATATTCATGAGCGGCCCGAAGATGGCAGGTGCCAGTCCAACAGTAGCCACTTTGCCCATTTCGAGAGCAAGACCTGAGGCCAGTCCACCGTTTTGCATGCCCACTTCGAGGGCGATGGTTCGGCAGTCCTGTTCGCTCATTCGCAGCAACTTGCTAACGGAATAGCCCAAGGTGTACCCGAGCGCATTGTGAATAAAACAGGCCACAATGAGCAGAAGTCCGACGTCGAGCAAGCTGTCGCGCCCGGCCGCGGTAATAATGGTAATGATGACTGCAATGCCGAACATGGACAGAAATGAAAGCAGGTTTTCCAGCAGTTTTCGATCACCTTTGGCAAAAAAGTTAAACAGAACAGTAGCCAGCACCGGCAAAACGGCAAAGATCAGGAAGTCGATTAGGAAGCTGACTGCAAGACTTGCAACAGCCAGCTCTGAGGTCAGGAAACTGATCATGCTCTTCACGAAAATCATGGCCACCAGCAGCAGCAATTGAGCCAATTCGGTTCTTTTCAGCCTGAAGCCACGGCTGAACAAGTTGAAAATGAGCCCGGCACAAATTGGCAGAATCACCATATTGAAAATACCGATCATCATTTGCCAAAAGTTGATTTCGACCAGTTCGCCGGCAAATATTTTCATTAAAAAGGGCGTCATGAGCGGCGACAACAAGGTGGCAAAAGCGGTGAGTGTGACCGACAAAGCCAGGTTCGCTTTTGCGATGAACGACATGACATTGGACGCCATGCCGCTGGGCGACGAACCCACCAACACGATCCCGGCTGCAATTTCGGGCGGAAAACCGAAAAAAGTTGCCACCGATATGCCTATGACGGGCATAATGGTAAACTGACAGATGACACCGGCAATCACTCCTTTGGGCATTTTGATCACTCCGGCAAAGTCGTTCAGGCTCATTTGCGATCCCATTCCAAACATGATTAGTTGAAGCAAGGGAACGATGAGCTGCTTAAACTCGAAGCTACCGGCTTTCAGGAAGAGCTCCGGGTAATACATGGAAATGGATACGGCAGAAAGGATCATCAGTGAATAAGAAAATCCCTTCAACCTTTCGCTGCCGCGAACCCCGATAGCAAAACCTACAAAGGCGGCTACCTGCAATGGTCCGGCGAAAGCTGTACAGCCAGTAAAATAGCAAAACAGAAATGCTGCCAACGCAATGCCGGCAACAACTAAAAATCCGTTATACACTCTTTTACCCAACATACACCTTATTTTATAATTCCATCCAGGTAACCTGACTCCAGTTATCTTTCACAAAGGGTTGCGGTGCTCCTGGTGTTGACCGGCCACTTGAAATGATTTTAGAGATTTCAGCTTTTAGCTGTTCCACAATTTCCGGCTGTTCGAAATACAAGTTAGTGGTTTCGCCCGGATCATTGACAATATTGTACAGTTCAAACTCGGCATCGCCCGGATTCACTTCAACAAAAACAGGTTTTAATGAGCCGCCTGACCCCCGGAGCATATTGAGTTTCCAATCACCCTTCCGGATGGCAAAATGCCCTGTAATTGAATGATGAATTACTGCCCGTTCGGCATCGTATCCTTCGGCGTTTTTCCCGGTAATAAGCGAAAGTAAGCTATGACTGTCTTCAGCCGCATTGTCGGGGATTGATGCGCCAACAATATCGGCGATCGTTGCCAGGTAGTCCGACTGACAAACCGGGTGATTCACTGTGCTTCCGGCCGCGATGACTTTTGGCCAGCGCATCAGGAACGGGACGCGATGACCGCCCTCGTAGATGTCGCGCTTACCGCCTTTGAAGTTCATACAGCTCCAGTGGTCATAGGTATCGCGTTGATAGGTATAATTAACTTCAGCACCATTATCGGATGAGAAGATAACCAATGTATTTTCTTCGAGTCCATTTTCTTTTAAAGCATCCAAAACCTGGCCAACACGATAGTCGGTTTCCTCCATGAAATCGCCATAGTTACCACAATTGCTGCGTCCCTGAAAATCGGGGTGTGTACAGTGCGGCAAATGCGGACTGGTTAACGGCAGGTATAAAAAGAACGGTTTGCCGTTTTTAGCGTCCGCTGCAACTTCGTTGATATATTCAACGGCTTTTCCGGCAAAGGTTTCCAACACCAATTCATCGTTGAAAGAAGGAGCAACTTCAACATAACCTTTGCCGCCTTCCTGTTCGTAAGGCGGAGTCATCCGGTAGGTGCGCGGCGTAACATTCAGTTTCTTTTTTGTGAATAAAACCGGAGGATCGGTAACCATATCATTTTCGAGGTAAGTAAGCACGCCATAATTCATGGATGCGGCTATTCCGAAATAGTAGTCGAATCCGTGTTCGATTGGCCCTTGGGTAAAGGGTTTCGACCAATCGCGGTCTTTTCCATTTTCGCCCACAAACTCCATTTGCAGATGCCATTTGCCCACCATGGCCGTATTGTATCCCTGTTCTTTCAGCATGGTCGCGATTGTCATTCGTCCGGGCTCAATCAAACATGGGCCGTCAGCCTCCAAAACACTTTCTTTCAGCGACGTACGCCAACTATAACGGCCAGTAAGCAACGAATAGCGCGAAGGAGTACACACCGCGTCACTGCTATGCCCGTCGGTAAAAACAACCCCTTCGTTTACCAATCGGTCCATATTAGGAGTGCGGAATTTCGCTTCCGGATTCAAAGCGCTCACATCGCCATATCCCTGGTCGTCGGTATAAATTATAACAACATTGGGTTTTTGAACTTCAGCCTGTTTATTACTGCAGGCTCCAAACACCATACCCGGAACCAAACAAGTTCCAAAAATCAACATCCTGTTATCAATTCTATTCATTATCAGCAAATTATTTCCTCATACACTTCAACATTGCTCCACTACGAAACGTCTCTACATCACCTTCTCCACTTCAGCATAGTAGGCTCCTATTTCGGTACCATCAGCCAGGGTGAACCAGGTTTGCAAATGGGTTTCCCCCTTTTTGAGGGGAATGGTAAACTCGATATATTGCTCGTTCCCTTCAACCGTTTTTGCTTGTTCAATATCCTGAAGCTGAATACGGGCTTTTTGGATAGTCAAGGCCTTTCCAAATTTACTGGCATCGACACTCGTTCCGGGCAAAGCCGGCCGAACGGCAGCTTCAGCATTTAGAGCCAAACCTGTTTCTTTGGGCCAGCGCCGCAATTTAAAGCTGTAGGTACCACTTTCCGACACCCGAACCCTCCAAAAGCCATTATTGACCATTCCTGTTCGGATGTGGTTTTGCTGCCAGGGGGTAAACTCTTCGGAATGCCAGTCGTGACAATATAAAGTTGTTGGGTTCTCCGCTTCATGACCGATAATAAAAAACGGTTTCTCGTCGAATGTGGGCGAAATTTCGGCCCACCAGGCATCGTATTCCGCCAGAAACTTCTTCATCAATTCCGGATGCTGCTCGGCCACGTTGGTGCGTTGTTCGGGGTCGGTATCCAAATCGTACAATTCAGTCCCTTCAACCAAGCGCCAATTCTGGTGCATCAACGCAGTTCGTTTCCAAGGCACCGGATCGGTAGAAAACTGGGTATTTACAAAGATGGTCCGATCAGCAAAACCGTTGGGTTCTCCATTCATCAGCGGCACCATGCTCTGCCCGTCGAACTTCAAGTCCTGTTTTAGTTCGAGCTTACACATGTCGATCAGCGTTGGCAACACATCGTAATGAGCTGTCAGTTCGTTTATGTCTTTTCCAAGATCAATTCCGCCGTTTTTCCAGTGAATATAGAACGGAACGCGGTGTCCGCCTTCGTACATGCTGGCTTTTACCCCGCGCATGCCATCGTTGAAACCCTTCGCAACAAAACCATCCAGACGGTCGCCCTCCAATTTGTTACCGGCAGCCGATCCATTGTCAGCTGTAAAAATCAGGATCGTGTTATCCATGATTTCCTGTTCTTCCAGAAAATCGACCAGTTTCCCGAGGTTTTCGTCGATGTTGGCAATCATGCCGTAGAAAGCGGCGTTCGGGATCGAATCATTGCCTTTATAAGGGTTGGAATAGTTATCGGCAACCCAATACGGCGAGTGCGCCACATTGGTAGAGAGATAACAAAAGAATGGTTCACCCTTTTTATCGCTGATGAATTTCTTCGCGTTTTCGAACCAAACATCGTTGCAATAGCCTTGGAACTGCTCGAGTTTGCCGTTGTGCAGGTATTTATCGTCGAAGTAATCGTTATCCCAGTAATCCATGGTTTGGCCAATGCCGCCACCATTGTGTACCAGCACCTCATCGAAGCCTTTGTCTTCGGGCCGGAAAGGGTAATTATCGCCCAGGTGCCACTTACCAAAAATGGCCGTGTTGTACCCGTTTTCCTTAAAAATTTGAGGCATCGTCGTTTCCTTTTCGAGAATAAGCGAACGCCCTTTGATGGTGAAGAAAACGCCTGTCCGGTAGTTGTGGTGTCCCGTCATAATCGAAGCGCGTGTTGGCGCGCAGGTTGGACTCACATGATAGTCGGTGAAACGAGCACTTACGCGGTGCAGCTGATCGATATTGGGCGTTTTGATCCAGGGATTTCCATGAGCGGCAATGTCGCCATAACCCACATCGTCCACCATGATCATGATCACGTTTGGCTTCTGCTTTATTTCGTTTTGAACCTTAGGATTGCTACATCCTGACGCGAAAAGAGCCAGGGAAAAGATTGCAGTTCTATTGGTATTTAATTTCATCGTTTACTTCAATTGTTGCGGATTGATAATTAAGCCGATTGCTGGTTTCAGCCTAAAGGAACTAAATCCCTCTCATCGAATTTTCCACTCGTATAAACTGCCCCGAAAATGAACTGAACAAGTTGAATTTTGCGTGAAATGAAATCAACATCATCTGGGCCATCCAGAGAGTTGTCGCCCCTATTGTTTTTTCATTAGCAGAGTCAAAAAAACAAGTCAACAAACTAACTTTCAATACCGTTAACTTGAAAAAAGATCTCCTCATTGGTTCAGGTTTTAAAAAGCTGAAAATTGTTTAAATACAAGCTCAAATAAAATGTTCAATCCTTTTTATTTTGTATCTAATAGAAACATCAAACGGAAGCGGGACGAATTACCGCCATGCCAACAAAAAAAACCACAAATACCTAACTCAATGACACTTAGCACAAACGGGGAATATATGACCTGATTAAGGACACGCCTGTTTTTATATAAAGAATACGCCTTACCAAATCGCTTTCTTTTTGCCTGATCAGCTTCGGTTATGGCCTGATGATTTCCATATTTCGAATTAAACAAGCTGCATATTCACCCGCTGTACCACGAATCCTGAATGCGATATGTCCTCCGCTCCATGCATTGCCATCGCTCGTCTCCAGAATTTTTTCACCATCAATTTTAAGCCAAAGCGACGCTTTATTGCGCCCCAATTCGATGGAATAGAAGACACCCGGGTACATGATATTCTGATCGGCCGAAACCAGAGCGGGATCCTGCCCTTTGGGTACAGGATACTTTCGGATAAAAGGAGTGAAATTATGTGGTGCATTGCGAAAAGCGTAGAAATAGCTTTCAACATCGTCAATCCAAAGCTTCATCGATCCATCGTAATCGGCAGGGATGGTCAGGTTGGCATCTTCTCCCGGGTTGGAAGCAGAAAGAATGGCCACCAGCACAGTAGCGGGCGTGAGGGTCATTACTTCGTACCTCACGACGACCTCTTCACCATAGCTTTCCGGACTAACAATCATTACCCCATCGCTATACGCAGGATCTTCCTTCATAAAAAACATGTTATGGCTTTCCACCATTTTGCTTCCCTGTCCGAAAAACGACCAGGAATTCAGATCCTCAGGACTCAATTTTTCTGTTTGGGCATGCAGTGCAGTCGACAGCAGCACAGCCATGCAAATAAATAGATGTCTCATACTTCTCAGTTTAAATATCTTATTTGGTTTATATTCCATTCTGTCTGCCTCAAAAAAACTACCGCCACGTTACTGAAGTTTTCAGCAGATGAGCTTCGAAAGAAATTCAATTTTGAAATAGCCGCGAACGCTCAATGACGAGATTTATAATAAACATGGCCGGTGCAAATCACTCATATCCATGATTACACCAGCTTTTCCCGATAGAAAGCAAACGCTATTTTTTTATGACTTTGAAATTGACGACTTCATTGTTATCGCGAATAAGATTCAAAATATAAAAACCCGCGTTCAATTCGGTAACATCCAATGTATGAATATTTTCACTAACAACAGCATTTTTAACGATTGCTCCCCCATGATTATAAATTCGTACGATCGTATCTTTTCCTCCATCAATTTTTAATTTATCAAGAACGGGATTGGGATAAATCCGAATTGATGAGCGATTGATTTCGTTTTGAGATGCCGTTGAAATTCCTTTAAACTGCAACCAGTTGATGTTACATAAATAGCCGGTGGCTCCTTTAAATACGAGGTAAACGTCGTGTGTTCCCGACACATCCGAGAGTTGCGTGTTTGCGGTTTCCCAGGCTTGAAATCCACCGGTGTTAGGCACGGTAACCGTGCCAATCAGGTCGCCCGTGGGGCTGTCGATTCGGATCTCAATGGTACTTGTTGAATTTGATGTAGCCAACCGTGTGTCGACACTTTTTATTCCTGTAAAATCGATTCCCGAAAACATCAACCAATCGCCCGTCTCAATCCATCCAACGTTTAAACCACCACCTTCATCAGCCGTATTTTCAGTCTGAATGCCAAGCATATTGTTGTATTCTTCAGCTTCGATCTTTGAGAAAGGATCTATTGTTACGACGGGTACTGCTTCGTGAAACTGAAACCAGTCGATATTACATACGTTCGGACTACCGCTGGTTTGGTACACCAGGTAAACATCATGTATCCCGATAACCTCTGAGATTGATCCGTTAGCCGTTTGATAGCTGTTGTAAGAGCCGGTGTTCGGCACTATGATTTTTCCCGCCAACAGGCCGTCAACCGAGTCCAAACGGACTTCGATATACGCATCATCGTATACTGTACCAACCGAGGCATCGATACTTTCCAGCCCGGTCAGATCGAGGCCGGCATACATACTCCATTCGCCCGGCTGAATGGAACCAAGACGAGTAGCCGAAGTGCTTACCCCGGACATATCGTCAAAGTCTTCCGCTTCAATTCGTGCTGTCTGATCGGTTGATTCGACAATATTGATCTGGGAAACCTGATAATAGTAGTCGTATGCATGGATCGAATTTGCTTCTATCAGTAACTCCAGAGTACTGCCCGACAAACCCTTCCGAATGATCGACTGCCATTCAAAACCACCAGTTTTATTGGCGAGTGCAACCGGGTCACCATCATCAATTTTGTAGTACATTTTCAGGTAATTGAATGAATCCAGATTACCTACTCCTTCAATTGATGTGTAAATATTAACACTCTCTGCACAGGTAATATCAATGAGTCCCGACGACCAGTTTAACTGATCCGACACGACCGTAAAACCGGCGTGTAAAGCCGGAAGTGAGCAAGGACTCACGAAACGCTTTCCCCGCAGTTTTATCCAATCGATATTCCAGCCCGAGGAATTTGCAAGAATACGCAGCGTGTGCGTTCCTTCGGCCAAATACACAATTGAATCTGTACTCACGGTGATCCATGTTCCGGCAGCTCCGGAGGCCACAAAACTTATTTCCCTTGTATCGTCACCGTCGATCACAGCCGAAAAGCTACCAGCTGTTTCACTGGCAATCCCATAGTCGATGGTGTAGATAGCTGAGAAAGGAACCTCCAGCTCATATTCCACCCAATCGCCGGCTTCAATAGCCGAAACAATACTGCCACCGCTTGAGCTCTCCGCAAGCTGGGTTTCTACACCACTCATTTGTTGATACGATTCCGCTTCGAATACAAAGCTATCCTGAACTGAAACCGTAATTATTTGTGTGCTTTGCTGTCCGCAGTCGTTTGTAACGCTAACGACATAGTCTCCGCTATCTTCAAGTTGAATGTCTCCCAACTCAATTTCCCGTTGGCCGGATGCGAATCCGTTTGGTCCGGTCCAGTTCCACACACCTCCGACAGAAGGCTCCGGCTTTATCAGCAGTGTATTTCCCTTGAAAAGATTGATAGAAGTTGACTCCGAGCTGCCAACCAAATTTCCCATTGGATTGACAATTTCATACTTTGGCTTAATCTCCAGAGCTGCGCATTCCAGGGTCAAGTCCAACCAATTTATATTCCAGCCCGAGCTGTTGGAGTTAAGTTTCACCTTTTGGGTTCCTTTGGTTAGAACGACCGGGCTGGCCGATGAAACGCTTGTCCACGTTTGAGCTCCTCCTGTGGATGAAAAAGTTACAGTTTCGAGCGTTTCTCCGTCAACAGTCACATTAAAACTGCCATTGGCCGATTCGCTGGCCACCCGATAGGTAATTTGGTAAGTACCAGTAAAAGGGACGTCAATATCGTACTCCATCCAGTCACCCGAATCAATTGAAGTCACATTTTCGCCTGCACCTTCATCGGTAGTCGTTTCGGTAGAAACACCACTCGCGTTGCTATAATTTTCAGCCTCGTATTTTCCGGCAGAGACCGCAATATGAGAGAAGTTGTTGTTCGTTCCGAAATCAGTCACCATGCCCCCGGATACTCCGGAGTTATCGTTGGTCAGGTCGTTTAATACAATGGGGAAATTGGTGTAGTTGTACAGGGTAATGTTTTTGGCTAAATAATTTTCAGTCGTCGCCAGGTCGGAGATTATTCGCCTATCGCCCCCAAATTCAATTTTTAACTCCTGATCGGGATTGGTAACTTGTGATTTTAAGGTGATGTTATGCCCGCTCCCAGTGATATATGCACAGTACTTATCACCATTGAAGGTTTCCCCTTCGTGAGGCAAAATAGTTATTTCGGCGGTAATGTTTTTGTCGCTTTCATAGTCAACCCCAAATGCTGGACCGTACTGAACATCCGAATAACAATCAACGATCGTACCCGAACCAATGGCATATCCTCTTTCAGTTCCTATTGTGGTACATCCCGACACGTATTTAGTGCCGGTAGCATGAGTCAGGGTAACTCCGGTACGCAAGTTCTTAATGTAATTGTTTATGATCGTAGGATTATCAGTTCCTCGTGAATACTCGACTCCATCGATGACTGTATTCCCGGCATTATAAGCGCGAATACCACCTTCTCCCAGACTTTTCATAAAACCGGGAGGCAGACGGTAGCCCCAAACGGTGTAGAAATCGATCAGGTCGGCCGCCGAACCGGTTCCTTCTTCAGCCAACATATCGTCAGTCGATCGCACTTCGCCAACAATATAACACCCCTCAATTTTTGGATAACTGGCTGCCTGCATAAACATAGCATGACCATATGAGTAGTGAAAAATAGTGTCGTTTAAGGCATGATTGCGTAAGCCGCGTACCAAAAAAGCACTATGCTTATAATGCTTGATGGTATAAGTTCCGCCTTTACCGAAGCAGTCGCCGTAGCCATAAGGGAACGAACCTCTGGTGGTAATATGAAAACCCTCAATGCGGTTTTCACGACCATCCATCACCACATTCAGGCAACCATACTTTGGATAGTCGTGCACCGAGCCAACATCTTCCATCGTCAGGTTCTTCAGTACGTTGTTATTCCCAACAACCTGAATTTGAAAAAAGTCTCCGGCATCGGAAGGAATGGCATTGAAAACTGCCGTTTCAATATTGATTTTAACCCCTGTAAAATCATAGGTACTGTTACTCCCTTCTACCAGCAGCAAAACATAAGTCTTGTTGCCATTTATGGTCGTAAAATCGGAAAATGTACCATTGGTAATGTCACTGGCCGTAATTGAATACGTTCCGGGAGCCAACTTCACGGATACATTGTCATCGTCGAGATATGGAAGTAACTCAGGGAGTGAGTTTACAGTGATTTGAGCATACGAGTATAAGCCACTAAAAACAAATACTGCTGCGAGTACAATAATCAGTTTCACTGAATGAAGTGATTTTTCCATCATTTATTAGGTTTAGTTATTGATCGTTTGCATCTAAAAAAGTTCAGTCGATTTTTGACTAGCTTTCAAAACTTATTGCGTTTCATTGTTCGTTTTGACGTTTACGGGTAAACATGTTCGTGCCAACCGTATTATTCAGGCACACAAGTTCCGACAAAGGAAATTTCGCCAATCGACGCTGCATTGCGGGTGTAGCCCGTAAGTCCCAGCAGTTTGAAATAACGAGCTTTCACCTTGCCGACTGAGAACGTCTGGATGTCTTCTGCATCTTTGAAAGTTCCCACTAAAAGTGGCTTTCCCCAGCTTTCGCCATCAGTTGATACAAACAACTGAAAATCTTTGATGCGCGGATGCGATGACCCCTGACGGGGAGTATATTCAAATGAATGAAGGATATAATCTTCGCCCATATCAACCACAACTTCATGCGGGAAAGCTGGCTCCATTGGTTCGAACTGTGTATGCCAAAACGTCTGTGGATCGTTGTCGATGGCCTTCTCAGCGGTATAGTCGGGCGCCGCCTCACTATCGAACGATACGATTTTCCAATTGCCATTATTGAGCAACTTTGGAATATTGCAATCGGCCGGATCGGGTAAATCCATCACAATCATTTTCTGATAGCGCCACACACTAATGGTTTTATATATCTTTTCGCCGGCTAGACGAGACATAAAGTCGTTGATGTTTTTAACTTCCTCATCGTCCATTTTAAGTACCACATCATCTTCCTGTAACTTCACCACCGAAAAAATTCCTTTGGTAAGACCTTTTTCTATTTTGGCACCATTATAATCGGGCAAACCGGCCGCTGATTTTTCACCATCGTTAACAATGTTCTTAATCACACCACCCATGTACTCAACTCCGGGAATCACCTCATCTGCTGTTAGTTCGACTGCAGGTATCTCGGGAGTTTTAGCAATAGCTTTTAAGGATGGTTTTTGTACCCCAAACTGATCCATTGGGAAATTAACCCAGCCAATTTTATTTGCCAAACAGGTATCGGCCACCGTAAAATCGCCATTGACCGGATCAACGAACAAGGGATCGCCATAAATACTATTTGGATCGGTATGATAGGACGTTTGGATTTTAGTAAGTGCCTCCTTTTGAAAAAACAAATTTGAATCCAGCAAAGACCCCCAGTGGCGCATTCCAATTGGAATATACCCATGTGTGCAGATGTTGCTTTTAATGGTGTCGCCACTGTTAGTGAGCCACACATGCAGGTTCATCGAGTTGTTGATACATACATTATTGTAGACGGTTCTGAGCATTCCGTCGCGCAGTTTGATACCACCGCTTAAACACACATTATTGTAGATCTCGTAGCAGGCAGATCCGTCGTCCAGGTCGATATCCCAGCCATGATCGCATCGGAAGCGGTTATTTCTGATAATGTTCTTATCGAGCATGTCGAGCCATACCAGGTCGTACCCATGCCTGGCCACTCTGTCGCCGGCTGCACCCCGGTTTTTGGTGTAGTAACGGTCGCGCCCCCAACTGTTGAATGCACCGTGATCGTGGGTTTCCTGTACGGTTAGAAAAACATCGTTGTATTCCAGGATATTTCCACCCCATTTCCCTTCACTGATGTTTATTCCGGCGCGTGGAACATCGTAAATACTATTCCGGCTTACAGTGATATAGGCTGCCAGGCTGATGTGAACACCGGCTGTTTGTTTTTCAACGGTACCGATATTGTGAATCAGGTTATTATCAACCTTGCAATACTGCGGATAGTTGTTGTTTTTGGGTCCACGTGTGAAAATAAGATCTTCCAATTCGGGAGCATTTCCGATGTCGTAATTTTCGTGCCATGCAGTGTTGATGTCGCCCACAAAGCAAACACCGCTTCCTCCCACATCGAAAATATGGCATCCTTCAACCGAACTGTTTTTATTATAATGGTTGAAGAAAACGGCATTCCCCCCCAGGTCGCTCAACTCACAATCTTTAATGGCACAATTCTCAGTTCCTTCAAAATGCACCACCCCGCCCCTGTAGATGGTCCAATCGCTGCGCAATAAACGATCGGCGGTTTTCATAAATGTGCGAATTGTTCGTTTCAGTGTCAGCCCTTCAATTGAAAGGTACTGGACAGGTTTTTCCACGCTGCCGGCAAAAACAAACAATTGTTCCAACGCAGCCACTTCAACTTCGGCCTTATTTAAATCGACACCTTTTTCAGGATAGAAATAAAGTTCGAACGTATGGCGGTTTAAGTACCACTCGTTCAAGGTGTCGAGTTCTTCAAAAATATTTTCAACAAAGCGATACTCGGCATGTTTGCTGCTGCCACGATTGTTTTGTGTTCCACCTTCCAGCAGCACTTCATTTTCGTTTTTCTTACCGGTAATTTGATAATGTACTCCTCCCCAGAGAGCGTTGTGCATGGCATGAAAATATCCGTAGGTTGGATCATTCCAGGTAGCCACCCGTTCTTTCGACAAGCAATCGGAAGCAATACCATTAAAGGCAGGAGCATCTTCGGTATAGTTTGGATAGCGGGCAAGCACTTGCTGCTTTCCGTTAATAAACAAGGTTTCGAATACCAGGCCTTCAGGCACTTTGCTTTTGTAGATATTGTCGTCGCATTTTTCCCATTTCAATCCCTTCAGTTTTACTCCACCCAAAATCAACGGTTCTTCGTTTTTGTAGGCTTTGTAGGCAATTGGCGCTTCTTTGCAACCGCTATCATCAGCTGTAAAAACAATGGGCTCTGACAAGTAATATTTTCCACCTTTAAGATACACTGTAACCTCATCGGCCGGATTAGCCTTTTTATACTCCCTTACTTTCAGTTGGGCAAACGCGATTGTGGCAAAAGGCTTTTCAAGCGTCCCGACACTGTTGTCGCTCCCCGAGGGCGAAACATAAAAATCCTTCGCAGAACCGGCCAGGCAACACAACGTAAGCGCAAGTAGTAGCGGAATGTAAAGTTTAAACATTCCCAAATTGTAATTCCTTTTCATAATGGTTTATTTAGTCGCTGGTTCAATTATCTCATTCTCTGTCTATTGGTTGGTACTTTCAGATCTCACCAACTCTCCGTTTACAAACTCCTTTGTTGTGACTTCAATATTTTTACGCTCGCCCTCCAATCCTACGATTGTTATTTGCTGTACTCTTCCGTCCTTCAACTCAACAACCAACTCGTTTTCGTTTTTAGCTGTCACCGATTTCACCAGCGACTCGTTTTCGTAGGGTTCAATAACGGCCAGGTAGCGGGCTTTTTTACCATGGCTGCGAACGGCCATGTTTTTCAGGCGGGCAGCCTCGTTACCCAACGGATAGTCGCCCCCAACTTTTGCGTTAAAAGACACGACATCCAGTCCGGATAGGTCGATCGTAACTCTTGCTGCCTTTTCCAGGTTTTCCGGCATGGCCGGTGTGGAATTGTTCAATAGTTCGCCCTGGATTTTAACAGGGCCACCGTAGTAGTCCCGTCCCTTTTCTTCGGGCAATAAAACGTTCTCGTATTTCACCGGCAATGAGGAAACAAAAACCTCAGAGCCATCTTTCAGAATTAGTTTGGCATCTCCCCAGAAAAGCGTGTTGTTATTCACTTTTGTCTCTGTTTTCGAGATTAGCTCCAACTGTTTTCTACCGCTAATGTCCAGTTCAATCTGCTTGCTTCCGAGAATCCAGGCTCCCGTGCTGTCATTCAGCAATGTCGTTCCATCGGCAGTTACCGTGTACCACAATTTCTTGTTCACACCAATTGTTTGGGTCGATGTACCAACCATAATTTCTTTCTCAATCGGCCAGGCATTGTAAACATCCATTTTTAAGGAGCCTTCAATTCCGTGAGGTAGGCGAAGTCCTTCATTGTCGCAGCCCTCTCCCCAACACATTTCGTATTGTGTTTTCGACGTTCCTTTCGCATTATACCAATTGCAATCGGTAATAAACTGGGCACTGCCAAGCGGGTCGGTATTCATTTGGTTTGAATGATGTGAAAACTCCAGTTTTTCAGCCGAAATATCCTTGAACCCTTTAATTTGCAACATCCAGTCGAACTGATGTTCTTCCTGCCCTTCCAGATAGTCTGCCAATACCAGGTAATCGTCCATCACAACCAACGCGCGGCGTTGCATCACCGGTTCGGTATGACCGGTTACTTCACCAAAGCCCGGTGCATTTTCCGGCATTTCAATGCTGCGGCCTTCCGACCACATTTGTTCGGCAAAGGATGAATTATCCCGGGGAATTCCTCCATAGGGAGCATACGCCCATGTTGAATTTGTTTCAACCGCTGTGGCCTGCATCATGCTACCCGAATGGAAGAGAGTGCGGGAGTTCTCTACCGGCAGCTGCATTTTTTCATCCACAACAACCATGTTTTTATTGATTGATGTCTGTTTCCAGAATTTATACATGTAGCTTGAATAGCCAAACCAGTAGGCCAGCGTTCCGTAGAAACTACGCCCGTAACGGGTCATGTTAACTAAACTGGTACGGTCGAAGTGTCCATGATATCCGCCATGCGAGCCGTAGTGTAAAGCCGCCTGTATTTGCTCGCGTTGCTCACGGTCGTTGGTTTGCGAGCGCAGCATCACCACCCCCATGTTGTCGGCGTAGGCCGATTGTTTCATTTTTTCGGAGGTAAAATCCGGTAAATCGGGGACCCCATACAGCAAGTCGCGACCACGACCACGATTAATGATGGCCGCATACTCCGGATCGCGATAGAGGTAGTATGCCAGCTCGTATGACTTGCCGGAAACCTTATCTTCCACAGCATCGTTAATGGCCGGCAAAACGCCCCTAAAATCGATGAACGGAATGGATGCGTCCCACATATCCTTTATGCTCACGTAGTTGCGCTCCATGTTGCCCCACTTTTCAAATTCCATTCCCATGATACCGCCCTGGCGCCGACTAGACAGCAAGGAAAAATGTTTTGATGTGCCCAATGGAAACTGCCGGTCTTTAAAGTTGATTCCCCAAGGTTGAAGGGCGATGGCTATTTCTGAAAACTCGGTAGCTACCCAGGTATTGTACCCAACGGCACACTCGTACCACCAGCCGTCGTTCATAATTCCATGCTCAAGATGCTTGTAAATGCCCGTTGGTCCGGCCAGGATCTGATCGATCAGATTCCAGTCCTGAAGGTTCATGGCAGAATAAAATGCAGCCGTTAATTCGGCCACATTCCAGTTACTGATGGCTCCTTTGCTGTTTCCTTTAATGGTTTGTGTAACAAACAGACGAAACATATCCTGAATCTGCCGGTGATCGGCTTCGGTAAATTGGTCGCTCTGACGAACCATGTCGTACATGCGACCGACCGCCTGCCAGAATTTGCCTTCGCCCACAAACGAGTTGCTACCTCCAACCAATGTAGCCGGATACCCCGCGTCGGGATCGGACAAACGGCGCAACAGACTTAAACACTTGGCCGCGTATGCTTCGTTTTTAGTGAGCTGGTAGGCAACGCCACAATCATAAATTTCAGCTCCATTGGTATTAAAAACCGTTTGTCCCAACGGCCTGCCTTCGATCGTTGAAAAGTCACTTCCTTCGGGCACGTTCCATTTTTCCGCCCTTTTTACATAGTCGTCATACCCTTTTTTAGCCCAGTCGTAGGTTGCAACTTTATTCCTTACTTTTTGCCAACCATCTTCGGTAAAAACAATGTTTGGCGTGGCCACACGAACCGCAGTAATAAATTCGATTTTCACCTCCGATTCGCCAAAACCATTTGCCATGGCTCGCACCACTTGTTTTTCGCGGATTCCTTCCGGCAGCTTATTCGGAATATTAACCTCCAGCTGAAGTTTCTTCACCTCACCGGGAGCCAATTCGAACGCGGTTTCGCTGAGACTTGCCGCCATTGTTTCCCAGCCCTGTTTTTGCACCATTAATTGTACGCCCTGAGCATAACCGGTGGTGTTCCCCACTTCAAAGTCATAGGTTACTTTACTTCCTGCGTCCGAAGCTTTCCCCTTTATATCCGCAACGATTGAAGTCGTGAGTCCTTTTGTCACCCGCACATTGCGCAATTGCCAGCCTTTTTCGGAGGTGGCAGTCAGCAGCACCTGCTTTACAGCGAAGAGCGTTCCGCGGCGTTGCCCCAGATCAATATCGAACCTGTCCCACGGCAAATAAACCGTATGCCAGCCCTTTCCCACCAATCGAAGTTTGGCTGTACTCACCGGATTCAACTCACTGTAGTCGCGTTCATCCACTTTTAGTATGGCCGCAACATCGGTCGCACTTTCAGTATTGAGGAAAATGTCGAACGCCAGACCGCTGTATATTGTCCAATCGGCTGCATCGCCGTAAAAGGGTCTGCTAATACCCGGAAAATAAATGCGGTTTTGATTGGAATAACTATAAACTACTGTGTCACCATTATTTAGAGAAGCGACACCTTCTTTCACTTTCGCGATTCCCGACCAATCGGAGAAATCAGATTTGCCAACCGATTTGGTTAGTTGTGCGTGAACGGTGCTTGCAAAAAACAGGATGATGACAGCGAATTTCAATTTCATTTTAGGTACTATTATCGTTCTTTTAAAAGAATTGGATCCAATCGGGAATCCTTTAGTTGCTTATAATCACCGAACTGATTGAGCTTGGTTTCAGCTCCACCGAAACAGGTGTGGCCCCCACCAGTACGTTGACCGTTTTACCGGTCTCCGCGGGATTGTTCAGCAGCAACATCACCCGTCCGTCAGCTAATTCAAAGGCCAGGTGGTTTTCACCTTCCGAAGAATGAAGCAGGCGGGCACCCGGCTGCACAAAATGAGATAGATGCTTGAACAGGTAAAACTCGTCGGTGTAGGTAATTTCTTTTTTGTCGCGATTGATTACCACCATTGAGTTTTGTGGCCATCCCCAAGCACTTTTCCCGGTCTCGTCCAACACCATGTTCCAGTACATGTACGATCCGGCTCCGTTGCTGATGTAATGCACAATATCCTTCCATGAGCGTTGCACCGAAGTCCAGTCATTTTCATGTTCGCCACATTTGTTTTCGGTTTGCATCAATTTGGTGTCTTTAAACTCTTTGTGAATGGTTGGAATTGATTTGGCTCCTCCCCATTGAAAACCGACACCGGTGAGATATTTTCCGGCAGATTTATGTTGAAGGATGGTGCGCACATATTGCGGATCGCCTGAATTAACCGTTCCTAACCAAATTTGGGCATCCAAGCTGTCTTTTTCAAACTGCGGTCCGAGGAACTCGCCGATGAAGTAGGCCATATCCTCGGGGCGCCAGGTACAGCTTGGCCAATTGGGCTGATAGGCAATTTCGTTTTGAGGCTGAATAGCAAAAAGCGGAACACCTTCATTGGCATAAGCCTGAACAAATTTTGAAAAATAGAGCGCGTAAGCTTTCAGGTAACGCTCCTGCATTTTAAAGGCTGTTGCGTTATTTAAGATTTGTGCATCGGGAACCATTTTATTCCCCTCAGAGGCATTTTCAAAATCACCACTACGCATGGCATAGTGTTCATTCACTTTCATCCAGGCCGGAGGCGACCAAGGCGATGCCCAAACCAAGAGATTCGGACGAACCTTCAAAGCTCCTTTGATGTAGGGAATAAGAATGAATTTATCGCGGTCGATGTTAAAGTCCCTCATCTCAAAGTCTTCGGGAACATCGTTACTCGAGTAGTAACTAAGCGCGTAATCGCTGGCGCCAACCGGGATTCGGCACATGGAGAAATTACAGCCCCCGGCTGAAAACAGGGAGTTGAACACCTCTTGCTGTTTTTCTGCCGGCAAAGCCTGTATGGCAGTCCAACCCAATTCGTTAAAAGCACCACCGACGCCATCAATTTCATGCAGTTTTTGGTCGACAAAAACGGTGATATCCGCGTCATCGGCCGATGTTTCAACCTTTGCCGCTTTTGTCGTTTCAACCCAGCGCTCGGTTGGCGTTGTGTAAACAACCGCTACTCGTTGGGCGTAAATCGAATTTAGAATCAGGAGTGAAATGACTGTCAGGCTGACGGATAATTTTTTCATTGGTTTATTTTACTCAGTGAATAACTTGTTTTTTTGATTCGTTGATGGAACTTACCTGCTGCCGCAAAATAGTTTCAGTTGTCGTTTCTGCTCTAAGCAACAGGTTTGTTTCATCGTATTCAGACCTCCCGTTGATCGGGCTTTTCTTCTACACGTATTAAAATTCCGAAGGTGCTGGGTTCCCGTTTGCCTTTGAAAGGCAAAACCACCAAACCGTATTGCTTACACCTCGGCTTTGGTGCAGTTGTTTTTTCGGATCAGTGCTTCGAGAAAATAGTAGTCAGCGTATACCAAGGGTACATCAATTTCGGAATTGAAGGGTTTGGAGCCGGTGGAATGTTTCAGCAAGAAACCACCGTTTTGGCCCACCTCGGCTAAAAACTCGGGAGACGACAAGCTGGCAAGCAAACCATCGGCTGTTTTGTAGTATGCTTCGTTTGAAGTGTATTGATAAAGCTCAAATAAGGCGGAAGAAATGACTGCGGCAGCTGAAGCATCGTAAGGCTCATTAGGCAGTTCGGGGGCTTCAAAATCCCAGTAAGGAATTTCCCCTTCCCGCATTCCATCAATCGTTAACAAATAGTCAGCAATTTTTCGGGCATGGTTTAAAAACTCCTGAATTCCGGTTTCGCGATACATCATGGTGTAGCCATATACTGCCCAACCTTGCCCTCTGGCCCAATCGCTTTCATCGGCGGCACCCTGGTGCGTGTTCCGGTTCAACACTTCGCCGGTTTCAGGATCATAGTCAACCACATGGTAACATGAATAGTCTTCACGAAACTGACTTTCCATAGTTGTAAGCGCATGACTGACTGCAATTTCCTTGAAACTTTCATTTCCGGTTTCGTTAGCAGCCCACAATAGCAGTTCCAGATTCATCATATTATCGATGATCACCGGATATTTCCAATGGCTGGTAACCGGGTTGTTATTCCAGGAGCGAATACAGCCCACCACCGGACTATAACGCGTAGCCAATGTTTTTGCCGATTGAATCAGGATTTCGCGATATTCCGGATCATCGACAAATTTGATCGCTCTTCCATAACTACAATACATTTTAAAACCAATATCGTGGTCGGAGCCATTCCATTGCTCGGCTTTTAACGGCGAGGTAAATTCAATTGCGCGTTGCTTCCATTCCTCTTTTCCTGTTAGTTCGTACATCATCCACAGGTTTCCGGGGAAAAAACCACTCGTCCAATCGGCCGAAGCTACCATTTTAACCTTGCCGTCCTCGAAAGTACGGGGAAACTCTCCGATGCTATCCTCCCGAATGGGCTCAATGATCTCCAAAGCTTCTTCAAATTGTTTTTCTGAATGTTTTACCAAACCGGCAAAGTCGTTGCTTTGGTTGCAACAACCCGCGAAAAGAAGAGTAATCAAACTGATTGCTATAAAATCCTTCATAATTAGGTTAATTAAAAAAGAGGCAAAAATTTAGTTTCTATAGAATTGGCACCCGATCAATTTCAAACCACCGTCAAGAGCGGTACATTTACTCACCAAAACCTACGGCACAAAATTTTTATCCTTCCCATCTTTGTGTTTTTTTACTAAAATTCGTTTTCTTTTTATTACGCATAGGTTCATATCACCAACGCGCATGTTCTCATGTACTTTTTGTCAAAATTAGTTGCCGGAGCTATCAAATAACTAGCAGACATGTTGCAAATCCTAAGATATTTGTTGCACACTGAAGCTATAATTGCATGATTGCAACACTGATAGCAGCCATAAACCTCCGCTTACAAAACAGGTCCGTTTTTTTGAAACAAAGCATACGTTAGGCGGAATGAAATCTGGCCATATTCCGATCCCCGCTGATGCAGGTTGCTGGTTAAATCTTGCCTGGAGTAAAAACGAGCTTCGCAACTCAAGCGTTTGTAGTTATAGCCTACTCCGACAAAGGATCTCGAAACATTTGAAAAACCATGCCCCTCGTCGGCATTCAACAAAATAGACGACTTGCTCAATACCACATGCGGTGCAAAAGCCAGACGGACATACAAGTGGTTGTTTTTATTGAGATGCATGTAATAATTCACCCCAAAAGGAAACTCAATGGTTTTATAATCGACCACATAGCCATCGTGATTGTCGTTTACAGAATTCTCGGAATACCCGGAGAAGTAACTGTAATAGTTTAGCTCGGAGAACAGGCCCCATTTATAGTTGTTGAAAGCAAGAATATACTCCGCTTCGGCACTAAAACCGGGGCTGTATTCATCGGAAAAATAGATCGACATTCCGGCAGTTTGCTCAGAGACACTCATCTCCATTCGGTTAAAGCTTGCACCAAGTTTGATGGAAAACCTCCCTCGCTTATGTTGTGCATACTCGGGATGTGAGTAGGAAGCTTGTTGACATTCATTATACACCTGAAAATAAGCCATGAGGGCCTTTCTGGAGTAACTCAGCGATTGGGGATCTAAGCGTTCCGGGCAAGGCAGGTAGTTCACCAACTGGTCGCGGTAGGTATTGTCGACCAGCTTTTTCTCGACTATTCCAGGCGTAATTTCGAGGCTATAAACTTTGTGACGAAGCAGCAATATTTTTGACGAATCTGTTTGAAAGTAGAATAGTTCTTCACCTTCGGTGAAATATGAATAAAGCTTGGCCGCATCGCCATCAACAAGCACTTTCAGAAACGCATGCCCCATGTCCCATTCCGGTTCCTGACTGGCTTGTTCCTCGCGTTTTATTCGTTCCGGAGTAATATCAACAGCAATCAACGCCCGGATACATTTCAGCTTGTTTTCAATTCCGAATTCGGCCACTTTTGCCAATGAAAACGGGGCAATATCGCCATCGGGATCTACTCGGTACTCGTATTTTCCGGCCGACTCTGCTGTCCCCACATTTCGGATCCAACAGGTGGTTTTACTCCCTGCATTGTCAATGTAGTATCCTTGTTCGAAACTACTTTGCGCATTCACAAACGGCACACAGCCAAATAAAAAGGCAAGTAATAAAAGCTGTCTAACATTCATTTTTCTTGTTCTTTAAATTTTGAACCGGGGTGAAAAACAAGAAGGCGCAACAAAACTGCTGCACCTTCTGATGTATTTAACAAAAACTAATGTTGTTATGAGTTTTCATTTGCGCATATTATTGGATACTGCTAGCCCAGAATTCAAATTCAGACAAAGCTGTTTGCTGGCCACCATCAAAGGTTTCCAGAACTCGGAATCGAATGTACCGAACCGGAGTATCGTTCCCAATCTCCACTTCGTAATCAGCGTTTGATCCGTTCCACGACTCATCGCAGAATTCCTCGTGAATTAGAATCCACCCTTTTGCTTCAGCATCTACATCCCAGTCCGGATCGGTTGGAGCTGCAGTTGTTTCGGCACCATCTAAATCGGCTCTACCCCAAATCTGGAAATGCTTTGGATTTCGGGTATTCCGGCTTTGACGAGGGGTAACCAGGAAGCTTGTCAATTCGGCTGTAACACCAAGATCGAGTGTGAAGTGATGAGGGACACCATCGGTGCCATCGAGAACACAATTTGAGTGATACCAGGTATCCCGGCCTCCATCCCAAAGGTTTTCGATGCTACCCCCGTAACAATCAAAGACTCCATCGGTAGGAAGAACAACTTTCTGCCACAACCCCCGATCCAATTGTAAAACCCGCAAAGGGAAAGACATTTCCATTTGCTCAGCCTCAAATACATCAACGGCAGTTTCTTCGGGCTTGTACACCGTACTGTACTTTATTGTACCTTCCGACTTCCAACTTTCAATATAAGTTTTCGTTTCGTCGGCCGGCACCATTGTTTGCACCAAATTGCCCAGGGCATCAGTGTATTCCAACATCACCCCTTGATCCAGTGAACTAAGAATGGTCCAATTTAGTAAAATCACGCTAGTAGCAGTTTCGGTATCAACCTGCTCCATCGATACCCGACGGTTCGATAACTGGGTGCGATAATTATCGCCATAAACTTTTCCAGTAACCTCGTAAGGCAGCGAAGGATTACCAAATTTATCGAAGCTCATACATTGAAAGATGTAGCTCCTCTCCTCCATGTTATCAATTACGTGAGAAAATGTACCAATTTGGTTGCCTATTGCCACATCGCTCGAATCAGTGTAGTCGTTCCAATAAATACGAACAAAATCAATTCGTTGTGATTCAATGATCAAATCAAGTTGAATCCGGTTGTCACCGGCAAGCGCTGCGGCACTGTCGACTTTGGCCGCATAAATTGTTTCGCCCTCTTCGAGATAACCTTCGTGCAAATCATTCATCTCCGTACACGAATGGATTAAAACAGAAGTTATTACTATCAAATACAGATATATTTTTTTCATCTTTTTTTCATTTTAGTTTTATGAACTAAGCTTACCTGTTATCGCCATAAAATTCGAGTTCAGTCAAGTGGAAGAAAGAACCATCAGACCAGTTACGTGTCACTTTAAAGCGGATATAACGAGTCCTTGGCAGCGTTGGCGAAAAGATAAACTCTTCACCTGCCGCAACCCAGGCGATATCTTCGGCGGAGGTCGATCCCAGTGGAAGTCCGGATGGCTTAATTGATTCGCAGTCCAATAATTTTGTCCATCCATCCCAGCTTCCGGTGAGAATATCACTGGTAAGTTCGGTGCACCCCCACACTTCGTAACTACGCGGGTTTCCGTGTCGGTATTCGTAGCCCGTACGCTGGAATACTTTCATGCGGCTAAGCTGAGCATTCACACCCAGGTCGAATGTGACATATTGAGGCCAATTTCCTGTACTACCGGTGTGGAAACCACTGTTTTTGCTAACCGTTCCATCCCAAAGGTTAGGAAGGATCCAACCGTAGGCAGCAGGTTCATCACCCGGCAAAATTACTTCACTAAACTTCAAGCGATCAAGCTGCGTTTCATAAAGCGGAGTAAGCGAATAGTATTTAATTTCACTCTGATTCGCCCAGCGATCCTGTACATAAATGGCGAAATTACCCGGGATGGTATCCAACCCACGATAAGAACCAACTCCATCCTCCATCGTGCTATAAACGGTATTCACCGGCACATATTCGCCATTGTTATCTTCCATCAGCATAACAACTGATACTTCAGCACGGAGAGTGTTTTGCCAAAAAGCACTTACACCACCAAAGTCGGTAACCATGTTCAATGTTTCGCCAACGATATGCACCGGAGGTGTGAGCGGCTCAACAGTGGTGTACACTTTTTCAGACTCGTTACGGCTGCGGTCTACTGCAACCACCGAAACCTCGTGAGTCAGCGTATCACCAAAACCTTCAATTTTCAGCGTATCGGAGTATAACGAAGCACGAACCTCGCTTTCAAGTCCATCACTTAGAGTATAAACAGCTTTTACATAAAGCAAGTCTTCATCATCGGGAAGGTCGTAGGTTAAAATAGCACCGCCCGGAATATTTTCCACGGTTATATTTGAAACCGGTCCGGGAGCGATTGCATCTGTAGGTTGCTGCCCGATAGGCTCTTCATCGCAGGCAAATGCCCAAACAGCAACGAGTAGTATATAGATATATTTTTTCATTTTCTCTGCGTTTTAATCGTTAATTGAGTCATTACTACCATCCATAATTCTGAACCAGGTTATTATTAACCGTGATATTCTCCTCTTTAATAGGCCACAAGTAGTCTTTAACTGTGAATTTAACCGGAGACTGAGCAACGGAAAGAACCTTGTAGAAGTCTTCGGTGTTTTGTCCTTGAATGTTCCATCCTTTTGGTTGTTCATTCAATTCATCAATTTTCTTCCAGCGACGGATATCCCAGAATCGTTTTCCTTCGAGCGCCAGCTCAATCGTACGTTCGCGATGAATAATTTCGCGCAGTCCTTCTTTTGTTTCGGGCTTGTTGGGATAAACCGAATAATTTAGCCACGACTCTTTTACTCCGGCCAAACCGGCACGTTCGCGAACCGCATCGATATAGGTAAATACTTCCTCAGTTGGTCCACCTACTTCGTTCAATGCTTCGGCATACAACAGGTATAAATCGGCCAAACGCATAATCGGGAACGGATAATATTCGGTTGTATAAGCCGAAGAGGTTAATGTATTTTTGAAACTGTGCATTTTCTTTGCTGTGTAGCCGGTCAAACTGTAGTTATCCGACGAGTATTTACCAGATTCGCCAAGAGCGAAGAAATTAGCAAATTTCACATTGCCCGGGAAGTCATAGTATCCGCTTCCGAAGTAAATACCCCGGTCGAAACCAATACTGGCATAGAAACGTGGTTCGCGTTCGAAATGCAGATAGGCCGTTTTCTCTCCTTCTTTCACATAGTAAATCTCTTCTCCGGCTGAAGGTTCTGTCCGAACTTTGTATCTGTTGGTATACCATCCGTTATCTTGCCAATCGATATCCTCTTCAATAGGCACACCGTTTGTTGAATAGTATTTTTCAACCAGCTTAATAGTAGGCGCCCATGAGTTACGCACCACTTTCTCGGCTTCGGCATTCAAACGAACGATCTTTGCCTGCGATTGCACCTGCAACCAGCTGGCGTCGTTATTGGTATTTCCCCAAATCAGCTCTTTATTCCATCGGTCGCAAATAGCCTGACGATAGGTTGTTTGCAACTTAAATTGGTCCGGAGCATTGGCAATAATCGGATCTACGAGGTCGTAAATGGCTTTGTTTCCCTCATGAGCTAAGTCGATGGCTTCTTTGCAGGCTTCAGCGGCCAAAACCCACTTGTTTTCGTCGTAAGATTGTGGGAACAGCTGAACGCCACGATTATCAACAATACTGGCATAGTCGGTATTGCCATTAAACAACGGACTTGCGGCAAGCATCAGAACTTCGGCACGCATAGCCGAGGCGATTGTTTTATCAGCCCGGCCGGCTTCAATACCTACCAGTACATCAGCCGATTTTGGTAAATTCTCCATTGCTTCGGCCATTAGATCAGTGATGTAAGTAACCACATCATCTACCGATTCGCGATAAACCTTTACTTCTTCAACACCAGCCGAAATAGGCAAATTCACATCAACAATCGGAATCGGGCCATAGCATTTGAACAAGTAGTAATGATAGTAGGCCTTCAGGAACTTCACTTCAGCAATCCAACGATCTTTTTCAAAATCATCCATATCCTGAACTTGTCCAATATTCTCTAAAAAGATATTACAATCGCGAATCCCTTCCCATAAAGGTTTTCCGCTGTTTTCGCCATCCCAGTAGTTAATATACGGACTGGTAGCATTCTGATAGCCACGAGCAATCCAAGTGTTTGGCCAGTTGGCCGGGTAATACAACCAGGTTTCATCGGCGCCACCCAGAGCCGGGTCGAGGTTTACACCACCGATCGTTGGGCGATAGCTGTAGCAAGTAAACAAATACTTTTCGGCAACTGTGCGGTTTCTGAAGGCATAATCAATTGTTGCCACGTTGTCCGGCACAATATTCAGGTAATCGCATGCACCAACGCTATAAAGCGTAATACATAGTATAATGAATCTATATAATTTTCTCATAATCGTTTAAGTTTTAGAATGATACTTGAACACCAAAGTTGTACACTTTTTGAATTGGATATCCTAAGCCATTACCACCCATTTCAGGATCCCATAAGTCGAATTTGCTAAAGGTTAGCAGGTTGGTACCGCTGAAATAGAGACGTAGGTTTGTCATTTTAGCTTTTGAAGCAATTCGTTCCGGGAAAGTGTATCCAAATTCAAGCGATTTTAAACGAAGGAATGAACCATCGCGCATAAACCAGTTTGAAGTAACGGTATTGTTTTCAATAATCGTTTCAGACAATCTTGGCCACAAGGCATAAACATCGCGGTTAGCTTCCGACCAGTGATTTTGGGCATAAACGTCAAGCAATGCATTTTGACGGTCGATAAATGGTGCTGTTTCTTCGGCATCAATCCAGAACGATTCGCGGGCCAGTCCCTGGAAGAAGAATGACAAATCGAAATTCTTCCATCCGCCTGATGCTCCGAAACCGTAAACGATCTCAGGGCTGGTTGGATGCCCCATCGGCACCATATCCAGTTCGCTGATTTTACCATCGTCGTTAATATCTTTGTACTTGATATCTCCCGCCATGTAATCGCCAAATTGGGTTGGTGAGTTACGAATTTCGCCTTCATCAACAAATAAGCGTTCGGCAACATACCCCCAGTTTTGATTTAAAGAATAACCTACACGCGATTTCCACGGGGTATCCTCATAATCGGGCTCTTCATAAACGGTAAACTCGCTGGTTGCATAGGTAAAGTTACCCATGGCCGAGACCCATAAACCATTGTTGAATGAATGATTGAAATTCAATGAAAGATCGATCCCTTTACTTGATGCTTCGCCCACGTTGGCACGGCTGGCTGCCTGTAACCCCATGGTTGAAGGAATCGAAGAACGGGTCATAAGAATGTTGCTGCGATCTTCGGTAAATATATCCGCCTGAATATCCAATTTGTCCCACATACCCAGTTCAATACCAATATTTAATTTCTTGGCTGTTTCCCAGGTAATTTCATCGTTCGGATAACGCGAAATTGAAACCCCGTTCAATCGGTAACCGCCCGAGTTGCCATAGGTACCAAAATCCGAACGATGGTTAGCATCATTCATATTTACATTGGCCAGGTAGAAAAAGCGGTCGCTGGAGCTACCAATCGCATCGTTACCCACCAAACCGTAGGTTCCTTTAACTTTTAATTTTGTAATCGTCCGCTTTAAACTTTCGGGGAAGAACTCCTCGTTCGATACAAACCATCCCATACCCATTGAAGGGAAGAAACCAAAACGTTCGCTTTCCGAAAAACGTTCGGAACCATTGTACCCAAAGTTTCCCTCGACAAAGTAGCGTGAGTCGTAGCCATAGGTTACACGACCTGCTAAACCAATGTTACGGTAAGGCAACGATTGTTGAAGATCACCTGCATTGGCAATTAATTCTTCGCGCATGGTGTAAACCATCAGAGCATTTGCCTCGTGTTTGTCTTCGAAAGTGCGAGTCCAGTTTAAAGCCGACTCAAAATAAGTAGTCGACGAAATATCCTTGTCACCTTCGTCGTATCCCAAATACTCGGTACCACTGAGCTCATTCAATGGATACAACGTATACTCATCCGTTGCCTTGTCGTATCGCGACACCTGGTAGTAAAACGGATTATAAAAACGTGAAACATCGAAGAATGAATACCGGTTGGTGTTAAACATGGCACGTAACGAGAGCCCTTCGGTTATAAAATCCAGTTTTTGTTTTAATTCGAACTGGGCCAGCATCTGCGAGCTGGTATAATCTTTATAACCTTTGGTCATGTCGGCATAAGGGTTGTTGTAGTTACCCTCATCGTAGTTACCAAATAAAATGTGTTGCGTGTATTGGTTTGCGGCATCGGGTAAGAAGTAGGCCGGAAACAAAACCGGGTTGGTTTGCACAACCTTTTTATAAAGCGCTGTACCACCGTCAATTGGTCCGGTATAGTCTTCAAAAGAACCAGACAACCGCACAATGGCTTCAGTGGTTTTGGTAATATTGATGTTTACGTTTGAACGCAACATGTAACGGCTAAGCTTAATGTTGTTGTTGAAGTTATTCTTCTTATCAACGTTCAACATCCCGTTGTCGTTTACAACACTACCTGCCAAATAGTAGCGGGCAATTTTTCCACCACCGCTCACACTAAAGTTAAGGCGATGATTCAAAGTATTGTCTTTAAACAGAATTTTGTACCAATCGTTTGCCGGATAAACATAAGGGTTTCCGCCGGCCATGGTGTTAGCAATTTTATTTTGCGAGTATGGTGTAGCCCCCAGCGGATCGCGTGTGAGCACTGCCTCGTTATGCAACCTCATATACGTTATCGGATCGGCCAGCTTCACCATCTCTGTAGGTTGCGAAATGGCTTTTTCGTATCGAATGTTAATCTTGGCTTTACCTTCGGCACCTTCTTTTGTGGTTACCAAAATAACACCATTTGCACCACGCGAACCATAAAGAGCAGTTGCTGTGGCATCTTTCATAATCGAGAAACTGGCAATATCATCAGGCTGCATGCGAGACAGCTCTTTCGTGGTTACCTCGTTGTTGTCGATCAAAATAAGCGGGTCTTTCTTATAACCAAAGGTGGTAACCCCGCGAATAAAGAACTCCGCATTGTCGCTACCTGGCTCACCACTCCTTTGATAGGAGATCAAACCCGACATACGTCCGGCAAGCGCAGTGGTTAAGTTACTCGAGGGAATCTTCAATTCATCCGGTTTTACCGTTGTAATGGATGCAATTACACTTTCCTTCTTTTGTTTGGCAAAAGCCACAACCGTAACATCCTCAAGCTGTTCGGTTTCTTGTTTCAAAACTATGTGAATCGCGGCTTTCGATCCAAGCTGCACTTCCTGAGTTTGAAACCCAATAAAGGAAATAACCAACGTCGCGTTTGGCTCAACATCGATGGTAAAGGCACCATCCATATTGGTTATCGTTCCCTCACTCGTTCCCTTCAACACAATGGTTGCTCCGGGAATTGGTAACCCGTCGTCGTCATAAACGGTACCGGTAACTTTGTTCTTTTGCTGATCTGAAACCAGCAAACTGTTTTTTGTATTTTCTGAATCAGACGTCCCATTCGAGCTGTGGTCAAAACCATAACTCGTTGATGGACATGTAATTACAAGAAAAACACTAAAAAACACAACATACTGAATCTTAAGGACTTTCGTTACAAATCCTTTAGCAAGTAGGATTCTTCTCATAAGTATTAATTATTTGGTGTTTAGTTCGTAGTTGTCAGCCGAACGGCTGATATTTCGATAGCGTAGTCAATCGGATTGCATTCACCTTCGGCAAGCATAGCCTTCCGAGGTGATTGTTGTCTCACGACAATTGAAGAAGTTTTATTTCGGGGAGTCAGCTGCCTGATTTGTTTGGAAAGAGTCACCCGAAGGGATGACGTGATAGGCAATCGAGCTGACATAGAGCCGTGACGGCTCAACAAATCATAGTTTTTCATCTCGCTAGGTTTAGTAAAATAGTCAGAATAAACATGAATTCTGACTATTTTCTAGTTAGTTAGTTCGTTAGTGAATTTTAAAATCAGCATTTGGTAGTTCTCAGACTCTTTTGGCCTTCTTTTAGCTTTCAACTGAATTCCAACGGTTATTCGAGTTCGTCGATTTCGCGATGGAGTTGCAAACCAGAGAATGACTTCCGGCTTCGTTCTTGCCTCATGCTGACCACAAATTTATACTTCCTGTATGCACAACAACTAACAAGCATGTTGCAGATTCTATGATCTTTGTTGCATCTAACACTGATGTTGCACGAATACAACATTCGTGTTAGGATTTAGTAATCAACGTCTAACGATTACTAATTACACCATTGGATTGGATAACTTTTCACCTCTATACTTGCAGACAGAATGCCGACAGATAGTGACGGAACAAACCCATTTGGGAACGAAAATTTGGATTAACGACAGAACATTCCATTGGTAGGAGCAAAAAATATCAGCCTCTGGGTTTTGCAAAAGATTCGATATTTGATGGAACTTTGGTGAAATGGCATGCCATTCTAGCAAGTGATCTCAATAAACAACATCGAAAAATACTACATAGCTAATTACATGCCACTTAGAAGACAACAAATTAAAACAAACAGCCATCATGACGCGGTGCCGACCAAAATTCATGTTGTAAAAATGCTCTTATGTTGCATGAATGCAACCAGGATATTAGAAAGAAAGGATCGCAAATTATATTTTTGAAAGAAAAAGCAAATGCGCGTTCGGTTTCTTCTTTTTACTTTGCTGGTTTTTTCATTTTCACGGCTATCGTCCCAAACAAACGACATCAAATTCAGAAGAGTTTCTCCACCTGGTGGATACAGCTTTCAAGCAATCAATTCATTTTGTCAGGACAAATACGGTTATTTATGGATGGGAGGTTTTAATGGGGTCATGCGATACGACTCCAAAGAAATTGAACGTTTTTCCTATCATCCCGAAAATGAAAACGGGTTGCCCAGCAATACAATTACCTCTATTGTTGTAGACCATGAGAATACAATCTGGGTGAGTACCATCCAAGGACTTTGTCGCTTTAATCATAGCACCCAGCAGTTTAACCGGGTGAATTATACCTATGAAAACGGTTCTCCTTCAAAAAACCATTTGTACTCTCTACAGTTCGACGGGAATGGAAATTTATGGATTGCCGATGAAGAATTTTTTGGCTATCTGGATCAGCAAAGCAATAAAATGATCCGCATAACCGACGGTACAACCACCCCTCCTCGCCTGCTCTATAACGATGCAAACAACCGGCTATGGCTGGGAGGCCTCGATGGCTCTGTTTTTTTAGTAGACCCGAAAGAGAAAAAAGTAGAGCTGAAGGTTAAAAGTCCCGGCTCCACGGTACGCACAATCTGCACCAGCACCAATCAAATATGGATTGGTTATCAAGGACATGGAGCGCGCATGTTCGATTTCAACGGCAACCTATTGAAACACTACACCTTCACTGAAAATACGAAATACAACATTGAATCAACCAGTATCAGAAAAATCCTGCGTGACACACGTGGGCAAATCTGGATTGGCTCCTACCATGGGTTGTTCCGATGCATCGGAAATGACATTGAGCATTTCGACCATGCCAGAAACGATGGATTGCCGCATAACTCTATCTACGATATTTTCGAAGACCGGGAAGGTGGAATCTGGATTGGCACCTGGTCGGGAGGGGTTGCCTACATGCACCATGCCGACAACAAATTCAAAAACTACAAGCACTCTAAGGAACCTGGCGCTCTTTCCGACAATATGGTCAGCTCGTTTACCCAAACACCGGATGGCGAAATTTTGGTCGGAACCGAACTATTCGGACTAAGTAAGTTCGATCAAAAAACCGAACGGTTCGTCCCCATTCAGGTAATGAAAAACAATGGCGTTCTGGATATCAAAGCAATGGAATCTGATGCCAGAGGAGGCCTGTGGATTGCATCGGCATTTGACGGCATTTTTTACAAACCGGCCGGACAAAAGAACTTCATCCATTTCGCTGAAGGACCTGAAGACGGAAGACACGTTTCATCACGCGAAGTATACTCTTTGTGCAAATGTGATTCGGGAATCTATATCGGTACCTGTTTCGGTGGAGTAAACTTTTACAGCTTTAGAACCGGGAAGATCAGCTTTTTGTCGAACAAGCCCCCCTTCGATCAGCTTTCAGACCAAATTATCACATCCTTAACCATTGACTCTCGCAACCATTTATGGCTAACAACCGGAACCGGAGTTTTCAGAATTAATTTGGAAAGTAACAATCAGACCCACTTTAACATTAACGCCATTGGAAAACACAAAACCAAGAGCCAGTCCTTCTACTTTACCGAACAACTAACCGATGGAAGGATCTGGATTGGCACTAGCGGCGACGGTGTTTACATTTACGACTACGCGACTGATTCGTTGAGTAGTTTTGATGCCAACGGACTGCTCCGGGGCAAAGATGTTTACGGGATTATTGATGGCCTTGAGCAAACCGTCTGGTTTACTTCGAACGATGGCCTCATTTTGTACAACCCCATCCAAAAAACCTCCCGCCAATTTGTAATCACCGACGGAATCCAAGGTAACTTATTCAATCCCAACGCCTTGTTTCGGGATAAAAATAACAACCTTTATTTTGGCGGGACAAACGGATTCAGTATTCTTGAGCCCAAACCGATTCACACCAATCAACGTAAGCCCAACATTCTGCTCCATAAAATTGAAGTAAACAACCAAGCAATATTCCCTACCCAGTCTGACTTTAGTCGTTTTGAAAAGATCGTGCTGGATCCGAAAGAGAATACCTTCAATTTTCATTTCTCGGCAGATAACTACCTAATGCCTGAAAAAAATAAATTCGAGTACCGCCTGATTAATTACGTAAATGAGTGGGTACAAACTGATAACCGAGGCATGGCCAGCTTTGTGAATGTACCTCCAGGCAACTACATTTTTGAAGTAAAGGCATCAAACAATGATGGAATATGGAATGATACGCCAATAAAAATACCAATGGTCGTTCAGCAGTATTGGTATAAATCAACAACAGCCATCTTATTCTATTTCGCTATAGTCCTTTTGATTACAGGCATCATATTCCGGTTCTACTACGAACGATTAAAACTAAAAAAAGCGTTGCTAATTGAAAAAATGGAACACAAGCAGGAAGAACAAATAAACGAAATGAAATTCCGCTTTTTCACCAATATTTCTCACGAATTTCGCACCCCGCTAACTCTAATCTACGGCCCGGTTAAAAATTTGCTGGAAGCCGAAAACCTGAACGAGATACAACAGAAACAGCTCGACACCGTGAAACGCAACACAGCACGACTGCTTCAGCTGGTGAATCAAATTCTCGACTTACGAAAGCTCGACTATGGCTTTGGTAAATTGGTTTTCTCCAAGATTGATGTGATTCGGTTTATCGACGAGCGGATTCAAAGTTTTTCGGAAGAAGCCCGATCCAAAAAGATCATCTTTTCGTTCAATTGCTCAACCAGTTCGTGTTTTATTGAAGCGGATGAAGAAAAACTGGATAAAATAATCTACAACCTTTTATCGAATGCCTTTAAGTTTACACCAACTTCAGGGAGCATCACCTTATCTCTGCACTACAATTTCATTGAAGAATCAAACCAATTTTCCAATCAGCTAAGTTTTGGAGAGCTAAATCAGGAAGATTTTGTAGAGATTGTGGTTCAGGATAGTGGCCGAGGAATCAGCAGTGAAGATCTACCCTATATATTTGAACGTTTTGAACAGGGAAAAAATCCGCATCCAAAAACAAACAGTACGGGTATTGGACTAAATATGATTAAAGAGTTTATCCTCATGCTCAGGGGTAAAATAGTTGTCCAAAGCACTCCCGACAAAGGCTCCCGTTTTTCGGTGCAATTACCGGTAAAGCAAAAAGCTCAACGAATTATCTATCAAAGCCATGAAAAAGTCGACAACATAAATACCACCTGGGAAACCAACCACGCTTCGGCAAGCCCGAAAACCCAACACGAAGTCAACCTATTGGTCGTCGAAGACAACAAGGATTTAAGGGAGTATCTGGGCCAACTGCTAGAGAACAGCTATTCTGTTGTATTTGCCGAAAATGGTGTCAGAGGATTGGAAATTTTAAACAGCCAGAACATCGACCTTGTAGTTTCGGATGTGATGATGCCGCAAATGGATGGGTTCCAATTTTGTCAGACCGTAAAATCGCAAATAGAAACCTGCCATATTCCGGTGATCCTTTTAACAGCCTTATCCTCTCCTGAAAATACCACCGTTGGATTGGACCAGGGAGCCGACGCCTATATCGCCAAGCCCTTTGACGAAAAAGTATTGTTCGCTCAAATCAACAACTTACTGCTTCAGCGAAAAAGGCTACAACAAGGTTACTCCCAACGCTTTATCGCAAAACAACCCATTGAAGCAGGCAACCTTGACCAGTACTTCCTAAATAAAGTAAACACTGCTATTGAGGAAAACCTGACCAATGAAAATTTCACCGTCGATATGTTGGCAAGTGAGATGAAGCTGAGCCGAAGCCAGTTACACAGGAAGTTGAAACAAATATCCGATCAATCAGCATCGGAGTATATCACAATGGTCAGGATCGGAAAGGCAACTTCGCTCCTTTCGTCGAACGATTACAATGTAGATGAAGTGGCTTACAAAGTTGGATTTAACAGTCACTCCTACTTCACAAAGTGTTTCAAAAAAATACATGGAAAAACCCCAAAAGAATATCTTAAAGGTTTGAAAAAAGTCTGACCCCGATACTGCATGAGGCCGAACCATGTTTTTCGTTTATTTACCAGCGAAGAACTATCAACGGCATTCGTTTAGATCACAAGAGGCTCAATGCAAACCGAAGGATTAGGAAGACTTTACCAAGTCCATTTCAATTTCGAAAAGCAAATCGTCGCGACAGATACTATTCTCAGTAACAACCAGCGGCATTTGGTATTGCGGATTGTCCGTTAAGAATTCATGCAAAATGGACAGACTGCTTTTATCCTTTAAATAAGCTGTTGCCCTTACCAGATTGCTAAAATTGTAGCCCTCATTGGCCACAATTTGACCAACCACCTCGAAACTATGTTGGATTTGCCGCTTCACATTGCCAATGTTTGCCGTTTCGCCCGAAGGAAGGATACTGGCTGTTCCGGAAATACTCATCCATTGGCTACCGGCTGAATTGACCCGGATTGCCCGGCTAAACGAACTTCCGTATTCGCCGGCTTCGTTTTGCATCGGCGACTTAACCTGTGCAATGGCTGCGGTTTCTTTCGCGGGTTTGAATGCCAGAAGCTCCATCGTTACCGAGCTGCCTGACTTGTTTCGCCCACTAACACCGGTACTGGCCGGAATGAAACTCTCAAAAACTCCTTTTTGCTTGAAGAAGGCGGTTCGAATGCGATTGAAACTGTCGTACCATCTCAAAATATCGTCAAGATAGTACCAGGTCCGAACCACATCGGTGTACACAAATCCGGCTTCCTGAAGAAGTTGATCTAAACGTTCCAAAACCATTTCATATTCCAAGTCTGCATTGCCCTGCGGTTCCGACAGCAGATCGCCGATAAAAAGATAATGGCCCGAATCATCGCTAAATCGACTTGTTTTCGCCTTAAAATTCGTTTCACCATAAATTACCTCGGCTTTCACAGCCCACAGTTGGATACCATTCAAAAACGAATTGGAGCAATTTTCACCCTCAACCCAGGTTAGTGGAAATTGCTTGTCGATCGCCTGTTCCAATTCAGACTCAAACCGCTCCCGGTTGGCCAATGCTCCAAAGCAAGTTGCCTTTACAACCTGGTAATCCTCTGTTTCCAGAATGTTTACTAATCGACGGCAAAAAGCAGAAACTGTTTCGTCCTGCTCCGGAACCAACTGAATGTACAACTGATTGCTATGTTCCTTTTTAATCTCGTTCATGCATACCTCCATACTCATCCGTCTCTAATGATTCGTCCTTTTCAATTTAGTCTTTTGAATTACAACAATTTTATACGTTCAATCTCACTTTGCAGCTGGTAACGCCCCTGATCGTTGCCCGGCAAGCGATTGATCGATTTTTGGTAAAGATCGATGACTTTTCCTTTGTTGCCACTTTCGAGGTAAATATTGCCCAGCAGAAAAATAGTTGCCAAGTGATCCGGATTTTCTTTTAGTGTGACCTCAAGCACTTTAATGGCTTCTGATTGCTTTTTATTTTGATTCAAAAAGTAGGCATAGGTGTAGGCAAATTTGGGATCAGCGGGAGCCGCGATCATGGCTTGTTTGCTGAATTGGCAGGCTTCACTTAAATCTCTGGACGAAACGATGATACTCAAATTATACGCCGCGGTTGCATTTTTATCGTTCACCTCCAGTACTTTCCGAAGCGCTGTTTCAGCTTTGGCCAGTTGGTTCATTTCGGCCATCAGCAGCCCGTAATTTAGGTTTGCCGCTTCGTTTGTCGGCTCTGCAGCCAACGCTTTCTCCAAATAGCTGGCAGCCTTTGCCTGATCGCCCGAAATTGACAGCAGAAAGCTGCTGTTAACCAAAGGCAATACGGCGTCAGGATATACTTTCAACGAATTTTCGAACGATTCCAATGCTTTATCCATCATTCCCATGTTTTGGAAATGATTCCCCAGGTTGTAGTGAGCACTCCAGTCGTCGGGGCGGGTAATCATCGACTCTTCATACTCCCGGTTCACTTGCTTAAAAATGCTTATTTGTTCGGCCGTAAATTCCTGGGGCGAAAACACAGCCAGCGACTGAGCTGCTGCCAGACGCACCAAGCGGTAATCATCTTTGGCTGCCCGGAAAAGCGCTTCTTTAGCTTCATTGCTTTGGTTACCGATTAATCCACGAGCCGCCGCGCTCCTCGACAAGGGAGAATCGTGCTTGAGCACATCAATCAGCACCGGCCACTTTTTTGTATCGGTGCAATTTGTCAGCAAGCGAATCAGCGAAGTTGTCACGATTTCACCATACTGATTGGTTTGAATGACATTGAGCATTTCGCCCAGCCGCCCCCAAGATTCTTTGCGCGCATCGGCAATCAAGCTGCCAAAGTACAAGGTTTCCTTTTGGTAGTCATGTTTCTTCCATGACGTTACGTTCTGATTGGCCCATTGGTCAGTTTTATCGCTATGGCAAATTGTACAGGCATTCGGCGAAGCAAACTTAATGCTCGCTGCCGGCATTGGCGGACGAAACGAATGGTCGGACCGCACCATATTTCCAAACCGGGTCATCGGCATGTGGCAATCAATACATTTCGGACTATTCTGATTAATTGGGTGATGGGTATGCACTTCATAATCCGCTTCTTTTTCCTCATGACACGAAGTACAGGCTTTATTGGCTTCAACCAAATTGTCAGATTTAAACCGGTACCGGCCTGAAGAAGTATGGCAGGTAACGCAATTCAAATCGCTCTTCTGCAGGCAGGGATTCATATACCAGCCGGTCATGGTGTAGTTTTCACCCAAGTCACGGCCATCAGGATAAAAATCATTATTATCAAGCGTAGCCAGGTCGAAGTTGTCGAAAAAACGATCGCCCGGGAAATAGGACGATGTAATAGCAGTCATTTTCGCGTGGCAACCCGCACAGCTGGCATTGTGTTGCTCGGGTGTGAACGTGGAGGTAACAACCAGCTTTATCGAGTCCAATTCAACCCCTTTTTCCTTCGCCAAACGAGCGGCCTTAATATGTTCCTGCGCGGGACCATGACAGGTTTCGCAGTTAATTCCGGCTTCTTTCCAATTGGTTTGGTAGCTATTTGACGCCAGATTGAAATTATTTTCCAACTGACTGACGTGGCAGGAATAGCAGGACGTATTGAATGTGTACTGCCGGTCTCTCCAGCTCAATGCCTCATCCTGCATTGCCTGAGCTTCCATATGGGGAAAATGGCGAACTGCCGATTCAGGATTGTTGTACCATTGCTTTGTATTTACATCGTAGGCCAACGGGAGTGTTTGCAACCGGCCTCCTTCCCAGGGCGTTAAAAAATAGTATACATTTTTACCCCCTAGAGCCCATAAAACAGAAAACTCGGTGTTGACCCCATCTTTTGTCTCCCGAATAAACAAACTGGTATCTTTTACAATCGCCTCATAGGCTGCCCCTTCCATTTCAATTGGTGGGTGCCCGATAGTCACTTCATTCTCAATAAAGCCCGCCGTAATTGGCTGCATAGCCTTTCCGTGGTGCGATGGTGCCCATAGTTTATAAAACCGCTCGTGACACTCAATACAACTCGAAGAACCGGTGTACTGATCGGATGATTGTAAATCTTTTTCGGGTGATTTGTTTACACACGATGCAAACAATAACAGGAACAGAAAAATTAGTTGGTTTTGTTTTAGACGACTCATATCGAGTATTTTAATCTCTATCTGAAATAGAGAGCTGATTCGTTTAGTTGTGGTTGAAAATTGTTTTCGGCCGTAAATTAAATGAATTTTTATTGATTCCTTCCTATTTCTCCTCTTTTGTAACGAAACCAAACACACTACAAACACAATTAAACTACTCGCTAACAACACAATAAACGGAGTTACTTATAGGAGTCTTTCAGAACCAATTATCACCCACTTTTTTCTTAGTATTCGATTCCGGGATCAATGCGATTTGCTTTTTCACAATTAATGTTGCGGGTTTGAAACTTCGGCTTCATACCATCGCCAACCGATCTCATTTGAAGTTGATGCACGACCTCTTCGTCCACTATAACACCGCCCTCCCAATTCGTAAAATGGCCATAAAAACAGGATCGAAAAGCGGTACTAAATCCGCAGGCACTCTGTTTCAGGATTCAAATAAGATCGTAAAAAAACAAAGGCACCCAACGTTGCTGTCGGATGCCCTTCTGTATAATAGCATGTTTATTTTAGTCGCCTTTTTTCAACGGAAAGAATTCACTCCCCAGGCTTCCGATTCAAAGATCGTCAGGATTTAAACACCACTCCGCTCTTTTCAATTCCCAATTCCAACCCTCTTAGTTCGGCCATTCCTCTTAATAGTCCGATAGCTGAATACCCCGGGTTGGTCTTCTTATTAAGATCATCCAAAATGGTGTGCCCATGGTCGGCACGCATTGGGATGACATCGTCGCGCCGGTTTAATGCCTGCCGCTTCCTTTGTTCTTTCAGCACCGCCACCATTACGTTATACATATCAACATTGCCTTTTAAGTGGCTTGCTTCGTGGAAGCTTCCGTCAATGCTGCGCTGCGTACTGCGCAAATGCAGAAAATTAATCTTATTTCCCATGCGTTCTACAATTCCGGGCAAATCGTTATCGGCCCGAACACCCAACGAGCCCGTGCAAATACATAAACCATTGTAAATTGAATCGACCACATTGACAATAAATTGCAGGTCGCTTTCGGTACTCACCACTCTGGGCAAGCCAAATAACGAGATTGGCGGATCGTCCGGATGGATCGCCAGCCGAACTCCCGACTCAATGGCAACCGGTACAATCTGCTCCAGGAAATATTTCAGATTTTCGCGGTATAACTGCGAATCAATGCCTTCATATTCGGCCAATCGTTCTTTAAAGTCGTCCAGGCTATAGCCTTCCTGTCCTCCGGGTAAACCAGCGATAATATTTTTCTGCAGAATATATTGCTTTTCCGAGCTCATCGATTCGAATTTCTGTCTGGCAGCTTCGATCTGTTCTTTGGAGTAGGCTTCCTCTGCATTTTTTCGTCTCAGGATAAACAAGTCGAAAGCAATATAATCGCTCATATTAAACTCTAGAGCCTTGGCTCCATCACTCAACTCCAGCTCTAGGTTAGTCCGTGTCCAATCCACCACCGGCATCCAGTTGTAGGTCAAAACGGGAATACCCGCTTTACCCACATTTCGAATCGACTCTTTATACTTTTCAATCCATTCATCGCGCGTATCCTTCCCCTGCTTAACGTCCTCGTGAACAGGAATACTCTCGATCACACTCCATGTTAATCCCCGGGGCTGCGGAGGATTAACGGCTGTATTCAGTTCAATAATTCGCTTGCGTTCTTCCAATGCGGCCAAAGTCCACACTTCTCCAATCGGTATTTCGTGTAAGGCTGTAACAATTCCTGTTGCGCCTGCTTGTCTGATATCAGTCAGTGTTACCGGATCACTAGGTCCGTACCACCGCCATGTTTGCTCCATTCCCATTGTTCTTCAGTTTTTTGATTTTTGATTTTAAGCTTTGATACTACAGCTAAATTTTCAGTCTAAACCTAATTGCTGTTCGCGCTGATAAATTCTTAATTAAAATTTGATTTTTACGCCCTCTTTTCCCCACTCGTCTATCTGGAAATTTTCAAAATGAAGACAGATTCCGGCGAATACCAATCAATTAATCAAACAAACGCGCCTTGTTCGCTTTGTCCCGAAAATGCTTCAGACTCAAAACTTACACATCGATACTTTTCACCCCTCTCGGTATTCGATTTAACACTTAATTCAGCTTTTAAAAATTTTATTGAAACCCAAAGATACAAATACGCGATATTCTGCTCTTTTTGAGTGAGATTAATCGTAGCCGACGCAAAAGGCACGAATATTTATTCTGTGTAAATTTTCAAACTTTCACGCAAAAAAGTCGATGAATATCATAAATAGATAGTCGCATTTAATGTAATTTAGCGCCGCACAACGACCGAGAGGTTACAATATAAATTCATTATTAATTTTTGAAACTATACATCATGTCAAAAAAACTTTTGATAAGAGATTTAACTCTGAGAGATGGACAGCAGTCGCTGTTTGCCACGCGTCTGCGCCAGGAGCAGATTGACAGAGTTCTCCCATTTTACAAGTCAGCTAACTTTTACGCCATGGAGGTTTGGGGTGGCGCCGTACCGGATTCGGTTATGCGCTATCTGAACGAGAACCCATGGACGAGGTTACAAACCATTAAAAAAGCCGTAGGAGATGTCAGCAAGTTGACAGCCCTTTCAAGAGGACGGAACCTGTTTGGCTACACCCCATATACCAATGAAATCATTGACGGATTTTCCCGCAATGCGATTGAGTCTGGCTTGGGTATCATGCGTATTTTCGATGCGTTGAACGATATCAACAATGTAAAATCGACCATTAAGTACGTGAAACAACATGGCGGGATTGCAGACTGCGCGGTTTGTTATACAATCGATCCTGAATACAAGAAAGCGAGCCGTTTTAAAGCTCTGATCAAAGGAAAATCGTTACCTAAACCGGTATTCACCGACGAATACTTCCTTGCTAAAGCATTGGAACTGGAAAAATTGGGTGCGGATATGATCACCATCAAAGACATGAGTGGTCTGATTCCTCCAATGCGTGTTGCCAAGTTGATCTCTGAATTCAAGAAAAACCTGAAAATTCCGGTTGACTTCCACACTCACTGTACGCCAGGTTACGGTTTGGCGGCTGTTTTATCAGCTATCATCAATGGTGTTGATATTGTGGATACCAATATCTGGAACTTCGCAGGCGGTCCTGCCGCTCCTGCAATTGAACTGATCTATCTGTTCTGCCAAAAATTAGGCATTGAATTAGACGTAAATATGGAAGCTGTTGCTGAAATCAACAAAGAATTGTTGGTTATCCGCAAAGAACTGGCTGATGTAGACGCAGGCAAACACTTCCCGAATCCGTTCAATCCACTGACAGACAAACTACCTGCAGAGATTGATGCTCATTTCGACAACGCGATTGAAGCTGCGAAAAAAGGAAATGAATCGGATCTGATGGTGGCCTGCCATGCGATTGAAAAATATTTCAACTTCCCGAAACCAAACGAATTAGTGAAAAAAGCACAGGTTCCTGGTGGTATGTATACCAACATGGTTGCCCAGCTTAAAGCATTAAAATCGGAAGACATTCTGGAAGATGCGATGAAGCTAATCCCTCAGGTGCGTTTAGACGCCGGATTGCCTCCATTGGTAACACCAACCAGCCAGATTGTAGGTGCCCAAGCAGTAAACTGCGCTATGGACATTAAAAACGGCAAACCGATGTACTCGAACGTTTCAAACCAATTTAAGAGCTTGGTAAAAGGAGAATACGGTACAACACCAATCCCCGTAAAACCGGAGTTCCGCGAACAAATTTGTGGTCATAAAGATGAACGTCCATTCGACACATCGACATATAAAATGCAACCAAATCCGACCCTTGACGAGTACGGCGGTGTGAAACTTGCAGAGACCGAAGAGGAAGTTTTGTTGCTGGAATTGTTCCCAATGGTTGCAAAAGGCTACCTGATGGGTGTGAAAAAAGCAGCTTGGGAAGCTAAGCAGGCGACTGCTCCTAAAGTTGAAAAAGTGGTTGAAACCAAAAAGGCTGAAGAGAAAAAAGTAACCGGCCAAAAAGTTACAACACCACTTCCTGGTCGTTTATTACAGTATCTGGTACAACCTGGCGACAAAGTTAAAAACGGACAAGCGGTTGCTTTAGTTGAAGCTATGAAAATGGAAAACACCATCACATCGCACTACGACGGTTATGTGAATAACTTGTTGGCTGAAGTTGGTGAAAACCTTGCTGCCGATACCGCACTGCTCGATATTACCAGCGAATCAACAGTAAAAGCGGCTCCAGCTGCAAAAGTTGCTGCTAACGCTGCTCCAAAACCAACCGGCCCAACCAAGGCTGTAACCGTACCAATGCCTGGTAAAATTATGGACATCCAGGTAAAAGAAGGTGACAATGTTAAAGCCGGACAGGTTGTTCTGGTGCTTGAAGCTATGAAGATGGAAAATAGCATAACTGCCGAATTTGGTGGTCAGGTTAATGAGATCTTCGTTCAAGTTGGTGATACTGTAGCTGCCGACACCAAAGTTTTGGATTTAGTTGAAGCTTAAGTTTTCTACGAAAACATATTCTCACAAAAATGGTTTCAGGCTCAGGTCTGGAGCCATTTTTTTTTAGATCAATCCGGATAGGTAACTGACCTGATATTCGGCCCTATTCGGGTTCATGAATTTGCGGATGAAAAAGAACAGCTTACGAAAGTTGAATACCGAACGAAAGATTCGAAATCATTCAGCCATAAATCAGTTTCAAAAAGCGAAGATTTAAGCATTCGATTTGAAGTACCGATGAATGTTGTATTTTAGCGCGATAAAATTTCAACAATGAGCCTGGATAATTTAACAGAACACGAAAAGCTATTTTTCGACGATGGGTACCGATTGGGAGAACAAGCCGCTGCAGCCAAATCGGATGAAAAAGCGTTCTTAAATTGTGTGCAAGATGCCTATCTGGCTATCGATGGACTAATTGATTCCATTCTGGCAATGGCGCAAAAGCAAGACATAAGTGTCGACTGCAAGAAAGGCTGTGCCTTTTGTTGTCACCAGGCGGTTTATGCAAACTCATACGAACTGCACTTTCTGGGGAATTTTATCAACCAAAACTTTTCAGCAGAGCAAAAAGAGCAAGCCAAAACGCTGGCTCACGAAAAAAACAAAATAACATCCGGATTATCAGATGAGGACGTGCTTCACTACAAAAGCCCTTGCCCCTTATTAAAGGAAAACGCCTGCTCTGCGTATCGTGCACGACCAATGGCTTGCCGTATTTATCTGTCGATGAAACTTGAGTCGTGCGTTGAATTTTACCGGCATCCGGACAAACCGGATAATTTCCCGCTACTGCTCGATTTTCCGTTAACGGCAGGACGAATGATGAATGAAGGATTTATTGCTGCATTAAAAAAGGCCGATATAGAAGTCGCAGAATTCCGGCTGGAAGATGGATTGGAAGGGGTACTGACCCATGGAGCCAAACTTTAATTGTTAAGTTTTGCTTCCAGGTTGACAATTTTATTGCGGCGTAGCATGGAATAGGTTGAGCTTTGGATGTCGACATATTTTAGTAAACACAAAGCCTTTTGGTAATACAATTCTTTGCGAAGCAGTGTTTGATGTTCCAGTGCATGATCGCCTAAAACATGGAAAATCTCAGCCAACTGTTCGTAATGACTTTCGGCTAACAGGCTTTCCTCTATTAGTGAGATAAACGCGGTATTTTCCATAAAAAGCATCTCTTCCAACTCCCAACCAAACTGAACAGTCAGGGCATCTTTGGCTTCAGACAGTAGTTGATCCTCTTCCTTTTGTTCATCCAAATCGCGAAGTTTTCCGAGCAGTTTAGCGATAAAAAGCCCAATCTCGTTAATCTGATCCATTAAATAATCCCGTCTTTCCATAGCGTAAAATTTTCAACCTAAAAATAGCGAACTTTCATTTTGAAGGTACGACAAAAAACCAGAAACCATCACTCATTTAACAAACCAAAACAGCCTGCCAACCGACAACAGTGAATTTATCACTAATTCCCTTCGAAAGGAATCGACCCAACTGCCAAAAACGGACTACTAGCCGATACTTTTGTTGTCATCGGCTACTATCCGACTAAAAAACTCATAGTCCCAAAAAAGTTCGAATTCCAAACAATTTCGTCCGTCGAAAACAGTTTAATTGAAAATCGCTATTTTTCGTCCATGAAACCAATTCTACTCCTGCTGCTCCTCTCCTTTATTTTGTCATCGACACTACCGGCTCAAACGCTCAATGCACTGGTGACTGGTAAAATTACCGACACCAAGGGCAAATCGCTCGAAGCGGTTAACATCAGCCTGAAAGGATTTCCGATTGGTACGACCAGCGATCGAAACGGCAAATACACACTTCGTATTCCTGCAAACCGGGAGATTACCCTTCAATTCTCGATGATCGGCTACCAAATCAGCCAAAAACGGCTAAATGCCAAAGCGGGAGAAGAAATTGAGCTGAATTTATTGTTGGACGAGAGCAGCGAACATATTCAGGAGGTGCAGGTTAGCAGTCAGGCAAGGCAGCAAAACATGACCCGCATTGATCCGCAATTCGGGCAAGTCATTCCCGATGCCTCCTCGGGGGCGGTAGAAGCCCTGATTAAAACATTACCGGGCGTTTCAACCAACAACGAACTGAGCGCCCAATACTCGGTTCGTGGGGGCAATTACGACGAAAACCTGGTTTACGTGAACGATATTGAAGTGTACCGGCCATTTCTGGTTCGCTCCGGCCAACAAGAAGGACTGAGCTTTATCAACTCAGATCTGGTTTCTTCCATTGAGTTTTCGAGTGGTGGATTCGATGCCAAATATGGCGACAAAATGGCTTCGGTGCTCGATATTCGCTATCGCAAGCCAAGCAGCTTTGGAGCATCAGCTTCTGCGAGTTTGCTGGGTGGTTCGCTTCATGTAGAAGATGCCACCAAAAACCAAAAGCTCAGTTTTATTGGAGGCGCACGATACAAAACCAATCGCTATTTACTGAACAGTTTGGATGAAGATGGTGACTACAATCCCAGGTACACCGACCTTCAGGCAATGGTCAACTATCGGGTTTCCGAATCGTGGGAAGTTTCGTTTTTGGGGAATATTGCTCAAAACGACTACCTGTTTATTCCTCAAACCCGAACCACGACCTTCGGAACCTGGACACAACCACTTGAAACCAAGGTCTATTTTGACGGGCAGGAAAAAGATCATTTTAACACGAAACTGGGAGCGCTGTCGTTCAACTTTCACCCGAATGCCCATTTGAATCTCAAACTGATTGCTTCTGCGTTTCAAACGAAAGAAGAAGTAAACTACGATATTTTGGGTGAATATTATTTAAATGAATTGGAGCAAGACTGGTCGAATGCCGGAACCGGCGACAGTGTACTCAACCTTGGAGTCGGCAGCTTTTTGAACCATGCCCGCAATAAATTGAATGCAAAAGTTTACAGCCTCACCCACAAAGGAGCCTACAATTCGGATCTTCATTTGCTGAATTGGGGTTTCAAGATCCAGCACGAAGAAATTGACGACAAAGTCAACGAGTGGGTCATGCGCGACTCAACAGGCTACTCCCTGCCCTATTCCGATTCGGAGCTTCTGCTGTATTCAACCGTTAATACCGACAACCAGTTTACAACCTGGCAAGCCTCGGCTCATGTTCAGGACACCTGGGCAGTACCGATAAATACCGGCGATTTATACCTCACCTCGGGCATTCGCGCCAATTATCGGCACTATTCCAGCGAGTTAGTGTTTAGTCCTCGTGTTTCAATCACTTACATTCCGCAATGGGAAAAGCAGTTTACCTTTCACCTGTCGGGAGGAGGATACGCGCAACCACCATTCTTTAAGGAACTTAAGGATCGTGAAGGCAATATTCATCCCGAAGTAAAAGCGCAAAAATCGTGGCAAATAGTTACAGGAAGTGAATACCTGTTTCAAGCCTGGGATCGTCCGTTTCGTTTTAAATCCGAGCTGTATTTTAAATATTTTTCGCGACTGACACCCTATCAGGTTGAAAACGTTCAGATTCGATACTTGGCCGATCAGCAAGCCAAGGGATATGCAGCGGGTCTCGATTTAAGCATCCACGGCGAATTTGTAAGCGGCATACAATCGTGGGCCAGTATTTCGCTGTTGCAAACCAAAGAAAACATTGAAGGCGACGGACATGGCTGGATTCCGCGCCCAACAGACCAGTTCCTGACTTTCAGCCTGTTTTTTCAGGATTATTTTCCCGGAAACCCAAGCTACAAAGTCCATCTGGCAGCCTTCTACGGATCGCGCCTCCCAACCGGCCCACCCAATGGCGAACGATATATGGATACATTTCGAATGCCTCCATACCGCCGCATCGATCTGGGGATCTCAAAATCAATTATTAGTGCCGAAACATCAGCTGCTAAAAAAGGATTCCTGAAACCGATAAAAGATCTCTCGCTCAGTTTAGAAGTCTTAAATCTGTTGGGAATTAAAAACACGGTTTCGTATTTTTGGGTTAGCAGCAACTATGGCGATATGTTTGGCGTACCAAATTACCTGACTGAACGTAAACTGAATCTGAAGCTTGCGATGAAGTTTTAAGTTGTCGTTTCAAACACAAAACCTGGAGTGCATGAAGTTCGGGCTGTTATCGTTTGTTCCAAAAATAGTCATGCTTCGTCCGGGGTTGAATCGCGATTAAATAATTGGTTGACACCACTAAAAACACCCGATATGAAACTTACGTTTTTTCAGGTTGACGCTTTTGCCGAGCGACTTTTCAAGGGTAATCCGGCAGCCGTAATTCCACTCACCCGATGGTTGGATGATGAAACCATGCAACTGATCGCGATGGAAAACAACTTGCCGGAAACGGCCTTTTTCGTCGCATCGGAGGACGGATTTGAGGTTCGATGGTTCACTCCAAAGGCAGAGGTTAACTTATGCGGGCATGCTACCTTAGCTAGCGCCCATGTAATTTTTACGGAACACAAGGATCCGCGCAACGAAATCACATTTCAAAGCAAAAGTGGGCCACTTCGGGTGACTAAAAAGAACGACCTGCTACAATTGGATTTTCCGGTTGATGTGGTAAGGCCGGTTGATGCTCCGAACCTGATCATTCAGGCACTGGGAAAAATTCCGGAAGCCTGCTACAAAGGTAAAACCGACTATATGCTGGTGTTTGAGACCGAGAAAGAGATTCTCGACATGAATCCCAACTTCAACACGCTGATGAAAGTTAAAACGCGTGGCACGATCGTGACTGCTCCGGGAAAAACCGTTGATTTTGTCAGCCGCTTTTTTGCTCCTGCAGTTGGTGTTGATGAAGACCCGGTAACGGGATCGTCTCACACAATGCTCACGCCATACTGGGCAAAGCGTTTGGGCAAAAGCGAACTAACGGCCCACCAACTTTCGAAACGTGGAGGCGAACTGCTTGTATCAATGAATAACAACCGGGTGCTAATTGCAGGAAAAACAAAAACCTTCCTGCGTGGTGAAATTGTCATTTAAATTTCCTTTAAAATCAACCCGTGAAAACCTTGGGTCAGAAAAGACCATCATTTAAAACTTTTGCCCCGCTCAGCTGTTCCCGGGATCACAACAAATAGAAAGCCGACACAAATGCAAACACACAAACACACCAACGAGCTCATCCACGAAACATCGCCCTACCTGTTGCAACATGCTCACAACCCGGTAAACTGGATGCCGTGGGGCGAAGCAGCTCTCGAAAAGGCAAAGACTGAGAACAAGTTACTGCTGATTAGTATTGGCTACGCGGCCTGCCATTGGTGCCACGTGATGGAGCACGAGTCGTTTGAGGATGAAACCGTTGCCGAACTCATGAACAGCCATTTTGTTTGTATAAAAGTAGACCGGGAAGAGCGCCCCGATATCGATCATATTTACATGACAGCAGTGCAACTGATGACCCAACGAGGCGGTTGGCCCCTAAATGCGGTCGCGTTGCCCGATGGGAGACCAATCTGGGGAGGCACTTACTTTACGAAGGAGGCCTGGCAACACACGCTACAACAGATAGCTGATTATCATCAAAATAATCCGGACAAAACGACGGAGTATGCTGAAAAGCTGACCGAAGGAATCAACCAAACCGCTCTGATCCCCGTGACCAACGAAGTTCACAAAATAGATACCGAGAAACTAACAACAGCCATAAAATCATGGACAACTAGTTTCGATCTGGAAGAAGGAGGCAGTCGGGGTGCGCCGAAATTTATGATGCCGGTGAACCTGAGATTCCTTTTGCGTTGGGCTCATCAGCAAAACGACACCTTAGCTGAGGCCCATGTGATAACAAGCTTGGAGAAAATGGCGCTGGGTGGCATCTACGACCAAATTGGTGGCGGATTTTCCCGCTATTCGACCGACTCGTTTTGGAAAGTTCCCCATTTTGAGAAAATGCTTTACGACAACGGACAACTGCTGAGTTTGTATGCCCAAGCCTACCGGAAGTTCAAAAATGAACTGTATCGCCAGGTGGTAAGCGAAACGACTGGCTGGTTAACACGGGAAATGCTTTCTCCCGATCATGGGTTTTATTCTTCGCTGGATGCCGATAGCGAGGGGGTGGAAGGCAAGTTTTATGTGTGGAAAAAGGAAGAGCTTCAGCAAATTATCGGCACCGATTTCAACTTATTCTCCGACTACTTCAACGTAAACGAAAAAGGCTATTGGGAAGACGGCAATTACATTTTGCTTCGCCGCCAAACCGATCAGTCGTTTGCCAAAGCCCATGCACTCGATCCGGAAATCCTTCAATTAAAAATTACGACCTGGAAAGCGAAACTGAATATGGCCCGAAACGAGCGGGTTAGGCCGGGGCTCGATGATAAAATTCTGACTTCGTGGAATGCACTGGTAATTAGCGGACTGACCGATTGCTACAAAGCATTTGGAGAGAAAAGATACCTCGAGCTTGCGGAGAATACGATGGAATTCCTGACGAAAAACCTTCAGCCCGAACCAGGAATCCTGCTGCATTCTTATAAGAACGGCATTGCCCGGATCGACGGATTTCTGGAAGATTATGCTCTGGTTATCCAGGCGTTGATTGACCTTTTTGAGCTGACGGGAAAGCCAAATTACCTGACTCAAGCCGACGGTTTGTGTACCACTTGCTTCCGGGAATTTTACAATGAGAAACGAACGATCTTTCATTTTAGCCGCGACAGCCAGAAAGACCTGATCAGCAGGAGCATTGAAGTGCAGGACAACGTGATTCCCGCTTCAAACTCGGTTATGGCGAACAACCTGAACCGATTGGGACATTTGCTTGATAAGCGGCACTACCAGATTACAGCCAAAGCCATGATGATGGTCGTAAGCGAAAGCCTGCTGCACTATCCGTCGGGGCACGCCAACTGGCTGAATTTAGCATTGAGCTTAAGTGCCCACCAATATGAAATTGCCATTGCGGGCAGCGACGCGTTAAAACTAGCCTTGGAATTACAACTACATTACCTGCCCAACTGCATGTTCTGCCCGGGAAAAGAGGAAACACTTCCGCTTTTACACAACCGAATTACAGCTGGGAAAACCCGCATTTTTGTATGCGAAAACTCCAGTTGCAAACTACCTGTCGACAGCGTACAGGAGGCATTGAAATTAATCTCGTAAAAAAAAAGATCAATAGCGTCATCGGAAATTTATCTCCGAATACGCTATTGATCTTTCTATCAATTCGTTTTTTTTTGAAACTTCCCAAACAGGTTCTCGGAAGATTTTGCAATTCTGATTTAATACCGATGAAATTACGTCGCCTGTTTCCGGCTACGAATTCTGCTCGGCATAAGCCAATCGTTTACTCAAATCCTTCCGACACGAAGCCGCCATCTCGGGGATAGCAACAGCCTCACGAAGTCTTTCAACATTGCCGCGCTCCCGCGTGAACAAGACAAAAACTTCGGCTAAGGTCATGTTGTCGGAAACAGTTTCAAGTAAAACCATCTCATCGCCTTTCTGAACGGCTCCTTCTTTAACCACCCGAACATAAACACCCGGATAAGGCGAATCCCAGAAATCGCTCACAATTTGCTGGTTGTTGGCACGAATTCCCAATTTATAGCAGGGTTGCCGCGGTTGAGTAACCTGAACAACAGCATCGCCCAATTGAAAAATATCACCGATCCGAATGGTCGACTCATCAATCCCCTCAACAGTAATATTTTCGCCGAAAAAACCCAGTTCCCAATCCGCCTCGGGATATCGTTCTTTCCACCAATTGTAGTGATCAGCCGAATATAAATAGCAAGCTTTCTCTTCGCCACCATGATATTTTCGATCCATCACCTGATCTTTCACAACGTCTTCTTTCCCCAAATAAATCGGCTCATCCACCGGATATTTGTACAAACCCGACATTTCTTTCGCGCCTTGCCATTCAATCTCAACAGCCTGCCCGATATTGGTTGCAACTACCTTCATTTGTTTCATATTTAGTCGTCAGCCAAAATAGTTTGCACCCGGCCAACCTCTCCTGTTTCGAGCCTAACTTTAATGCCATGCGGGTGGTTGGGCGACTTCGTCAGGATTTGTGCCACATAGCCCTCGGTTAATTCACCGGAGCGCTGATCTTGTTTTTGTACAATCTCAACATGGCTTTCAATTTTAATATTCGATCGTTTCCGTCCGTCCATTCGCGTCAATTTTTGCCCGAAAATACAAACAATTCAGGTGAATCGCACGTGAAAATTTCCGTTAGAGAATAAAATGAGACCGGTTGAATCGCTTGACGAGAATCAATCCGAGCTTCAAACCGACCTTATTCGCAACATCCGGCCTCAAACTGCACCTGGCTGCAACAACCAACTAACCGGCCATCTGCATCGACATTAATTTCGTTTTACTTCGAATCCGACACTTAAATGAATGTCAACAGACGAGCTTCCAACCATCACTTTAAAACTTCCCGGTTCCACCGTCCAGTTCATATTTTCATCCAGCAGTTTTAAATCGTCGGGATGCAGTGTAAACGAAAGCGTTTTTGTTTCGCCCGGTTTTAAATGCACCCGTTCGAAGCCCCGCAACTGCGATTCGTAGGTCGTTACACTGCTTACCTCATCCTTTAGATAAAGCTGAACAATTTCGTCGCCTTCCCGCTTGCCGGTATTCGTGACGTTAAACGTTACAAGCACATCATCCTGCGAATAGATCACGGTATCACTCAGCGCGAGGTTGCTGTACTCAAAGGTTGTATAACTAAGTCCGTAGCCAAACGGATAGAGCGGACCAATTACCCGCGTATTTCCGTAGCCATTTGGTCCTTCGCCCGGTTGTCCGGCTTGGGATCCCGGTTTAAAGGGGAAGTTTAAAGGAATTTGGCCAACCGCTTTGGGGAAAGTTACCGAAAGTTTTCCACCCGGATTATACGCGCCAAAAAGCGTTTCAGCAATCACAGTTCCGCCATCCGTACTTGGAAACCAAGCTTCCAGGATTGCCGGTATGAATTTGTTCTCCCAGTTAATCGTCAGTGGTTGTCCGTTAATCAGCACCAGCACAACCGGTTTTCCGGTGGCATGCAAGGCTTGCAACAGCTGAAACTGCCTTCCGGGCAAGCCCAAGCTGGTGCGCGATTTAGTTTCGCCAACCCGTTCTTCATCTTCGCCAACCACCGCAATAATTACATCCGATTGTTTGGCTTTTTCAACAGCAGCAGCAATATCGGCTTGCTCGTTATCGGAAAGTGGCACCGGAATAATCTCACTTCCAGGCCAATCGGGATCAACAACATCGCACCCTTTTTCGTAAACGACCTGTGCCTTGTCACCGACATAATTTTTGATTCCCTGATACACCGAAGTCGACGGGTTATCGGCCGGACCATACCTGCTAAAAGTATAATTGAGTTCGTCGGCCAAGGGGCCTGTAACCAATATTTTCTGCATCTTCTCAATCTCTAAGGGAAGGAGATTGTTTTCGTTTTTCAGCAATACCAGCGATTGCTGATTGATTTTTTTCGACAAAGCCGCATCAGCATCGGTATGTACCAATTGGTCGGCCGCAGCTGTATTTTCAACATAAGGCTGATCGAACAAGCCCAGTTCAAATTTCACCCTCAACACATCGGCAACGCGCGAGTCAAGCGTTTTCATCGACAGTTTTCCCTCGTGAACCAATTCGCGCAACGGCTCGATAAACGATTCGGGTGTGCGAAAAGTTGTCCGCACATTCAATCCGGCTTCAATCACCTGCCGCACAGCCTCTTTGTAGTCGGCAGCCACATGGTGTTTCTCTGACACATACTCAACGGCTTCGCTGTCGGAAACCACATAGCCCTTAAATCCATATTGTTGCCGCAACAGTTCGGTTAAAAAATAGTAGCTCGAAGTAACCGGAACACCGTCGTAGTCGTTGTAACTACTCATAACGCCCATTGGATTGGCCTCCTGAATTACCCGTCGGAACGGATACATGTATAGCTGATGCATTTCGCGCGGTGCTACATGCGGATCGGTACGGGCATCGCCATCGCGAGCTCCTTTGGGGATGCTGTAAACCGCGAAATGTTTTATGGTTGAAGCCACACCTTGGGATTGAATACCCAGCGTCATCTGTTTCCCCATTTCGGCAATGTGATAGGGTTCTTCCCCGTAACACTCCAAAACACGCCCCCAGCGCTGGTCGGTTGCCACATCCAATATCGGCGCGTAAACATTGGTGTAGCCCAACGCTTTGGCTTCTCGTCCGACCATCTCTCCGGCCTGGCGCACTAAATCGGTGTTCCAGGTTGATCCAATCCCAATTGGAGCCGGCAGCGGTGTGGCTTTTTTATGACACAACCCATGAATGCCCTCATTGGTAAAATCAACCGGAATACCCATTCGGGTTTCTTCGACAAACCACTTTTGTACGGTATTAATCGCTTCGGCGTGTTTACTGTACGGGTAAGCAAATTCAGTATCGGTTGAAGCGCGACCGGCGATCGTATTCAGGTGTTCATCAATATTACCGATACCGTCTTTCCAGACGCGGCTCTTCCATTTTTCGTTGGGCATTTCATCCTCCAACACCCGCGAATATCCGTAGAGAGTTGTCAGCTGACAGGTTTTCTCATCCACATTCATCAGCGAAATCAGATTATTCACCCGATCGTCCACCTTCTGTGTTGGATCTTCAAAAACATCCTTCACACCATTTTTATTAAAATCGATCCACCCATTCTTGTAGATCGAATCATTCTTGCTTTTCATGCCTGAACTAGCGGTCAGAATTATGGCGATAACAGCCAGTTGACTCAGGCGACGTTTCAATATTCTTTGGTTTGAACTATGCATATCGTTTATTTTTTCAATACAATTACGGCTCTTTCAAAAGGCTTCTCAAATCGAAAGTCCACCCGATCCGGATTGTTCCGGTTTCTAACTCCTTTACGAGTTTCAATGAGTTTACCATCAGCATATAATTCCACAAAATCGGGATTAATCGTTTCAGGCATTCCAATTAAAACAGCCTCATCGTTTTGAATTTCGAACCCACGATCACACTTTTCGATCGATAGGGTAACGGGCTCTCGAACGCTGAGAAACTCCCAACCATTCCGCGAGTAACGAGTCACACCGGCTGCAAAAATAAATTCAGGGTCACTCGCGTTTTCACGGGTAATGCTCAATAGTCCTTTTTGATAAAAATCGTCGGTTTTCACAATGTCGTTCTCCGATGATGTAGCCACGATAAAATCAACCGTGCTTTCTTTCTCGTGAGTAACCCGAACAAGCTGTGCTGACGGATTAGAAACAAGTTTGGGATAAGCAACCATCGAAATCACTTGCTTTTCTCCTTCCAGCACCGGATTGTAAACGGCAACAAAAGGATTGTTCCAGGCCTCCCCGTTTTTGCGGATAACCATTGTCGGGACTTTTGCATCAAGCATTTCTACGGGAGCCGTTCCTTTCTCAATCGCGTTCGACTTTGGTCCGTTCACCGAAAAATAGTGGCGGTTCTCTCCCCCTTTGATCCACACATTCATCAAACTGGCAGCATTTCCTTTACTTTCGAGTTTAAATTGAGCGTTTACATTTTCGGTGGAGGCGAACGACTTTTCGTCGGTAAAATAGTCGTAAGCTTTTAAATTGCCGGCAGTGTTTAATTGTGCTGACGGTTTTAGCGAAAGCGGCCTGCCATCTTCATAAAAGAAGTTCAGCGATTGTCCGAGGCTATGGAAAAAGTATTCGTGCTTTTGCTCTTCTCTTCCCGGCCTTTCGGAACGAAACACATCGAACACATATGCTTTCCCTGATTCACTGTTTATAATTGCCGTTAAGCGTTGTTGGTTGGCCAGTGTGGTTGGTTCGACAAACGAAACCTTTGAAAACGTTACCTGCCTGAAAACGTTATTACGGTCGCCCGACTCCGGGAAATGATTGTCCAATGTAAACGGATGCTCCACGCGCATGGCCTCGCTGTCGGAAATTCCGTCGACCACAACCGTATTGTGTGCCGGATAACGCGAGTAATAGTTCCGGTGATCTTCGTGCCAGTAACTGGGGCCTTTGCCCATTTCGGGTGCAAGCACATAATTGTTGGCATACAGTTCCAAAGCAACACCATTTGCATGGGCATGATTTCCGAAACCCCCAACAGTTGAAACCACTGTAGCGTCCGACCCGGTTCCCATTCGCTGCATGAACCAACTCACATTGGGCGCATAAAAAGTTGGCGACGTTAAGTTCGCAATCAGTTCGTCGGTTTTTATTTCGCCGGGCTGAACCAGCTCATCGACATAAAAAAACAGTTCAAATAAATCCTTCCCTCTGGTTTTTTCGCCCGGATTATACAAGGCTGTAATTTGCTTTTCCTGTTCCTTCTTTCCGTACTTCCGGTAGTTTGCAATCAAAAATTCGAAACTCTCCGCAGGGATCGTCAGGTGGCGCGAATCGCCAAAACCAACCACATATCCATTGGGAAATAAATATTGAAAAGCAGCTAACGTAGCTTTCTCAACAATCGGGAAATTTTCGAACTCGTTCACATTAGTGACATTATCGAGCACCGTTAGAATTTCAAGCAAAGTTGAAGTTACATGCATTGAATACGAAGCACATTCGGGCCACATTCCGTTCTGCTGGTCGTAATTAAGAATCGCCTCTTTCAGGGCAATTTGGCGGTCGGTAGAAACAGTAAATGTGTGGTCGAGGTAATATTGCTGGCCTTTTCCATTCTCGTAATAAGAGTTATCGTCGAGTGCCAGCGCAATATAAGTTAGGAAACGAGCTTGAAAAAAGTTCCAGTTGTTATCCGGAATCCCGTTTTTGATAATCTGGTCGCCCCATTTTTGAAAAACAGCTGCCGACATGTCCAAATCATACCCTTTGTCGGTCAAATAGTTGAACAGGAAATCGTAGCTCACGGCAAGTTCAGTGACAATTTGCTCGTGAATGACTTCGAAGGTCGCAAGGCCAGAGATATTTTGCTGACTTGAATTCTCGAGATCAACAGGAGCCTCGCGATAGTACATTCCTTTCATGTAAGTATCGTAAACCGGGAAGGCAAAATCGGCATATTTGGTGTCGCCCGTCAGCCAGTACAAAAAGGCAGCATCCTCAACCAGCCCCATTATCCGGGCATTGATTCCTTCGATAATATGTCCGGTTTCTGAGGGGTGCACCCATTCCATTTCATTGGTTTTACGGTTTTTCAGGTACATTCCGCGCGGGTCATCAAAATACGGTTGAATATCTTCGAGCGAAGGCGACGCGTAGTTGCTTGCCCAATCGCGGGTACCCGAAAAACGAACGGTAGGAACAGGCGCTTCACCTTCGGAATGGGAGAACTTGCCACCTTTCAGAAACACTCTATCATGCTTTGTGTTCCAATTCATTTGCAAGCGGGAAACCAACCATTCCGGATCCGACGCACAGAGATCGATATATTTATCAATCGTTTCTTTTTTCTTTTCAACTATCTGCTTTTTCCATTCAACCTGGTCGGTAGTCGCAGCAAATTCTGCTTGCATCTCACTGGTTCCGTAGATGCGCGGGTGATTTCCCCGATCGCCTGTTGAGTTTTTTTGGGCATGTACGCCGCACGAAAAGCAAAACAAAACAGTTAAAAATAGGTAGGTATATTTAATCATTCGAATTTATTTTTCGGTTTGTTGCAGCGCCTTTTCAATGGCTTTTTTCACTAACGTTTCCATCACGTTATAACCTTCAACATTTGGGTGAACGCTATCGCGACCATACTCTTTGATCAGCCCTTTGCTGTCGTTCACCATCGCCGAATAGTAGTCCAGATAAACGATGTCGTTCTTTTCTGCATACGATTTGATCATGTTATTCAGCTCGATAATTTTATCGGCCGGATTAATGGCGGGGCGCCACGAATAGCTGGACGCCGGAAGAGTTGACGACAACACCACTTTTATTCCGTTCGCCTTAGCCAACTCGGCCATTGAGAAGATATTTCCGGCAATTTGATCCAAGGTTTGCTGGCCACGATTGGCGGCAATATCGTTTGTTCCGGCAAGAATTACGACCACTTTAGGTTTCAGGTTAATGACGTCGGGACGAAAGCGAATCAACATTTGCGCAGTCGTTTGTCCGCTTATTCCGCGTCCGACATACGGATTCTCATCAAAAAATTCAGGATGATACTTTACCCATCCTTCAGTAATTGAGTTGCCCATAAACACCACCCGGTTTTCGTTGGCGGCAGGTGCCGGCAAATTGGCGTTTGCTTTACCATATTTTGTCAGATTAGCCCAGTCTTCCGACGGAATCACTTCAATTTTAATAACCGACGCGATCGTATCCGGAGCAACTTCCGGCAACAGAATATAATCACCTTGGGCTGACTCTTTAATTTCGAGCAACTTGTCAGGATCTGCCAACAAATAAGCCTTTGTAACTTTCAGGCTATTATCAATTTGAATCTGTTTATCCGTTGGCCAATCAAAAATATGGGCAAAAAGCACCCCCCGTTTACTGGTGAAGCGGCCCCATTTGGGGCGTTCGAACGGGCTGGCTTTCGCGCCATAGATAGCCTCGCCGTTCGCTTTTGTCCATTCGCCAATAGCAGCCAAGCGTTCAACACTTTCGGCCGGGAACAGTCCTTGCGCATCGGGCCCGACATTCAGCAAGAAATTTCCACCTTTCGAAACAATATCCACCAAATGTTGAATGAGCATTTCGCTGCTCTTCCAATTTGTATCCGATGGTTTGTACCCCCACGATCCATTCATGGTCATGCAAGCTTCCCAGTCCGAATCTATTCCGGTTGCCGGGATTTCTTGTTCGGGTGTTCCGAAGTCACCGGCAAAATCTCCTTCTTTGTCCATTCCTTCCATTCCCATGCGACCTTTGTCAACGCGATTGTTCACAATGGTATTGGGTTGAATTTCACGAATAAAATTGTAGAATTCCTTCCCCATTTCGGTTGTATAATCGGCAATCCAATCGCCATCGAACCAAACCACGCCAATATCGCCATAGTTGGTCAGCAATTCTTTTACCTGAGGTTTCAGGTAGTTTTCGAAATACTTCGGAAACTCCGGATTTACGACCGACTGATCTTTTTGGCCGGCATTATAGTTGGGGTACAACGGCGCTTGTGCTTGCGGATGGTGCCAGTCGACGATGGAATGATACAAACAAAACCGGATTCCCTGCTTTGCACATGCCTCGGCCAGTTCTTTTACAATGTCGCGCTTAAAAGGCGATGCTTCCATCACATCGTAATCGGTTATTTTTGAGTCCCACAAACAAAATCCGTCGTGGTGCTTTGAGGTTAGCACAATGTATTTCATCCCGGCATTTTTGGCCATGCTCACCCATGCATCAGCATCAAACTGAACCGGGTTAAACTTTGCAACCACTTCTTTTTCGTAGTCTTCAATGGTGTAATCCAGTTTATCCATGATCCATTCGGCTCCGCCTCCGCAGACCTTACCGTTACGTTCGCCACCAGGAATTGCATAGGCTCCCCAATGGATAAACATGCCAAAACCGGCATCGCGCCACCAGGCCATTCGCTGGTTATCATCCAATTTTACGGGCTCGGATGGCTTTTGTGAATATCCTGTGTTTACCGCGAGAATAAATAACAGGATGACCGATAATAGTTTCTTAAGTTGGTTCATTATATTGTTTTTTAGGTTTCTACTTAAAAGTACAATTTGTTTGTTTAAATCATCATTCCCCGACTGATGAACCGAATCCTTCACCAGCAACAGAGCGATCTAATCTATGGCGTAGTGTAACTTCTCTTTAGCTTTTCAAAATCAAGCGAAAGAGTGTCGTTCTGAAACGAGAACAGCAAACGTTCGGCTTTCGCGTCGGCCACGATGTAGGGCGAGTCGAAGCGCCTGTAATTCGTCTCTACCAACTGAGTATTTTTTGTCAGGCCTTCGTTAAAAGCATACAGATACTCCTCGTCCCCAAGCCGGAAACGCAGCTCGCTTTTCCTTTCATTGAAGACCACCTCGCTGCTTTTCACTTTTCGGATGAACGATCCAAAGCTGCCATCCTGTTTTTTTGAACCCGCCAAAGTAACCCAAAACACCTGGTTGCCCGGTTGAATTAACTCGCTGGTATCGTTTCCGGTGAACCCGAAATTATTTTTTCCGATAAAGGCACAATAGGTATCACCTTTTTGCCCAAAAGCGTAATTCCCGTCCACCAGAGCAGAGTCGAATTTTTCAACAGGAAAATAAGCATAGGTAAACTGCAGGAGTTCTTTTTCCATCCATCCCTTGCGCTTTGGTAGCCGGTAAATGGAGAGGTTCACGTTTTTATCCTGAACCGATGCCGGCAGGTAACCATATCCTACGGTATAGTCGGGTGAATCGGTTTTTGCCCCTTTAGAGGCAGCCGGATGGGTATGATACACCGCAAAATGGTCGTCGATATTTACCCCAAAAATGTGGTGCTGACTGCCAAAATCGCCCGGCTGATGGTGCTGTACCGTATACATGCTGTAATCAGCGGTTTTGTAGGTATAGGTATTTCCGCGTTGGATGACCGTTCCCTTTGCCTGCAAGTTCAGAAGCTTCATCAGCAAAGGTTCAAGGTGCAACCATCTGATTAAGGCAAAATCAAGCTTTCGGAAATCTTTCAAGAAATGATTGGAAAACATACGGTTTGCACGAATATGGTTGAGTGAACTCCGCACCACCGAGGGGTTGACAAATGCTTCCATTCCCCATTGCATCATCATTGAGCGGTTGTCGGTTCCTTTAAAATCTTCGGACTTCAGTTCTGTCAGGTTTAGCCCATTGCTTTGTTTAATAATGACGGTACTTGTATCGTTGCCAATGGCTTTTAAAACCGGAGGCAATTGGTACCCGGTTTTCTTAAAACCATACATCATGGCCGATTTCAAATTGCTTGCATTGCCCCACAAGAAATCGGTTAACCCATCGAAATTACCCGATTCCCCTCCCTTCCGATTTCGTTCGTACGCCCTTCCACTGGCAGAAATAAACATGGAATTGCATTTTTGCGAAGCGATATCGTAAAGAATCAAATCCATAATTATTTCACTCTTGATACGCACTTCTTCGTCCTCCGAGAAATCGATTAAATTGAGCAGAGCCGCAATATCTTCTTTGTAATAAACACTTGAGTAGAATTCCGAAAATCCGTAATCCCATCGCATCTTTAGCCAATCTAAAACCCGTTGGCGTGCCTTATCGCGATGTTCCATTCCTTTAAAACCGGAGTTTCCGAAAATGGTATCGGGGTATTTTTGCCCAATCAGGTATTCAGCCGAAGCGAATAAAATCTGATGATTTTCGCTCCAATAGCACATGCTGTTGCCTCCGGGCTCATCCCACCAGTATCGAAACCCAAACAAAACCGTTTCAATCTTCTGTTTGGATTCACTGGGAATTTCATTTTCGAATTGGTATAAAATGCGGATCAGATTCACCAATCGAAAATCGGAACAGTCGTATTCCGACTGAATAAACTTCAATGAACCTTCCAGCTGATCCCAATCAATAGCAGGTTCGCCATTTACCAGCTTAGAATAAATCAGGTTCTCCGATGCAGGAACTGCTACACCTGGTTTTAGCGGATAGGTCTCGTGCTTTTTTGCCTGTGCCAGACCAATTGCCGTAGTCAACAGCAGAACTAAAGCCGCCAAAAGGACAACCTGATTTATTTTCACACTGATTTTCAAGTTAGTTAGTCTTGTGATTTATCACCCTACCTCCATGCTGTACCCGATACATTTCATCCTGAAATTGTTACCGGTTTAGGCTTTGTTTTACATATTTGGCCAGGAGGAATTTTGTTATTACCGAAGTGTATTCACCTTAGTATCTGCATGATTACCAATGTGCCGTTTATAGTCCTGCGTGTATAAAGTAGCCACTGATTGATACTCTTCCGGAAGCTTATTGTATTGCTCCCAGGCTTTGTCGTAGGCTTTGATCCATTTCTGAACCCCCTTTTTATCGCCCTGACTATCGGCATACGACATATAAACCAGCGTACGATAAATTTTAAACAACCCCAGCCCGTATTCAGCTGATGCTATGGCATGCTCACGGTTTTTGGGGCTATCCCATTTAATCGATTTTGCGAGCTTAACAATCTCCTTCCATTTGGCAATCGACTCGTCCTTTTGGTTCAGATTTCTCAGTTGTCCTTCGGCATCGGCAGGTGTTGGAGGCCAACCAATTCCCTGGTCTCTGGTCCACCATGGGTTTATGTCTCTGTGAGTGGTGTTTCGTCCACGCACCACCGCTTCTTCGGAAAGCAAACAAAGCCTCCTGAAGTTCGCAATGTCTTTACCGGTTAAGTTTAAACGCTCTGTGGCATACCGATTGAAGACAGCCTCCTCGCTTTGGGATGGATCCTTTGCCCATTGAGCCATCACCCAGGCATTGATATCGCACCACATTTCATTTTTTATATACGGGCCGTCCCATCCGCCACCACGCGTCCATGTCCAGATTCCGGCATATAAGCCGGGGGTTTTCTCAACAAATTCGCCAATGCTGTTGATTTCGTCTTCAGGCATTCGGGCATGCTCTTCAAATCCGTTGATAACACCATTGGGAATGTAATTTGGATAGGCCCCTTTTCCTTCGTACTCGCGGGCACATTGCACTTCAATAATCTGCGGATGTCTTCCTTGCCCGATGACCTTACTAAAAGCATTTGCCCGATGGAAATCACCTTCGCAATGTTTCACACTGATGATCAAATTATCGTGTGGTTCAATGGCATCACTAACGGCCAGATAATCATCCAAATTGACATCAAACGAACCCCAGGTGCGAAAAATTAGTTGTTTATCCCGCTTCACACAAATCTCTTCGCGCAAAATCTGAATGAGGGGAACAATAGTTTTTTCCGGATTATTTTTGTCATCAATCGCCCCTTTATGAAAGGGTGCATCGTGCAAATAGGTTTCGCCAATACGCACCACCAAGCCATCCAAATCGGGAAACTGATCGAACATTTCATTTATTTGAGCACGTACAAAGCGTTCGGTTTGCGGATTTTTAGGGTCTCCAAACGTTTCTTGCAAACCATATTTCTCAATCAGCCGGTTCGGAAACAAAACCAGATCCGACATGGCATAGATACTCATTTGCTGATCTTTACAGGCCGCATGCATCGTTCTAATCTGAGCCGCCTTTTCGTCCACCCAACGCCGATCCGGCGATCCTTTAGGCAAAATATCAGGATCGACCGATTCCCAATTGATTGCCAGCGCAGGCGACTCGAACAGAAAATAGACTTTCCCGTTGTAGCCCATTTCTTTAATCACCACCGGATTGTTGTACACCGACTTATAGGGTTCCTCACCGGGATTATGGTGGACCATATCCAGAATTAAAGGAGCTTTTGCTTTATCCTGAGCATTCAAAAAACAATTACAGCTTCCGCCAACAATTAACACGACGATTAAAAAAGCTGTATTATAAATTAGTCGATTCATAGTCAATTCATTATTTCATCATTCATCCAATATTCCTATACGTTCCAATTGAGTTGCGACCGAATAAACAGCCATGCAACAAGGCAGAAACCACCCCCTCGCCGTGGCAACAAACAGGCACTAAAAACAGCGTCTCTGCCACGAAAACCGATCTTTTTCGCTCTTTATTTTACATTCCTGGTTTTCCTTTGAGATACTTTAACGACTTCAAAAACAAGTCGGCTTCGTGGACTGTTTTCTTGAAAAACTCACCTTCGTATTTGTCGTTATTAAAAAAACCATGTCCTGCTCCATCGTACAAAAACAAGTCGCAACGACTACCAACTTCCTCCATTTTTTGCTTATAATTTTCGGCAACAGAGGCAGGGATAAGGTGATCTTCGCGACCTAAAAACACAATCGTTGGCGGTGTTCCCTTTTTGATGTTGTGGGCAGGCGAAATTTCCATCCACCGGTCGCCCATGCGCTTATGTTCGAACCCATCGGGCCCATTGTCAAACACCGGGTTAAACAACACCAACGCATTCGCTCTTGAGCTCACTGCTAAATCCTCTCCGTGCTCATCCAAGCCGGGACAAACGCCACAAGTCGCAGCCAAATGTCCACCTGCTGAACCACCTGATGCCGCTATTTTTTCCGGATTGATATTCAATTCATCAGCGTGCTGACGTAAAAATCGGATTGCAGATTTGGCATCGGCCACCGCTTCGTAGGGGGATGTTTTATGCCGTGATTTTACCCGATAGTCGGCTAGTACAGTTATCATTCCCCGTTCTGCGAAATACTCCGCCTGAGGTTTAAATTGATCTACTGTTCCTCCATTCCAGCCACCTCCAAAAAAGAAGATGATGGTTGGGTAGGTTTTCGATTGTTTGAACTTAGGCGGATACCTTAAAATCAAATCAAGCGTGTCGCTATTAACCACCTTGTAGGTCAACTCAATGGGTTGGCGGCGATCACCGTCGAGTTTGTCACAATTTATTTTCTGGGCTTGCATACTACCTGCTGCAACCATCATTAAAATGATTCCTGTCAAAAATTTCTTCATATTACTTTCCTTTTTCTCCGATCGCTACTACTATTTTTTTTCAAAGCTTCGGAACTTGCACCTTAAACTTCTTTGATTTGTAATCTCTTACGGCAGTGACTGTTATAATCTGTCCCTGCAACGTTAATATCATCTGATTTAAATCGGCTATACGTTGCACTTTTTCACCATTCACCTGCTGAATCACCCAGTCAGTCTCTAGCCCGGCATCCACCCACATGGTTGCCTTCCCTGCCGCAAATGATTTGATGTAACAACCGAAGTTGTAGCCGCCGGTAGCATCTATCAAATCCGGATCATCGGCAATATTCACCAGAAGAGCTCCATGCACGTCCATTTCGAGTGCTTTGGTTGACGCTTCGCCCGTTGTAACCTGAAATTTTCCGGCTATTAGAGTGTTGTACCAACTCGGGGAAATTACCTTTTTTACTTTCGTAAACCTTGCTTCGGCAGTAAATCCCACCGGAAGATTATTGGCATCGAACGTTTGTGCTTTAATCAGCGTTGAATTTTTAAGTTGAATGGCGTCGGTATATTCCGGTGAAAAAACGGTAGGTTCCGAACCATCAACTGTAAAATAAATCCTTGCTCCATCGCCTGCGCGCCTGTCAGCCTTCAAGGTCACTTTTTGTTCTTCGGCAAACTCTCCGCCAAACGGAATGATACGAGTCATCTGATGCCCAAACTCATCCATTGGGAAGTTTTTGAACCCTAATTTCAGGGCCGGTGAACTTTCACGAACCTGATAATTTCCATTCGCGGGATCAACAAACAGAGGGTCAGCAACAACCGAATTCACATCATAGCCTTCCTGTTTCCAGTCTTCCATGTCCAATTTTTCAGTCACTAAAAAATCATCGGGATGATTGATGTTCCAATACAAGTTTCGATCGTAGTTTGTACTCCATTTCGTTTCGGTTGGCAGGGCAACAGGGCGAATGAAATTTCGTGTCGATTCAGCTTTTCCGGGTACGGCTCCCGATATGACAAAGATGTTCTGATAAATTTCATCCTGCGATTCTTTGGGCCACACATGCCAGCCCAGCGGAACGGCGCTCACTGTAATATTGTTAAAAACTTTGCGGGCCATTCCATCGCGCAATTTGATGGTAGACCCGAGATTCAGGTTGTTATAAATTTCGAAGTAGCTCGAACCGTCATCCAAATCGATTGTCCAGTTTCCGGCACTAATGGATTTACGATAGTTGGCAATGCGGTTATTTCTGACAATCACATAATCGATGGCATCGAGTTTTGTTAGTTCCTTTAGAAACTGTTCGTCGGTTCCACGCGAACCGTTCCATTGTCGCTCGCGCCCCCACGAATTGAACGGGCCGTGTTCGCCCGTTTCGCGAACGGTTTCCCAAATGTCGCAATGCTCAATGATATGTCCACCCCAGGTTCCGTCGTTAATACAAATTCCGGCACGCGGACAGTTGAAAATGGTATTGTGCGATGCCCTGATTTTGTGACTCATGGAAATATAAACTCCGGCTACTTGTTTCCCAACATCGCCAAAGTCGTGCATAATACAGTTCTCAACGACACAATCCTTCGGATAATCAGGCGTTTTGGGTCCCGGCTCAAGATCCATTCCTTCGCGCATGGCGTTCCAGTCTTTGCCGAGAATCTCTTTGTCGTCCCAGGTTTGATAAAAACGTACGGCCGAAGGAGAACCAACAAAGCAAACGGCACTTTCGCCGGTATGCACAAACCGACAACCTTTAACCTGGTTATTCCGGTTATACGAACTCATAAAAACACCATTTCCACCGAGCTGTTCAAAACTGCAATTTTCAACAATGCAATTTTCAGCTCCTTCCATAAAAATGGCTCCTCCCCGATGAATGGCCCAGTCGCCACGAGCTACCGGTTCGTATTCATCCATGAATGTGTAGGCCGATTGGGTAAACGTAAATCCTTTAAGTTGAATGTTTTTCACCGGTGAGTCACTGCTTCCACGGAGTTGAATGAGGTCTTTAACCACCGGAACTTCGACTCTAACTTCATTCAAATTAATACCGGTTGAAGGGCAATAGTAAAGCAAATTCGATTCAACATCTAAAAACCATTCTCCGGGAACATCCAGCTCCTCAAAAATATTTTCTATGAAAAAGGCCGATGCACCATGGCCCTTTCCACCAATGCCGTAGTTCCGCTGCAACTGCCAGCCACCTTCAGCAAGTAGTATTTTATTTTCTGTTCGATCGACCGCTTTCACACGATACTGCATATTTCCCCAATTGTGGCTCTGAAACGCGTGAACAATCCCTGTTTCGGGCTTCTGCCATGTTCTGCCCGAAAAGGTCTCCGGATCGAATGAAAACCAGCTATCGTAGCGGTTGTTTGTTCCACCGGTTACGGTTGCATAACCTTTACCGCCACGAATTGGGTTTTGATAGTCGAAATTTGGAAAGCGCGCCCGTATTTGCCTTTCGCCGTCGATAAACAGCTGGTCGAACTGCAAGCCGGCCGGAACTTTGGCTACAAAAACCCCCTCCTTGTATTCGCTCCAAATTAGCTGATCGATCACCTGCGAACCTTTAACAACAACCCTGGCGCCCGGCACAGCGGAGAAAACAACCGGGTTCTCAGCTGTTCCCGACCATTCATTTCCAAGTTCGATGGTTTCATTCAGGTAGTATGTTCCCTCTTTAAACCAAACTGAAACAGCCTCTTTTCCCGCAAATTTACGGGCTTCGGAAACGGCTCGTTCAAAGCTGGCAAACGGGTTCGTTTTTGAGCCATCGCCGGTGTCGTCACCCAAAGGCGAAACGTAAATATCTTTCGCAAGCAGTACGTTTGTTACAAACAAAAAAGCAAATAGAATTTTCGACTTCATATGAATTCACCTTAAGCTATTCTTCCTTTCGTTCCCAAATAAAACTGCCATCCAGCAAATTGGCATATTCCGACTTTAATTGTGTTTTCATTTGTTCGAAAACTTCGGGATATTTTTCAGCTACATTTTCAGCTTCGCTAATGTCTTCGTTCATATTATACAACTCGAAATCGACCAAATCGGCTTCTTTTACAAACGCTTCATTTCCTTTATACAAGTTGTTGATCATCGGGAGGTAAGTGGTGTCGTTTTTCAGACGGCACAGTATTTTCCAGTCGTCGGTGCGCATGGCAACCCGGTGTTCATTCAAGGCGTTGTAGAAAGCCCAGGTTAATGGCTTCGCCCTTTTCATTGTACCGGTTTCAATCAACGATGTCATCGACTGCCCGTCCAATTCCCGATCCGGCAGTGTTGCTCCGGATATTTCGGCAAAAGTAGGCATAAAGTCGAGCGATGAAACCACCGCATCCGTTGTACCGGAATAGCTTTCTTTTCCCATCCAATACAAGATGCCCGGCACGCGGAATCCGGCTTCGGTAGTCCAAAGTTTCATCCCTTTCAGTTCGCCTGGCGACCCATAAGAGCGTTTTGCCCTGTAATATCGATTCAGGGTTTCAGGGCCATTGTCGGAGCTAAAAACGATGAGTGTATTTTCGCCATAATTTTCTTGCAGATACTCCACCAAACGCCCCACTGCCTTGTCCATATTCGCTACATTGGCAAAGTATTGCGCCTGATCTTCGTTCTCTGCTAAAGGATGATATCTCTGCACCAGATCCTGCGGCGATGCTATCGGCTCGTGCGGCTCGTGAAAACAAACCTGAAGGTAAAATGGATTATCGGAGTTTTTGTTTTGTAACCAACTCAAGGCTTCATCAACTACAATTTGGCAGCTGAACCCCTTTATTTCGCCAACTTCTTCGCCGTTGCGAATAAAATTATCCGGGTTTTCGTGACTTGGCGCCGCGTTGTTATGAGTCGCGAACCAATGGTCGAAGCCTAATTTTCCGGGCGTTGGTTGCGCGTCGCTGTTGAATCGGGAACTGCAATGCCATTTTCCCGACAAACAAGTTGAATAGCCAACTGTTTTCAACATAGCCGGAATGGTTTGTTCACCGGCCTGCAGATGCACCATATCCCGGCAGTCTTCACTTTTTTTCGTTCCGGGGATGAAATCGTAAATCCCGGCACGATTGGGATTTCTCCCGGTGAGCAATCCGGCACGCGAAGGAGAACAAACAGGAGCAGCCGAATAAAAGCTAGTCATTTTCAGCCCATTAGCAGCCAACTTATCCAGATTTGGTGTTTGAATAACCGGGTGTCCGAATGAGGACAGATCGCCGTATCCCAAGTCATCACAAAGAATTACAACGATATTGGGTTGGGTTTCGTTTTTTGCGCATGACGGCAACAAAGAAACAGCTGCCAATGCGGAAAGAGTCAAAAAGCGGGTCTTCATAGTTTCAAGTTTTATTCAAGCTAAAAATGTTCAATTCCGGAAACAGACAAAATGTTCAGCACCGGTCATTTTGTATCTATTGCAAACATCATATTTGCTCAACCAACCAGCTTATTCAATCGCTATTATTTTGGTCTGTTCGATGTCAGTGTGTAACTAATTGGTTCAATGGTACCATCTTCGCGGAATGTCATTCGATCGAAACAGGCCGACCGGCAATGAAAACTGCCGTTATTGACATCTCCCCGATGGTAGAAGAAATACCACGCTCCATTAAATTCGATTGCTGAAGCATGATTTGGAGCCTGCGGCGCATCAGTCGCCAAAAGTCCTTTTGGGCTTGCAAACTGCGGTAGCGGCGAATCGGCCATCCAGTAGTTGGTGACTCTGCCAACCCGAGCATGAAAGTAGTAAACACCATGACGTTTAAAGACATGTACCGCCTCATTGACAGGCTCCTCAGTGAGGCGAACCCACGGCCCATCCAATTCAACCATGTTGTCTTTCAGTTTGGCGCCGTAGATATGAGATTCCCCTTCGGCAAAACGCACCTTGTGATCATTGCCATAAATATAGGCCTGTCCATCGTCGTCGACAAAAACCGTCGGATCGAAAATCGTCGCGATTTTATTGGTGACAGCTTCTTCCCACGGGCCGACGGGCGATTTACTTTTCGCCACGCCGATGTGCGTTTTGTCGAAGGGGAAATAGAAATAATACCATCCATTTTTATACGCTACGTCCGGAGCATTCATCTGGCCGTCGGCCCATGAGTATTCGCGTGGTTTTAACACGACCCCGTGATTGATCCAAGTTTTCAAATCCGATGATTCCAACACCAGGTAATCCTGCATGCCCGAAAAGTTAGTCGATCCGGCTTGATCATGCGAACAGTATACATAGACTTTCCCATTGTACACCTCAGCTGCCGGATCGGCTGCATAAAGAAAACCGGGATCACTGTTTTTAAGAATCGGATTCTGCGACCAGCCCAACTGGCTGATCGAGATGGCAATCACAAAGATTAGTATTTGTATCTTCCTCATGGGTCGTCGGTCGTATAAAAAAATAGTTCGTTTATTTAGATGATTTGCTCCGTTATGCTATTGTTTCTGATCCCACAAACGGTAGGGATCATCATGGATTTCCATTTGTTCCAACAGCAAAGCTTCCATTTCTTTTCGTTTTTCGGCATACTTAGGATTGTCTGCAAGGTTGGTTTCCATCTCGCCCGTTTTGCCATGTTCCGGCAAATACTCGTTCGGGTTTTCAGCCAAATTGAAGAGTTGGGTTTCCTGAACCGCTCCATCCATAACATCGTATTTAATCAACTTCCAATCGCCTTTCTTCACGCTGCGCATTCCCGGTTTCGTTCCACCGCAATACACCCCGTACATGACATCTCTAATGGTAGTTTCGGTACCCTCGAGCACCGGTTTAAAGCTTTTCCCCTCAACGGTCGCCGGAATCTCGATACCTGCAAGGTCGCATACTGTAGGCAGAACATCCAATAGGTAGACATTCCCTTCGACACGTGTTCCCGCCTTTATGCCGGGGCCATTTACGATAAAGGGAACTCTCCAGGTGTGTTCGTATAAATTTTGTTTTCCTTGCAAACCATGACGTCCGATTGCAATTCCGTGGTCGGCGGTGTAGATGATGTAGGTATTATCAAGCTCGCCCATTTCTTCCAGTTTTTTCAGCACCTTGCCCAACTGGATGTCGATATTTTCGTCGCAGGCAAACTCACGGCCAACTTCATTCCGAATTGTTTGTTCGTCGCGGTTTTTCCAAACTCCGCTAACTTTCTCTTCATCGCGTAAACCAGGGTGTCCGTGAAAAAACGGATGCGCTGGAAGATAATTGGCAGGCAATGGCGGTTGTTTCGGATTTACCGGAGGCAAGCTACTGGTATCAGTGTGATTCACTGCACCGTATTTTTCGAGCAACTCAGGCGTCCCGTTGCGTGTGTCGTGAGGATGTGAAAAGCCAAAATAGATGAAGAAAGGTTGTTTCTCGGTCAGTTTTTCGCGTTCGCCCAGGTAATTCAACACCTGTTTGGCATGCCATGCACTACCCGATTCTTCGGTACCGCCACGTTTGGTTGCATCGTGCACCACTGCAAATTGGTTGTTAGCATCGGCGTATGAGTTTCCTTTCTTGCAGGTGCGCATGGTAGCGTAACCTGCCCGGTTAAACACAGCACCAATCGTCTGCAGCTCGAGGCTGTCGGGGCAAATTATCTCAGGTGTCTTTCCCGCGCTGGCCGGCAAGTGCCAAACAGTTCGTCCGCTCATAATCTGGTGCCGCGATGGGGTGCAAACCGCTCCATTCATTGAGCCCATGTGCCGGGCACCTTCGAAAACCATTCCTCCTTGCGCCAGTTTATCGATATTTGGCGTCTCGAGAATGGAATTTGGATCGTATGCTTTTAAATCGAACGGACTTTGGTCATCAACCAGTACGAACAAAAAATTGGGTTGTTTTGGTGGCTCTTTCTCGCAGGAGCTCAATAGTACGACACCGCTTAACGCGACAATAAATGATTTGATAATTGACTTCATATTCAATATTTTTTAATTTTCACACACAATAGCAACAATAGCCCGTGCAGGTAATATAAACTTGTTTTCTTTCCCATTAATTGTGACCGAGTAGGCTTCTTCTTTTTCCGATTCGTTCTGTACAACTAGTTTAATCGTTCCGTCCGGTGCGACCACGGATAGAAGTCCGTTGCCGCCTCCGGTTGAAGCCACGCGAATATCGCCAGGCCGAATAAATTTACTCACCAGATAAATGACATTATAATCGGGGTTGTACTTCACGGTTTTCTTTTCCCGGTCGATATTTATCAATGAGTTCTGTGCCCAGCCCCACCCGCTTTGGGTAGTTTCATTTAAAATCATGTTCCAATAGCAATAATTTGTGCAATTGGCATTCACATAACTACAGATTTCCTCCAACCGGCTTTGGCCCTGCTCAACGGTATTCTTACCGTCGAAACATTTCCCTTCGGTATGCATAAACTTTATTGCCGGAAACTTGGACTGTACTTCCATCAACTTGCTCGAACTGGTGTATTGCACGCCAATTCCATCCAACTCCGACGCACGATCCAGCAACAAATATTTGTGCATGACCATTTCCCCGGCAATTCGAAATGTACCGGCATACACTTCAGTTGAACTATTTTCCCGTGCAAATTCAGGCTGTATATATTCTGTGGCTAACTCCAGCAATTGAGCCGGTGGCATGATACAACTCGGGTACTTTGTGGAAATATCGGTTTCATTCTGGACACAAATCCGGCTAATATTGACGCCATTCTCCCGATAGGCTTTTACATAGTTCGAGAAATATCGGGCATAGGCCTGATAGACCTTCTTTTCGGAACGAAGTCGGCTGTGTTCGGGGTCAACACCGGCCATCTGTCCATTTTCCTTCATCCATGCCGGAGGGCTCCATGGCGAACCGAAAACTTTCAGCTCGGGGTTAATTTCAATTGCTAATTTCAGGTACGGAAGGACGAATTTTTTATCCCGATCAATTGAGAATTTGGTCATTTCATAGTCTTCCGGAACTTCGCTATAGCTGTACGCATCAATTCCAAAATCGCTTGCACCAATCGAGGTACGGCAAAAACTAAATCCGGCATTCGCGATGTCAAACATGTTGGCCATCACTTCGCGTTGCTGTTTTGGATCGAGGCTAAGCAATGCTTCTCCACCGATCTCGTTAAACGCGCCACCAATTCCTTCAATTGTTTGAAAGCGAAATTCGGGGATCACCTCAATATTCCCCCCTCCTTTTACTCTTCCCTCAAACTCCTGATACTGAAATTCGCGAACAGGAGAGGCTTCTGCCGAGTCTAATGGCGCGTAAAAAATCTGAACCGGGTTTGAATTCTGCGCTCCAACAATGGAGAACCCAAGTAACCCAATTACAACGATGAACAATTTTTTCATTTTAGTTTGCTTTATAATTACGGTGTTTAGTGAAGGTCTTACAAAAGTGTTTTATGAATGCTGCATTGTCCACATCTCGTTCCTCTTTCGTTGAGCTCGATCGCAACCAATTGATGAATGACAAAGCTCGAATATTGAATATCAGCTATAAACCAGACACCAGGTTCTAAATCGTCAGAAAAACTAGAATGATATTGGGTTGGTATACTTCGGTGTAAAAAGCGGTAGTAGCGCGGCAACTGCCAATGCGAAAATCGGCAAAAAGAAAGTTTTCATAGTTTCAGGTTTTATTCAATCTAAAAATGTTTCAAAAAAAATAGATACAAAATGTTCAGCACTGTTCATTTTGTATCTATTGCAAACATTCAATCGATTCTCATTATAAGTTGACTATTCGGCTCTCTCCTTCTTCAAATTTCAGTTCTTTATTATCAAACGAAATACTCACCGGAACATCATTATGCAATAAATAATTGTCCTGTTTTCGTTCCAGTACAACATTTCCTTTTTTGGTGGAAGAAATAGTAATCCCTTTCGCCTTCAGCTGGGTTCCGTTTCCAAGAAACAGGACAAAATCGCCATTTGTCTCCGTTCCAACCAACGCGTAAACAGCTTCTGCCAACATGTTTTGAAAGCCTGCCGCTTTGCCATCAACCGATGAGAAAACAAAATCTTCGCGGCCGGATTTATGGGTGATATGCAGACCGGCAAAGTCTTTATTCCCCTTTTCATCGTCGAAACCGGCAATGGAAGCAATGCTCTTCCCTTCAGCCGAAGTAAACGGTTCATACACCGAGATAAACGGATGTTCCCACGCTTCGCCATGCTGACGGGCCGCCAAGGTTAAGTAAGGCTCGTTGTCGAGGTCGTACGGTATTTTACCCTTGTGGTGGAACGATTTACAAGGTGGCGCTTTAATGCTAAACACTTCCCGGCCTTCGGTTCCTTTCATCCAGAGGTTCATAAATACATCCGGCTCACCTTCGGGCATATCAATTTTCCATTCCGCCTGGTAATCGGCAGAAGTGCGTATCGATTTCTTGTCCCACATATAATCCAGCGCATAAAGATGTCCGCCGGCAAAGGCCATTTCTTCGCTTGTCTTCAGATCCAGCGGCTTGCCTTCGGTATCGCTTACTTGCATGCTTTGGCCAAGGTTGTGGTAGAAATAGTCGTGGAATTTGTCGCCTTTCCGTTGCTTTTTTGAGCGGAATACATCCACATAATAACCTGTTGTTTCACCTGTTTTTACAATGCTCACCAAACGGCTCTGATCGGCTTGAGTTTCCGGTTCAAGAAAGTAAACATCCGAGTAGGTAACATTCGGGTAAAACCCTTGTTTTTGCTCCGATTTTGGATACTCGCCCATTAAATCGAAAGCATGGTTGCTCAGCATTTCGGTATAGGACGAAACACCATCGACCATGACGGTATTGTGTGCCGGAAACTGCGAGTAATACTCCAGATAAATGGGTTGAAGGTAATTGGCGCCTTTCCCCGGGTCGGCTCCCTGTACGAAACCTTTTCCGTACAATTCCATGTTAATTCCGTTGGCATGCATGTGATTTCCCAACGAAGCATTGAGTGAAACCATCATCCCATTGGCGCCCTGCCCCATGCGCTGTACATGCCAGCTAACATTTGGCGCGTTAAAAGTTTGGGTGATGTAATCGCTTAGCTGTCCGGCATTAAAGTCGGCGTTTAACACCAGAGGTTTGCTGGCGAAAAACGATGAAATGTCGGCCCGAGGTTTTCGGTGTTCTTCCTTTTTATCAGCATCCGGCTCAAACAAGCGGTACAAAGCCGTGAATTCCTTTTCCATTTCACTTTCGCCATATTTTTGAGCGATCCGAATCATATCGCCCATGGGTTCGGTTGAAACCCCATCGTAGTAGGAATCGCCAAAAGCGACAATCTGCCCGTTGGGGAACAAATACTGGGGCAACATTTTCACCGCCTCGTTCATCACCGGCGTGTAGGGTAAAATGTTATGATCGAAGGTATTGTCGAAATCGTAGATAAAGCTCATCAATTCCTTTGTAACGCTCATGGAATACCCCGGACACTCGGCCCATACACCATTGTTTTCGTCGTAGCCGTAATCAATAAGTTTTGTTAGCGACCATTGGCGCGGCGTTGTAACATTCAGAATATGGTTGATGTAGTATTCGCGGCCTTTCCCATCCTCGTAATCAACATTATCTTTCAGTACCATAGCCGCTTTCAGGATAATGTTGGCCTGATGCAGGTTCCAGTTGTTTTGAGGCACCCCGTTTTTAATCACCAAGTCGGTCCATTTTTTAATGGTTGTGTCGTAGTCTGCAATATTTGCAGCGTGGTTTTCTTCGAGGTAAGCATGCAAGAAATCGTAAAGCTCGGCAATGTCCTTCAAAGTACTTTCATGAATCACCTGAAAACAGGTAAGCCCAACCAAGGTTTGAATGTGTCCGTGCAACAGGTCGATAGGCTCGCTGCGGTAGTACATTCCAGCCATGTAGGTATTGAAAACATCGTGAGCAAATTTCGCGAAGCGCTCATCGCCCTCGAGCCAATAAACAAAGGCAGCATCGCGGGCCAGACCTATAATTTCGCGGTTAATGTTTTCGATGATCGTTCCAACCTTCGATTGTTCGGCCCATTCAAATTGTCCGTCTTTGGTTTTATTTGGAAGATAAAGGCCGCGAGGGTCGTCCATATAGGGTAGAATGTCGTTCAGTTTTGGCCGTCCGTAAGGCGTGGTTCCATCGCGCGAGCCGGCAAAACGAACGGTGGCGACAGGCGCTTCGCCATCGGCATGCGAGTAATTAATACCATTGATATACACATTGGTAGCCTTTGTTTTCCAATACATTTGCAGCCGCGATGGCATCCACTCGGGCGAATCAACGTGCTGCTCCACATAGCTGTCGATGCGTTTGTGAATGCCTGCCAGCACCTCCTGTGCCCACTCTTCATTTTGAATGGTTTTTTCCAAATCAGCTTTCTCTGCTTGAGTAATGTAAATACGGGGATACCCCTGCTCCAGATTCTCCGGCAGTGGAATCGGCTTGGATTCCTGAGCTTTCACCCATCCCCCCAGGGTGAATAGAATAATGACAACCGCTAGTTTTTTGATCATGACTTTTATGTTTTATTAGATTGATTACTCCAGTTTACTTCTTCGCCAGCCGATACAACTCTTCAGTCCGCATCCGTAAATTCATCAGAATTTCAGCGTGTTCCGGATCACTCGCCAAATTGTTCTGCTCCAGCGGATCGTTTTCCAGATCGTAAAGCTCTTCAATTTTAGGACTGTGTTCGTAGTACACGAAATACTTGTAACGATTGGTAGCGACACCATGACTGCGATAAGATCGGTTTGCTTTAACCATGTCCGCATTGATCTCATCCGCGTTCTCTTTATTTTTCGCATTGAACATTTCGACAATGAAAAGGTCTTCCATGAAAACAGCATCCCGCCATTTCGACATGTCCTGTGTCCTATTCAATATCCCGCTAAAATCGCTGCCCTGCATACTTTCGGGCAGTTCGAAACCTGCAAGTGAAAGAATGGTTGGCGCTATATCAACCGAAGAAATAAGCGCATCGGTCCGAAATCCACGTTCGGATTCGGGCACCCTTCCGTCATAAACAATCAATGGCGCTTTAATCGATTCTTCGTAGAGCAGGCACTTGTCGAAAAGGCCGTGCGATCCCTGGAATCGGCCGTTGTCGCTGGTGTAAATGATGATGGTATTTTCCAGCATTCCTTTCTCCTTCAGTTTTTCCACCAGCAAACCAACTTGCTGATCGACACTGTAGCCTTGGGTTGCAAAGCGTCGCACCAGCCGTTGGTATTGTTCGGGTGTTGATGAGCGCTCGCGATGAAGACGCACACCACGCGCATTTTCTTTCACCACAGCAGGCAGCTTTTCATTTTCCACCACCCAGTTTTCGGGCACCGACATGGAGTAATTTTCATATTGCTCGTAATGAGGCCAATAAATATCGCTGTTGCTATCGTGTTTCACCGCATAAAAGCTAACTGACAAGCAAAATGGTTGGTCATCGGGCTGGGTTTCAATAAACCGCAACATCGCTTCTCCCGTCCTCAGGGTTCTACCCGAGTTTTGTCGCCCTTCTTTATAAATTTCCTTTAAGCCCGGATCGTCTTCCGGCCAGGTTATCACGCCATTTCGGTCGTGCGTTTCGCTGCCGGCGAAGAAATCGAAAACTCCGCCCATGTTTTCTTTGTAGAAATGCTCGCCGGGTGTACTCGGCTGTGTCGCTTTTTCGCTAACCGTGTATCCAACCTTGCCAATAAATCCGGTGCGATAGCCTGCATTTTTAAGTATGGCAGGGTAGCCTTTAGCAAAATCGGCCTGCGATAAGGTATAATTGTCGGGGGCAACAAATCCCACCCGATGGTTTGAATTGAAACGGCCTGTCACCATGGTTACCCGACTGGGCATACAAATTGCGACGGCATAGTAAGCTTTATCAAAGGTAACGCCCTGTTCTGAAAGGCGGTCGATATTTGGGGTATTGAATTCCGGTTTGCCATAACAGCCCATATTGTCCCAACGCTGATCGTCGGTCATCAGGAAGATGATGTTTGGCTTGCCTTTGGAATCGGCAATAAGGTTGTGTGAAAATGCAACTAACAACAAGGTAAGTATCGTTTGAATTCGATTCATCTTTTAGTTTTTAGGTTTATCTATTCTATAATTCGCTTATTTGTTTTCGGGAAAAATCAGGACATAACTCTTCCCTTTTTCAGTTCCAAACAATATCGATTCAGCATCCACACGTCTAAAATTCGTACTCTCTCCGTTCCGGCCGTATAGCGCAGCATTTTCAATTCCCGGGTATTTCAACCTGCACTCGCCACCACTGCGCGACAGAACTTCGATAGAAGATGCTTGGCCATCTTTCCACACAACCGATAGCTCAAAATTACCTCTGGCCACTAAACCACTGTACTCACCAGTACTCCAGGCTTTCGGCAGGGCTGCAAGCGGCTCTATGTACCCTTCGTGGCTCTGAAGCAGCATTTCGGCTACGCCTGCCATACATCCAAAATTACCATCAATCTGAAATGGCGGATGGGTAGTCCAAAGGTTCGGTAAAGTCCGTTCTTTTATAAATTTAGAATATACCTCGTGTGCTTTTTCGCCGTCTTTAGTCCGGGCCCGTGCGTTCATTCGGTGCGCCATAGCCCAGCCGGTTGTATTATTTCCTCTTAAATTGAGGGTTACGATCGATGCATCCATCCAATCTTGTGTTGACGAATTGATGAGTGTTCCGGGGTAAAGCGCACAAAGGTGTGAGATGTGCCGATGCTGTTTTTCGCCAATTTCACCATAGTGTTCTTCTTCTCTAAATTCTTTTATCTGACCCGATTTTCCAACCAGAATTGGATCCAGTCTGGTAATCTCCGTTTGAACCATTTCAATAAAGTCATTCGTTAAATCCAGAATTTTCGACGCTTTTAGCAGGTCGTTGTGGTTTTCCCAAACCAGCTCCTGATCGAAGGTCGTCCCGGCGGTGATGTAGTTTTCACCATTGTGCTTTTGCTCTGGCGATGCTGATGGATTAACAAGCAAAAGACTGTCACCGGCAGGAACAAGAGTCTTCGACAGAAATTTGCTCATTCCCAGAATCGCCGGATAGGCCTTTTCGCGAAGAAAGCTGGTATCCATTGTAAATTCGTAGTAATCCCAAAACATCTTGGTAGTAAGAGCACCAGTTCCGGGGCCGGAATGGCCACCGGGACCAACTATTTTATGAGGTGTTGTTCCTGTTCCTATCGTCCAGCCGTTATCGAGGCTATCGGTAGCCAACGCTTGTGGATTATGTTTCTTCAAGTATTCAGTGGCCAAACTTTTAGCCTTCGGAAGATAAGCATCGAAAAACTCCACATAAGGCGTAAACGTTTCGGCTAAATTGGTGTTGAAAGCTCCCCAATAGTTCATCTGAACATTGATATTGTGCCAAAAACCACCCGTAAAAGGAGTGACCTCATATTGGCTCCACACGCCTTGCAACCCACACGGAAGCGTACCTTTTCGGGAAGTTGAGATCAACAAATATCGTCCGTAATGGAACATTAATTCTTCCAGGAAATGGTTGGTGGTGTCCGCTTTGTAATTCTCCAACAACTCTTTGGTTGACACTTTCGGAATTTCGCTGGTTAATGTTAGCCGAACTCTTGAAAACAGATTTTGGTAATCCTGAAGATGCGTTTTTTTCAGGTTCTCATATCCTTTCGCTACTGCCGCATTAATCAAGCTGCTTACTTTTTCGTGAGGCAAGCTCTCCGGGTCGAGTTTCTTGCTGTGGACATCTTCCAGAAAGAGCTCGTTACTCAATTTGTAGTTCGTTCCGGCTGCAATTACCAGAACGACACTGTTGGCTTTTGAAACGGTTATTTCTGCTTTATCGCCATTTTGAGCCGACGATAGCTTTCCGCCATCCGGAATTACTTTTATCTGCCCTTTGTAGTTTACGCTGAAGTGTTCGATAAAACCCGACATGGTAATCAAGTCTTCATGAACTTCCATTTTTCCGGTTCGTGTATTTTTTTGAGTCGAATCCCGGAGATACGGAATTTCCGGTTTCAGCGTGAAGGAAACGCCTCCATCCCTACTGGAAGTCAACCTTATAACCAACACATTATCGGGATAACTAATAAAATGCTCTCTGGTATATTCTACGCCATCAGAAACATAATTCACATACGAAATGGCCTCATTGATGTTAATTGATCGGCTGTAATTTGTTGGATTAGTGTGATTGAATTCAAAATTAAGTTCAGCGAAACTTGTCAATCCGCCAATCCCATAAAGGCCCTCGTTGGCCAATGTTTTTTCGGTAAGCTGTATACGTTCCGTATCGGTTCTTCCAAATAAATTGGCTCCCATGTAGCCGTTGCCAATCGGATACGAACGCAGCTCCCAATCTTCGTCGTACGGATATCCGCGTGCTTTTGTGATATTGAAATCGCCGCCTCTGTTGGGCGCAGGCTCATCGTCCCACACGGTATAAATTCGTTCGGACTTAAGCCTGGAAAAAGTTCCCTGCGCATAACCCGATTGTACCGAATTAATTACCAGACAAATTAATAAGCAAGCTGTTATAAACACATTGGAAAAATTCATAGTATTCGATTTGTTTGGTATTTTAAAGTTGCTACTGCTGCACTTTTATTTCTCTTTTAGCACCACATCGTCCCAATAGCAGACGCCATCGAAATCGGGAGAAATCGTGCAGCGCAAGGTCACTTCAGCCGACTCGCCACTGTTAAATATTCCTTTAAACACGAGCCACTCACCAGCCTTGGCATCAGCATCCAACTCAAATTTACAGCTTCCGTCAAAAGCTCCCTTGGTATCAAAAATGACCGTTCCCTTCGTGCCTGCCTCAACTTTTAACTGAATGCTCAGTTCGTAATCTGCATTTGGTTTTATCGCTACATTCTGACTTAAATCACTTGGCTTTCCATTTGCTTGCCCTTTGTATTGAAGAGAATAGTACCCCAGGTTTGTATGATCCAAAACTCGGGCAAAAGGCTTGGGGCTACGATTGTACCAATATTTAACCAGCGATTGTGTTGCAAGCTCAAACGACGCATTCTTTGCCAGGTTTCCCGATTCCGATTTAGAAATCTTTAGTGAAGAAATTACATTGTCGCAGCCAATGGCTTCCAGGTCAATCCGATCTTCCTTAAACGTCCAGGATTTCCCCTTAAAATCATCGTCTTCAAAACATTCAACCACAAACCCTTCAGGAATTTGAATCGAAGATATTGCGTCAGCTTCGACACCCTGCTTTTTCAGGTCAGCCTGTTTATAGTTGCCAGGCGGCAAGCTGCTGAACATTTTATTGAAGTTAATTTCGTTATGAAATGTTGGTAAATCAACCCCAAGCGTTTGCTTTACCATTTGTATCGAACCATCTTCGTTGAAATAAACCGGATCGAAGCAAACGGAACGATTGGTTGCTACGCCTCCTGACAGGCTCCCATTGTGATAAAACAAATACCACTGACCTTTATACTCAACAACAGAACCGTGCATGGTAATTATTCCGGTGTGTTCAACAAACACCCCTTTGGGCTCCCATGGCCCTAATGGGCTATCGCTCACGGAATACTGCATTTCGTTATAGGGCCGATGGTGATCAGGATAGATCATGTAGTATTTTCCGTTTCGCTTGAATACAAACGGTCCTTCGCGGTGTTCGTCGATACCGACCTGCTGAACCATTTCCCCTTCAATCTCCATCATATTATCCTCAAGCTTAGCCGTATAGCACTTCGCCTTAACAACGGCATAAAGATAGGCCTGCCCGTCATCGTCGATAAAAACACATGGATCGCAGAATGTCTCACCACCTTTCACATAGCCCTTCAACTTAAAACCTGAGGCCGGATTTTTACTGGTTGCAACGCCCAACTCCCAAACCATCTCTTTATTCTTATGTGGAAAATAGAAGTAATAGGTTCCATCTTTGTAAACACAATCAGGAGCCCACATATACCCTCCTTGTTCACATCCCCAGGGAACATCCCTCGAATGAAGAATTTCGCCATGATCCTTAAAGGTAATCATGTCATCGGTCGAAAATACATGGTAGCCATCCATGGTCGCATACCCTTTTGAAGGAGCCACATCGGTTGATGGATAAACATACAAGCGTCCATCGGCCCATACGCGTGCCGTTGCATCGGCAGTAAACATGTGGCTAACAATTGGGTTTGAACGACGTTTCTGAGCATCGACCATTGTTACTGATGCCAGAAGCATCAATGAGATAAGGAATGTTGTCTGTATTTTCAACTTCATCATAATTCAATTTACACGTCACAACTTATTGAGAGAAAACGCCTCAAAGTCGCTACGTTTATTTCCAGGTAATCTTTGCCTTTTTTGTCTCCGTGTTCACCCAAACACTTGCATGTTCAAATTCGCGGGTAAATTCCCAACCATCGGGGCTTACACGCTTGAAGGCTGCTTTTGGCGCGCCAAGAGGTTTTTGTAGTGCCGGATAATCGACCAGGTTTCCATCGCTTAAATTCCATCCCCAGTTCCATTGAAAATAAGAAAACGGTTGTGCACCAATAAGAAAACAGGCATGGTAATATTCCAATTGTTCCTTTGACCGTTCAACCATTCCGTTGGTATTTGTTTCCCCAATGGTTATGTCTGTTCTACCTTTACCTTTTGCTCCAAAACGATAAATCGAAAATTTTCCCGCCTTAGCAATTCGTTCCATATCGCCCCATTCTTTAAGAAGGTGTTCTTTACTGGTAACGGTATTATTATAATGCTCGAAAAAGAATCCATCGCAATGCGGAAAAACCTCTTTGGTGTCGGCAGCGTTGTTTCCAATCAATAGTTTATCAGTCCCCATTTTCTCCTTTAATCCAGCCATCATTTCGCCTTTGGCCTTTGCTATTTCAGCGATCTTATCATTCGGATAATCCATATTTAGCCCCACATTCATGCGGTCAATAAAAATTCCATCAGCACCCGATATTTTAACACCTTCAGCAGCCGACTCGACCCACCATTTGCGGAAGTCAGGATTTAAGGCATCAAAATAATACGAAAATGCCGGCTTGGTTTTTTCCCTTAATTCTCCTGTCTTTGGATTGACAAATAGAAATTTGGCTAATTCGGGGTTTTTAGCGATGCCCTCTGGTGTAAAATCTTTATTAAACCGAGGAAATGGCCATGCCAAATACGAATTATAATAGAACAGGACTTTAGACTCTGGCTTAATTTTATGAAACGCTTCCACTTCGTGCTTTGTGCCCAACACCTGGTCACCAAGCTGGTTGAAGGCATGTGATTTTTCAATGCAAATGAAATCGGTTCGTTCAGCGATAAACTTCACTTCTTCGGGTTCCAGCACCCGATCGATATCTCCGAAATGATAGTACATGGGGGTGGTTTCCCAACTGAATCTTGGGAAACTTGGCTTCGGTTCAAAAACAGTTCCGTCGCTAATCAACAACGATGATTTTTCGGTTCCGCAGGAATACAGCACAAACATAAAGCCTACTACGCTTAGTGTTTTAAAGATTCTGCTAAAAGTCATTTTCAAATTGACCCTTTCGGATCTTCTTCCAATTTTGATCAATTTCATACGATTGGTGTTTATTTTATTTCTCATTGAACGAATAAAGAATCTCATACTAAATCGGGGTTGAAAGCACTCCTGATATCAGGTCTGCATTCGATCGTTAATTCAGAACGTAAATTGTCATTTTTTGCATTATCAGACGCTTGTTAACGATCGACTTGCTTCATTGAATCCAATCCTTGTATTTTCTTATTCCAGACGGCCACATCATTTGTCTTTTCCTAAATGGGAAAGAATAAAATTGGAGCAAGAATCAGCGATCTCCTCAAACGATGGAGAGATGTTACCTCCGGAAAAACTGTGACCTCCGTTTTTGACAACCAATAATTCTACATCCGCATTTTTTTCCTTCGCCACCTTCAACATGTAATGAGAGTTGATTATAGGAAGCGTTAAATCTTTATCGCCGTGTAATAATAAAATAGAAGGGCTATTGGCTTCTAAAAATTCGGTTGGGCTTAGCAAACGCGCCAATTCCGGTTTTTCTTCTAAAGTTCCACCCAAAAGCCGTGTAAAAAGAGTCCCATTTTCAAAGATCGACCCAGGCCTTAACTCCGGATTTAAACAGGAGGTAAACGGAAAAAAAGAAGCGATACATTTAAATTCCGGGTGAATATCCGACAATTGTTCATCACCGGGGAAATATGAATCTGGGACTAAGGCGGTCACTAAACTAAGATGTCCTCCCGCCGAGCCGCCCCAAATACCATACTTATTCTCATCTAATTTAAACTGTTCCGCATTTTTCAAGAGAAACCTGGCGGCGTCTTTACAGTCGACCACCGATTCGTAAGTGGTCACAGGTGATCTCGCCAGACGATAATCGATTGTAACACACACAACCCCCTTATCTATAAGTTTTTGAAGAGTACCTAGATGCGCCTTTTTAAATATATTCTCTTTATTGCCACCGGCCCATCCACCACCATGCACAAATACCATCCAAGGTGCTTTTCCTGACCGACTTTCGGGCTTTGGATAGAAAATATCCATCACCAACCGCTTTCCATCTATCGTTTTATAAACCACATTTTTTTTGTAGTTGACTCCATCTACAAATCCATTTTCAGCGGCGGTTTGACCATAGAGCAAAGTTAGACTGGAAAGGAAAAAGACAAAGGAGAATGTCCAAAGCCGATAGCTTTTGAATACGATAATTGATTTCATGTATTTATAATTTGTTTTTTAATTTCCAGAAGCCCGCCAGTCAGGAGGAAATCTTCCTTCGTATTTCCGGTGTCATCCCAACAAACACCCAATGTTGTTCTTCAAGGCCTGAATGTGCCGGTATCGTCAATAGTCCGTTTTTTAACCAGTGAATTTCCCATCATGACAATTTCAATGACTGCCCCGTTTCCGAACGCCTGAAAAACAAGAAAAATGAGTGACAGCGTTTTCTTTTCCATCAGTTTGATGCGAATTGTTCGATTATTTTTAACTGGTTTATTCTCTGAAACCGGAAACTACCTCTTTAACACTTTATGTGAAAACTGCTTGTCGCCCTGCCGGATCTGAATAAAATACATTCCGTTTTCGAGAGAAGACAGGTCGAATGGAACAGTATTCGAATGGATTGAATCGATTTCATCTATTTTAACACCAAGCGAATTAAACAAGCTCGCGGTAAATCCATCGGCAGATGAATCGTAATCGGAAAGGGAAACATACACGATTCCGCTAGCCGGATTTGGATAAACACTACTTGACGAATTTTGAACCGTTTCGACAGCGGTGGGGCTTCCGTTGTAACAAGTCACCACTAACTCCGGAGCATTGCTACCAAACTCTTTGGAGTAAAAATCGATACCAGCCGTACTGGAAGCGCTAGGGTTTATCACCACCATTGTTATCACTTTGTCGTTATTGTACTCCTGCGCCACGTAAGATGAAACATCCCACTCGTTCCAGGTTGCTTTGCTGGTCGAAATTGTGGCACGCTCATTTTCATAGGCAGGTTTGTTGTTCCAGATAATTTCAGTTTCTGTCCAACTGTCGTCAGCAACATCGTACACACTGCGTTCTTCAATATAAGAAGTTCGCTGGTACAGCCTAAGTTTTGCCGACACCACCGGCCCGGTTAAGGAACTTAGGTCGAACTTAAAGTAGGCATATCGTCCGGTAGCGCCACCTTTCGTCACCAGCGAGGTAGCAGCTCCGTAGTTGGTTGAAGTAGAACCGCCATTCACATAAGTATCGGCAACGGTTGGCAGGGAAACAGAAGCCGTATTGTTGGCCACAACAGTTAAAACTCGTGTAGCGTTCGGAGCAGCAAAATAGGATTCGTTTCCAGCCTGCGACGCGGTAATCGTTGTCGTGCCGACTCCTACCACATGCACTTTTCCGTCCACAATGGTGGCAACAGAAGTGTTTGAACTGGCATAACTCACCGCCAAACCGGAACTTGCAGTCGCTGCCGGATCAAAGTCGTCGCTACCTACCACTTTATAAGGAATTGTGAAAAAATTGATTGTTTGCTCTTGTTTCGCGATGCCCGACTTCACCAGACTAAAATTATTGACTTTAAACGCGTTGGAAACACCGCCAAAAGAAACTTTCAAACTCTGAACCCCTTTATAAAGCACGGCATTGCTTGTGATGGTCGCAGTTTGCCAATCCGATTCGCCGGTTGAATTGGGCGAACCAAATGGAACTGCCACCTCACTTGTTGTTTCTTCGCCGGCAAAACTCAGCTTTACAGTTCCTCCGGCCTGAGAAGCCGCATAACGCATGGATATGGCATACTCCGCAGTCTCCGGAACATAGAGCGTATAAGTCACCCATTCACCACTCTCGATGTCCGTCAGGTTATACCCCCCTTCGGTGCAGGTTTCAATATCAACATCCTCAGCTGTACGGTATGCTCCGCCGGTATTCACGGCGTTTACATCGTGATACACACGCCCCTCTCTGCTCAGTTCAGCATAGTCGAAATTTTCAGCCTCAATGGTTGGCAACAAATTCATCGCGTACATGGGCAAGCCATTTGAGTCGAACCCGCTAATCGGATCGCCATAACAATAATCAGGGCGTCTTGCGGTAAGTCCACCCCAGCCAATGGCATCGTTCGACCATCCGGCTAGTTCGTATCCGCTAAGTTCGATTGCTTTATCACGCGCCCGGGTAATCCACTTTACCTCTTCGGCAGTTTTTAAACCACGCCCGTAGAAGTGAGCAACCGGCATTTCGAAGACAGGACGAGTGCTGCTAAAATCGCCCCTTCCATCCGGGCTAATTGCTTTGGAAAACCAACGGCCTGTGCGGTCGAAACGTTGGATAAACTCGCCCGAAGCAACGGTTGGCTCCCAGGCTGAAGGTTGATCATCGTAGCTTTGAATAGCCGATACATTATAGCGCATGTTATATTCCAATCCCAACAATAGCCGGTCATCTGAGTGCGCGTAAAGATCCTCGCCCTGATTCCAGGCCATTTCGGCCATTGAGGTCAGCAGGCCGATCCCAAAGGCGGTGTGCTGCTGGTCGCGCGAACTCTCCTGACATTGACCATTTTCCCAGATGTAATTGGTCATCACTTCATCGAATCCATAATCTTCAATTGAAGTTCCTGCAGTAAAGCTGTAAGTATCAGCATACTCAGTAGATGAAAGCAATGCAACACTTGTGTTTGGCCCGGAAGGATAAGGCAAATCATCCGAGCGGTGCGGCAATCCTTTAATGTACCTCAACGCACGTTCATACATGATTTCATTGTCGAGAAAAATGCCCATCGCCATCACCGTTCTCCAGGCCGAAAGTCCCTGATTACCATGGCGTGCAGCATCTCCCTTGTACGAATTCCAATAGAATGTTTTGGTCCCCGTAGGTATTGTTGTAGTCGAATAGCCCGGATAAACCAGCATGGCTTTAAAAGCATCAATATCGGCAGTGGCCCAGCCACTATAGGTGCTTTTAATGATTTCTGCGGCTTCAATCATAATATAGCCGATACCACCACTTAATGCATAAGTACCTCCACTGGTTACATTGGTTAAATTTTTCCAGGCATTGAAAATCTCGACGGCTTTGTCGGCATGACGGGTATCGCCGGTCACATACCAACAAATAGCATTGTAGTAGGCAGCACGTATATCGCTGTTCCATGCACTGTAATTCGTGCCGTCATCACGCCCTAGCTCGGTAAATGAAACATCTCCCTGCACCACGTAATCATAACTTGATTTTGAATCGGCAACCATCGTCTGGTAGGACGAATACCAAGGATCAATTTGAGCTTCTACCATGTATTTCATCCGGTCGAGGTCGGATTTTTTGTGGGTGATTCCCGGGTGCACAAACTGAGCATTTGCCGATGAAAAACCGCCCAAAAGGACCAATAGAATAAGCGACACGGAACAGAATAGGCGCGTCACGAGTAACAAATTGTGTTGAACTGATTTCAACTGTTGGCCAACCAGTTTTGACCGTTGATAGGTAATCCGTTTCATTTTAAATTAATTAGATTGAAGTTGTTGGTTTATCACTTCACCGTTGCTCTCGACCATAGGATTTGTCGTTCCGGGAAAAAGCAACACGTTGGTATTTGTTTGGTTATCCAGCTTAATATTTGCAGCAGCCACACCCGAACGTTGATAGTACGCATAGCCATTTCTGGTTGACAGTTCTATTACAAATGATTCCGGTATAAAAGATGGATTAGACGTTTTTATCACCACATGATGTCCTGTGCCGTTTATCGCTGCCAACAGATTGTTTGCCATTCCATTTCGGCTATCCAGGATGTCCATTTCGATGTAGGCATTTTTAGTATTTCGGTTCGTTACACAAAAAGCTTCGGCATATTTGGCATCGGCACTGCAATTAATTATCGTATCGTTGTTTCCTACATTAAAACCGGCGGCTACACAACTAGTTGCCCGGCAGTTCATTACTTTATCCGCGGAGGAGCCAAGTCCAGTACAAATGCCCCGACGCATCTGAAATACGGTACAGTTTTTCACTGTCGTATTCTGTGTTGAATGTCCTTTGTACTCGGGATAGATTCGAATACCGTCTTCGCTCAACGAAATAATTTCTCCGGGAAGGATTTTTCCATCATCAGCAACCGTTGTTCCTTCAATATAGCCGCCCTTTCCGGCGAAAAAATCCCGATCGAAACCATAGCCCGAAGTTTCTGCCAAAATAGCCTCCGTTGTGCGAAGCAAGCCATCCACATGGCAGTCATCAATGAGCGTATTTTCGGCTCCCTGCAAGAAGATGGCATGTCCCATAGCACGCATATGCACTTTGCAGCCAATAAGCTTGGTATTCTTTGCCGGATATCCGACCCGAATTCCGTTCATTTTGCGCACATCGCCGCCACCCAATCCATACAAATAACCATATCCCCAAGGGCTTGAGCCTGCAGTTCGGAGTTCAACGTTTTTCAAGGTAATATCGGTTCCGGCAATATTGAAGATTTTGTTTTTGCTCTGACGTCCGGCCTGGTCGCCATAGGTTTCAATGTATAAACCTTCGAGGGTAACATTGCTACCCGAAATTTCGATGACGCAGTACATCGAATTTCCGTCCCCGGCAGCTTGCAGGTCGGTGCGGCCGAATAGCTTGGTGTCCACCATGAACCGGCAGCCTGTTAAATCGAAATAAGAATTATTGCCGGTGATCTGCACAAAGCGGATGTTTTCCGCCTGGTCAATTTGATAGTTGCCCGGCTTTAGTTTGACCGTTACATTGTCCCGGCCGATGTAGTTTTTGAAATCATCCAGAGTTTCTATTTCAATTACGCTACTCTCAGCCGTTGAGTCGGGCTGAGCTTTCGTTTCGCAGGAAGAGCAAACGGCCAAAAAGATAACCGCGCTCCAAATAATTAGATGATAAGTTAGTTTAGATTTCATCAGACAATTAGTTTAGCTTTTGAATGTGCATGGTAAAACCATTGTTGGCTTTCAAATCAAAGGTTATTGAAGAGCCAGCTGTTAACTCCGTTTCCTCTATCCGGACGTGTGTTCGTGTGTTAACCGATTCATCGTCGGTATAAATTTTGGCTGAATAGCTTGCGCCTTCGGTCAGGAATGAAAAATCAAGGTCAACCTGCCGGGCAGTTTTCCCATTTATGCCGCCAATCCACCAATCGTTGCCTTTGCGGCGGGCAATTACGCCAATCTCACCAATTTCGGCAGTCAGCACTTTTGTTTCGTCCCAAACGGTAGGTACGTTATTGAAGAATTCCAACTCCGGTTCGTTGCCAATGGTGTTTGTATTGCCCCAAAGCGCATCGTCCTTAACCGGAGCTGCCGGTGCTTTATCGTACCAGTACAAAAACTGAAGCGGGCTAAAAATGCAAACCGTTTTGGCCAACTGCGATGCGTGTGAACCCATTGTTTCGACCCGCTTGTTGTAGTAACAAACCGTATTGTCGGCTGCGCCTGCCAACGAACGGGTAAACATGGTAATTAGCGTATGGCTGTTCGGAACGGTTTCTTCATCGCCACGTATTCCTTCCTGAGTAAGCAGGTTTGGATAGGTCCTGGAAAAACCGGTGGGCCGGTATTCATCATGCACATCGACCACCATTTTGTGTTCAGCAGTTTTTTTTATGGCCTCGTGCATCCAGGCAGTGGCGTGTTGGTCGCCCACACGCACAAAACCATATTTTATACCGGCAATGCCCCATTCCTGAAACAATGGCAAAATATCATCTAACTGTTTTTCGAGAGCGCGACGATTGACATACAACATTACTTTTACCCCTTTTTCCTTAGCGTAAGCTGAAACTGCTTCGATATCGAAAGGACCTTTCGAGCGTTTTGGGTCCAGGGTAACGGTAGTTGCATCCGAAGCGTTGTCCATTTCGTTGCCATACCAGCCGGCATCGAAATGCACGTATTGCATGTTATGACTCGCCACAAAGTCGATAGCAGCCAAACCACCCTGGGTTGTTAGTGTTCCCTCGCGCAAAACCTTTCCCGGCGTTATCCACGAATCATCTTCTATGGCACTCGGGTCGTTCAGGTTTTGAATGAGGTAGTTGTTTTCCAGTAATTCGCCGTAGCTGTCAGCCATCATTACAACACGCCATGGCGATTGAAAAGGTAACTTCATTTCTACCTTAGCCTCCTCGCTGCGTATGTTTTCAACCGCGCCGCTTACCAGGTCTTGTTTGGTATCTTCAATTTTTCCGTCGAGAGTTGAGACAATACTATTTTCTACCTCCTTGTTTGCGTTGAAGCTTAAGCGGGCATAATCAACCAACCGAGCTTCGGCCAAAGCAATTTTTATATCGTTGGCAACTTCAACCAACAAAGGGCGTTCACAGCCTTCCTTCAATTCCGACAACGGGATTTTATTGATTTCGCCTTGGGCAGTTAGCCTTCTTGGTTTACGTTCCGGGGTCGACCACACCATGTGGTCACTGGCAAACTGATAGCTAATCCGTTCATCGTCAACTTTAATCTCGGCGAGCTCGTTTTGAGCCGGAATTTCGTAGGCAAAAGCGACCCCTTCGTTGTAGGCACGGCAAATAAGATTAAGCTTCGCGCTTGAACTTTCCAGGTAGATTTTCACCTGATTGTAGTTGTCGGGGATTGTGCTTCGTTCGCCAAAATTTGTTGTCCATTCATTTTGAACCAATTTCTCTTCCACATTTTTTACGGCAAACGCTTGGCTAAAATCAATGTCCTTCGATCTGATTTCGAGAACGGAAGGCAGAATAATTTCGCTGTGTTTGTATTTTACAGTGAATGTGATTTGCCCATTTTCTGTAAGTTCAGATGTTGGAAAGACGGACAGTGTATTTTGTCCGTCGGGCGATTGGACCACTATTTCGTTTTGCTTGGAGCAGGCAAAAAACAAGATCGTAATTGCCAGTAGGTAGACTAATTTTCTTTTAAACATCGCACTGATTGATTAAGCTGATTTAATATTATTCTTGGGTTGTAAAAACGGCTGCAGGCAATCCACTTTGGTTGTAAAGGTTTGCCCCTTCGGGGTTTGATGACCAGGCATAGCGAACGGCCTGAGGGTGTTCCACCTCCGGATGAAAGACTTCAACTTGATTGGTGCCAATAATTTTAGCTTCAGCATTTTTCCAGATTCCGTCCGGGCCACATATCTGAAACCACTTCAAGGGTTCGTCCACAAGCAGGGCGTCGGCCATCAGTTCCTTTTTACCCACCATCAAACCAGAACCAACCTCTAAAAATTCGATGACCATTTTGTTGCCAGCCACGCTGGATGATTTATAAAGCGGCCCGCTGACAACGGGAATGTCGAACCCGTAGCAGTCTTTCAGTGCCCAAAGCGACAGCCGCTTGCCGGCATCCATTTTGTTGTGCGGATGCACATCTTTTGCTTCGCCAATGTCGTGCAAAACGGCCATGCCTGTGTTTGGCAGGTCCAAGCCCCGGCGCAGGTAGTCGTTCACCATGGCCCAGCCCAAATCCGATCGCTCATCGGGAACCTCATATCCGGCCAATTGAGTCCAGTAGAATGGGATATCGCCCAGCCCCCACTCTTCGCGCCAACTGGTTATTAATAGTTTGAAGTATTTTTCGTATTCATTCTCGAGGAAATGAGAATTGCTCTCGCCCTGATACCACAGCACCCCTTTGATGGCGTAAGGAACAATAGCCGAAATCATGGCATTGTGCAGGGTGGCCGGAATCTGCTTGTTTTTAAGAGGATGCTCAATCGGATACGGGCGGCTTGTGTTTTGTCCGCTTTCCTTCCATTTGTCAAACCGTCGTTGGAACGAAGTATCCACATAGCTTTCCGGATCGCCCATCGTAGCAACTTGCTCTGCGATCTCGTACCGGCTGTGTTCGAAATATTCCTTCAAGCCCTCATCTGTTTGATAGACCTTTTCCGAAAGCCAGGGTTGAATTCGGGTTCCGCCCCACGAGCATTCAACCAGGGCAACCGGAACATTCAACTTTTCACGAAGCTCTTTGGCAAAGAAATAACCGGTAGCCGTAATTTTACCGATATCCGCGGGGGTTGCACTAACCCAATTGCCTTCAAAATTTTTCTTTTGGCCGTAAACCGAAGTCGTTTGGGGAACTTCGATATGACGTAACCAGGGATCGTTGGCGGTAGCCACCTCGTTGCGAAAATATTCAACCAGTGGCTGATATTTCTCTTCGCGGGCATCACCTAAAAACTTTTCCATGGCAAAATCCATGTTCGATTGACCGGTACACAGCCACACTTCGCCGGACAACACATCGTTGATTACCAACCGGTTTTCGCCGGCAATAGTGATTTGGAAAGGCCCCCCGGCGTCGGGTGTTTTCAGGCTCACACGCCAGCTGCTGTCGGCCAGAGCAACGGTTTCGGCTTTCTCACCCCAGCTGGTTTCGATCGTAATTTTTTCATCGGGATCAGCCCATCCCCACACCGGAATTGTGCTATTTCGCTGCACTACCATACCATCAGAAAACAAGGCATTGGGACGAACAATCGATTGCGCAAACAGAGGCAAAAGAAGAGTTACAAGCGATAGAAAAGATTTGAAGTTCATAGTTGGTTTGATGTTTGGTTATGAAATATTCACCGGCCTCGAGCTCTTCGGATCACGAAGCCGGTGAATGACTCGTTACAGCTTCACAGTCAGCTCAGTTCCGTTAAACGTTACCGGCTCTTGCTTGTCTGTGCCTATTTTTTCGATAATAAAATTCATTGGTGTACTGCCGAAATCGACAAAACTTCCTTCACCCACACTCAATCTCAGTTCGTTGGCAGCTTCAACATAACTGAAAACGATTTCGGAATACTCTCCGTTTTCGTAATCGTACGTTTCGTTATCGTCGAGGTAGAGAGTGTATTGGGCATCTTTTCCCGGATATATTTTAATATGAACTGGCTCGTCGGTTGTTTGCGTGGCGTACTGAACCTTAGGCCCCATCGGAATGATTGCCCCTGCTTTCACAAAAATTGGCGTGCTATCGAACGATGCCTCTACGGTCGTTTTTTTATTTCCCGACACTTTTTCATTCGTCCAGAAATTGAACCAGTCACCCTCGGGAAGATAAACCTCTTTGTTGCGTTGCTGGTACTCAGTCACAAAAGCCACCATCATCGACTCGCCAAAGAAAAGCTGGTCTTTGATCGCCCAGGTATTTTTGTCGTTAGGAAAATAGTAGGCCAGCGGGCTCATCAACAAGTGGCTGTCGTTGGTTACTTTCCAGGCTTCGGAGTAAATGTATGGCATTAGCTGGTAACGCAGGTCGATGAATTTGCGCGCCATATCTTCGAACTCCTGACCGTAGCGCCAGATTTCGGTTTCGGACACATAGCCGTGAATACGGAAAATGGGGCTGAACGTACCAAACTGAAACCAGCGTGTAAGCAGTTCAATAAATTCGGGGTTGGTGTACTGGCTGTCGAACTGCGGATTTATTGATTTAGAATCGCGGAAGAAACCGCCAATATCGTGCGTCCAGTAAGGAACTCCGGCCATTGTAAAATTCAGACCTGCAGCAATTTGCTCCGAAAATTGCTCCCAGGAAGCCTCCACATCGCCCGACCACGAAGTAGCTCCGTAGCGTTGCTGTCCGGCATAGGCCGAACGTGTCAGGTTAAATACGCGCTCATTCGGAAATTCGGCTCTTCGTCCCTCGTAAACAGCTCTTGTTACTTCCAGTGAATATGGGAGTTGCACCTCCTCATAAGGCCCTACCGCGGTGGTTACTTTTGTGTTGTTGACCCCTTCCGGCTCTGTTCCATCGAGCCAAATGGAGGCGACTCCCAATTGGAACATCGAATCGCTCAACATGCGGTAAAAACTCGCTCTGATTTCGGGATCGTAAATATCGATATAGTTGCTGCTTTCAATTTTTCGAAGACCATACTGCTGCTCCAAAGCTTCGTTTTTCACTTCGGGCCAAACCGACACCATCAATTTCAGGTTGAGCTCTTTCAACTCATCAGCCATGGCTTTCGCGTTCGGATATTTCGCGCGGTCCCACTCCGGCCCCTTGGTTCCTTCGGGCCAGTAAAACCAATCCTGCACAATATTGTCGAACGGAATTTCGCGTTTTCTCATTTCGCGCGCGTTCTCCAACAATTCATCCTGGTTGTGGTAACGCTCGCGACATTGCCAAAAGCCATAGGCGCTTTTTGGGAACATGGGCGCTTTTCCAGTGAGGTTTTGATAGTTTGCTACAACCTCTGCTGGATTCCCCCCCTGCACGAAATAATAGTCCACCGAATTTCCTTTTTTACTGCTGAAAACCGTTTTATTGAAATCCGGTTCGTTGTAAAACAACCTTCCGGGAATTTTAGCACCGGTATTCTGAAATACCACTTTGTAAGCTTTTCCGGCTTCCAGATGTTTTTTACCCGAATAGCGTCGGGGCATCCAGATGGTTGAGTAATTGATGATTTCATCGCCGTCGATCGACACGATGATTTCACCCCGCATACGGCCATTAGTGTCGCTGAGTGCCATAAACGCGTACTCGCCTGTTTTTTCCGGAGTGAAGGTTGTTTCGCGAAGGTTTTTCTCCATCGCCTCTTTTGAAGCGTAGGCTGCTACGTTTTCTTTTTCGCCGGCAACCGGAACATGATTTTCGTTCTTCTTGGTATCAACGGCAACAGTCTGCTCAAACTCAATCTCGTATTGCGCCTTGTTAATATCCGTGAGGCTGTAGTTGTGCCAGTATATTCCATAACCGTTGGTCGACACCAAAAACGGAATAGCAATTTCCTGATTGTATTGCTGAAGGCGGATCGGCACATTTTTCCAGTTCATAATACCACTTTGAAACTGCCCCAAACCATACAAAGCCTCATCGCCCGCCACAAAGGCTTGCGAAATAATATTTTCATCAACGAGTTCCGACTTAATATAGCTTTGCTCTTTGGTTTCGGCCAGCAGATGCTTTCCGTTTGCATCTTCATATGCGATTGCACCGTCGCTTTTAACCAAAACATGAACCATAGCAGTGCTGATGATTAACTGGTCAGTGCTCTCTTCAATCTCCCAGGCTACTTCCTGCGGCTCCAAAACAGTAACATAGTCCGGCAGTTCACGGGGCTCTGTCCCCACTAAATGTTTCTGAACGTGGATAATGGATTCATCGATGATTTCGATATTCACCACCACACTATCCAGTTGAATGTTGACGCCATGCGCTGTTTTTTCAACCTGGTACGTAAACTTCGATTGGCAGGCGCCCAGCATAAACACCAGCCCCAGTAGCCCCAGTAACGATTTTCTTAATTTCATTGTTGATATAGGTTTGTTCATTCTACTTTATTTTTCATTAATTGATCAGTTCACTGGCTGCAACACATTCCATGTTCGAACGCCGGTTTAATTATCCAGGCGCTCATTTGATAGGTGTTACCGGCTTATTCACCACAACTCCTTCACCTAGTGTATATTCAATTGGCTTGATCGTGCCATCGTCATTAAATTCCATTTTTTCGAAACAGGACGAACGACGGTGAAATGTTCCATCGTTCACATCGCCACGCTGGTAGAAAAAGTACCACTGCTTGTTAAACTCAATGGCCGACATGTGTGCAGGCGCGTCTTTTTGTTCTTTGGTGATGTAGCCTTTAAACTCGGCATATTTTTCGGCAGGTAGCGGCGAGTCGGCCATCCAGTAACCGGTACGCCAACCCTTTCGGCCCATGAAATAGTATTTGCCATCGCGTTTGAAGCAATGCACCGCTTCGGCGACTTCTTCCTCGCTCAACCGAAGCCAGGGGCCATCCAGTTCAATCATGTTATCCTTCAATTTCGCCCCCATCACATGGCGGCCTTTGTCGCCAATATCAAACTTGGTGTCGTTTCCGTAAATGTATGCCTGCCCATCGTCGTCGATAAATACAGTCGGGTCGAAAATAGTCGTGATTTTATCGGTCACCGCTTCCTCCCATGGTCCCTCCGGATTTCGGCTTTTCGCTACACCAATATGAGTTTTGTCGAAGGGAAAATAAAAGTAGTACCAGCCATCTTTGTAAGCTACATCCGGCGCATTCATTTGTCCGTGCGCCCATGAATATTCGCGGGGCTTCAATACAACTCCATGATTCGTCCAGGTTTTCAAATCTGACGATTCAAGCACTACATAGTCCTGCATAGGGCTATAGTTAAGAGCGGTATCCTGATCGTGCGAGCAGTACACATACACTTTTCCGTTGTACACCTCTGCCGCCGGGTCGGCCACATACAAAAAGCCGGGTTCACCTTTCTTCAGAATCGGGTTATCCTGAGCATTCAATTCCAGCACTGAAAATAAGACCAATAACAAGGTTAGTCGACCAGTAATTCTTATCATTTTCATCATTTTTCGTTTAACATCATTCATTCAAATCCACAAAAAGCGACTTCAGAACTTGGCTTAATTCCCTCAATCTGTTGTTTGAAAAAGTTCCCGTCAGGATCGTCGGGCTTTTTTATGGCACGTTTAATAATCGCAAATAATCAGTCCCGAAAAAATGGCCAATACCATTGCGTTTGTGTCTGTTTTAAACATGAACTATTTTTCAAACTCACTCTTGAATGCGGAAAACATTCGGACTTAGCCATCCATATCACTCCATTTCAGTCAGTTTTATTACCATATTCCAGGTTTTTGTTCCATTACCAAATCCTCCCGGACCATCCATTGTAGCGAAGAAAATATGCGTAGGTTTCCCGTTTTCGATCAATACAAAAGGTCGTTCCAGTTGACCCTGTTTGATGGTTTGTCCGTTGTCCCATTTTACGTTGCGGGTATAGGCCAGCGGATTTTTGTCCAGTTCCCAGTGAATGCCATCGTTCGAGTGCGCCAATACCCCACCGTGATGGCTTCCGTTTATCTTCCCGGTCATGTCCTTAGCAATCATGTGATAACCATTATCATCGCTCCACAAATGCGGGTCTTCCACCTCGCCAAACTTAGCTGCAGAAAACAGCGGCTCATCGCCCATGACCGTGTAAGGTCCAACGTACGACGGCGCAGTTGCCACACCAATAAACTGGTCGGTTTGTTTGATCCCGTCATCGCGATAACTGCGGCCTTTGAACAAGAGCACCACCGAGCCATCTTCCTTTATTAAAGGTGATGGATTGGACGTGAGAAAACTATAAAAGCTGTTCGGCTTCACATCCAGAATCGGTGCATCTAGCCTTTTCCATGGGCCATCGGGACTTTTTGAAGTCGCAATACCAACCCGTTTGCTCCAACGACCGGCAATGCACCATTTGCTGGATAAAGTCAATTCACCGACATTATCTTTGGTAATGTCCTCAAACGGGTGAGTAGAACCCATGTAGTACAGAATGTATTCATCGTTATACTTTACAATTTTCGGGTTGTGGCACGAACGTCCGTCCCAAAACTGAGCACCACGGGCACCCAACGCTACGTCCTTAAATTTGTACGGGCCTTCGGGAGTATCGGAAACCGCGTGAACGATTTCGGAAGCAATCATCCAGCCCGGATGAAAAGGCAGGTACTTTGGCCAGCGAGAGGCAAACATATGATAGTTACCGTCGTCGCCCTTAACAACCGAGCTGCCCCAAACCCAGTAGTCGTCCATTTCGAGTCCGCCACCGATGGGAGCTTCACCCAGCCGGCTGTATATTTCATTTTGAGCACTTACGGATAATGCGAGAACGACAAAAAGAATGCTGATTACTAATTTCATATTTTTTTCAATTTAACTCTTCATCTGCGATTTACACTATAATTACATCACGCACAACACGTTGCCGCCAACTAAATCCAATTCCAATACGTTATTCCGATACCTGATTTTCACTTTTTGGCTATTTAAAGCAACAAGTTTTAGTTGCACGAATTCTCCCTCTTTCCACTCCATTCCGACTGTAATTGTTCTTGACGAATTAATTTCTTCAGGACATGCAAACCACTAATTATTTGCCTGTTCTTCTCTTATAATTTCCCCGTTCAACAACTCTTTAACCGAGACTTCAATACGATTCCCATCTCCTTCCAGGCCATTAAATGATATCACCTGCACCCTTCCGTCGAGCAGCTCAACGATCAGGTGGTTAGCACTTTTTGCTGTTACCGATTTAATCACCGATTCACTTTCGTAGGGTTCAATAACCGACAAGTAGCGGGTTTCCTTCCCTTTTGTTCTGGCAGCCAGTGTTTTTCTCCTCGAGGCTTCATCACCCAGCGGAAAATCGCCCCCGATTTTGGCTTTGAATAAGAGGGCGTCGATCCCGGACAAATCGATTGTAGCGGTGGCCTTTACGTTCCTGTTTTCAGGCATTCCCGGGGTGGAGTAGTCCATTCGTTCTCCCTGAATCTTAACCGGACCGCCATAGTAATCCAGTCCGACAGCAGCTGGTTGCAACATATTGTTGTATCTGACAGGCAGTGACGACAAAAACACCTCTGATCCATCTTTCAACACCACTTTGGCATTTCCCCAGAAAATGGTGTTGTTTTCAGAATTTCCGACTTCGGTGGTCAGCACCAATTCGTTTTTGCCAGCTACATCCACCTCAACATCTTTAGCGCCCAACACCCAGGCTCCGGTGCTGTCGTTCACCAGAATCTGCTGATCGGCAGCCACACTGTACCAAACTCGTTTATTGACGCCAAAAGCTTCGGGTGTAGTCCCCAGCATAATTTCATTTTGTCGGGGCCAGGCATTAAACACATCGATTTTGAGCGGGCCGTCTTCACAATTTCGCATGCGGGCACCTTCGTTGTCGCACCCCGGGCCGAAACACATTTCAAATTTGGAGCGAGCTGTTCCGTCGGTTTTGTACCAGTCGCAATCGGTCGTAAACTGAGCAGCTCCCAACGGATCGGTATTCCACTGGTTATCGTGACGCAGATTCTCTTTTTTATCGGCACTAAGCTCTTTGAATCCTTTAATCTGCATCAACCAGTCGTAGGTTCGAACCGAGTCAGATTGAAGGTAATCGGCCAGCACAATATAATCGTCCATCATCACCATTAATCGGCGTTGGGTAATTGAGTCGGTGTATCCGGTGACCTCGCCATATCCAGGATGTTCCTCTGGAATAAACAGGCTTCGGTTTTCTGACCACGCTTTCTCCTGAACGGTAACCGGTTTGCCTCCGTAAACCATCCCCATATAGGGAGGATTCATCCAACGTGCTTTCGACTCAACAGCAGTAGCTTGCATTAGGTCGCCGGTATAAAACAACTTTCGGAAACTCTCCGAAGGCTCCTGCATTTTTTGATCGACCACCACCATATTTTTGTTGATTGAAGCCTGAACCAAAAACTTGTACAAGTACGACGAATAGCCATACCAATACATCTCCGGATTGTAGAAACTGCGTCCATAGCGCATCATGCTAATCAATTGGGTACGGTCGTAATGTCCGTGTCCTCCTCCGTGAGTTCCATAGTGCAGTACCGCTTGAATTTGTTCGCGCTGCTCCCTATTTTGCTTTTGCGAGCGTAATTGCACAATGCCCATATTGTCGGCATAGGCCGATTTACCGGTTTTTTCTGAGGATGCTTCGGGCAACTCCGGCACACCATAAAGCAAATCTCGTTTTTGGCCTCGACGAACAATGGCGGCATATTCCGGATCGCGATACAGGTAATAAGCCAATTCGTAATCAGCGCCGGTAACCAAAGCCTCGGTGGCGTCATTCACGGCAAACATCACACCTCGATAGTCGAGAAAGTCAAGCGGTGCATCCCACATGTCTTTTATGCTGATTGCGTTGTTATTAAGCGTACCCCATTTCATAAAATTCATGCCCCACAAGCCCGGTCGGTTTCTGCGTGGCAACAGCGAATGATTGGGAGTGGTTCCCAGGGGCAGTAATTTATCGGTGAAGTTGATTCCCCAAGGTTTAAGCGCAATGGCAATCTGTGAAAACATTCTGGAACACCAGAGATTGTAGCCAACAGCACATTCGTGCCACCAACCATCGTTCAGCACACCCTGGGCCAACTGCTGATAAATACCGGTGGGCATATTTAAGATGTATTCTGCCAGATGTAAATCCTGAATGGAAAGCGCACAGTAAAAGGCGCCTGACAATTCGCTTAAATCCCAGTTTCCAATAGCTCCGGCGCTATTCTGTGTAATGGCCACATCAATATACAAACGGAAGGTATTTTCGATTAGCTGTTCATCTTCAGCTGTTAACAAACCGGCGTCTACAATCATATCATATCCCCGTGCTACATTTTGAAAAAATCCTCCCTCTTTTACAAAGTTCGCTCCACCTGCACGCAAGGTTGTCGGATAGCCATTTTCGGCATTTGACAGCCGCTGCAAAAACAGTACACATTTTTGGGCATACTCTTTATTACCCGTTAGCTGCCAGGCAATCGCGCAATGGAACATCTCTTCGGCATCTTGCTCACGATACAGATGTTGACCAAACTGATGGTCGCGCGTTGGAGGAGAGGCGGACACCTGGGGCACCAGCCAACGCTGAGCTCTTTGGTCGTATTCCAACGCCTGTTCTTTTGCCCACTTATATTTCTCGATTTTATCCCTTACTTTTTGCCATTCATCGGGTGTAAAAAAGATATTCGGGAAAGGGACTTTTACTGCTGTTGTAAATTGAAGTGTTGCTGCAGCCGAACCTTTTCCGTTAGGAATAGCCTTTAAAACCTGTTTTTCGCGAACCCCCTCGGGCAACTTTGCAGGCACGTCGACTATAACTTTGCATTTTTTGATCTGATTGGGCATCAGTTCAACACCTACCGGCTCAACCACTGCCTCCATCGATTCCCATCCATACTTTGAAAACGAGAATTGTACGTATTGTTCTTCCGAGCTGGTATTCCCAACCTCAACTTCATACTCCACTTTTCCGCCACCACCAACTGATTTCCCTTTGATCGGGGCATCCACATAAATTAACTCACCTTTTGTAACCTGAACGTTTCGGATCGGGATCGTTGGGTTTTGTGGTGAATCGACCGTTATAACCAGCTTTTTTACAGCTTGCAGGGTTTCCCCTTTCTGCCCTTCGGTTAAATCAAACAAGTCCCAGGGAATATAGACCGATTGCCATCCGGATCCTGCGATCTGAACTTTTGCGGTGCTCACCGGATTCAACACATCCGCATCCTGTTCGGCTACTTCAAATGCAAGATCAATAGCCGCATTCCCTTCGTTCACCAGGTACACTTCAAAAGCTACTCCGGCATATTTGCTCCAGTCTGAGGCATGTCCGTAAACGGCCTTGAATCCCCGATATTGGTGTTCCCCATCAGGATAGCTGAAGCTTATTGGAGCTCCTGATTCAATTAATGCAGCATCATTCTCTCCTTTTGAAATTCCGGTCCAGTCAGAAAAATCGGGTTGCCCCACAAAAGCTACCGGTTGCGCCTGAACCAAGCTTACAAAGCTTATCGCTATTAATATCAGTCGTAGTCTCATCATTCTAATTCCTTCGCCATGTTAAAAGTTAAATACAGATTCATCTCCGTTAAAGGATAAGTCACTGGTTTTTCCGGTTCCTACCAGCTCGAATGTAAAGTCCATTGGGGCTTCGGTAAAGTTTAGATAGGTCCCGTTTCCTTTGGTCACCGTTACTTTTTGATCGGTCTCGGTATACTTGAACCGTACTTCCGAGAATTCACCCTTTTCATAATCACGGGTTTCATTATCGTCGAAATAAAGGGTGTACTCGGCATCTTTTCCAGGGTAAATTTTTATGCGTAACGGCTCGGCGGATGCTTGAGTCGCATACTGAATTTTAGGTCCCGTTGGAATAATTGATCCCGCTTTCACGAAAACTGGGGTGCTATCGAAAGGAGCTTCAACCGTAACGGTCGTGCCGCCACTTGCTTTCTGTTCGGTCCAGAAATTGAACCACTCACCCTGGGGTAAATAAATTTCTTTTTCCCGTTGTTGGTATTCGGTCACCAACCCGACCATTATGGACTCGCCAAAGAAGAGCTGGTCTTTAATTTCCCAGGTATTTTTATCGGTGGGATAATAGTAGGCCAGAGGACTCATTAAGACATGCCCCTGTTGATTAATTTTCCAGGCTTCGGAATAGATGTAGGGCATCAGTTTGTAGCGTAAATCGATAAACTTGCGAGCCATATCTTCGAACGCCTGGCCATAGCGCCAAATTTCTGTTTCTGACACATAACCATGAATACGGAAAACAGGACTAAACGCGCCAAACTGGAACCAACGTGCCAACAATTCAACAAATTCGTTATTGGTGTATTGATTGTCGAAAACCGGATTCATGGAGTTTGAGTCGCGGAAGAAACCGCCAATATCATGCGACCAGTATGGCAAACCAGCCATGGTGAAGTTTAATCCGGCAGAAATTTGCTCGGCAAACTGCTCCCAGGTTGAAGCCACATCGCCCGACCAGGTAACGGAACCATAACGTTGTTGTCCGGTAAAAGCCGACCGGTTTAGGTTTAATATGCGCTCGTTAGGGTACTCTTTTTCTTTTCCCTCGTACATGGCTTTGGTTACCACCAGCGAGTAAATATTGTTTACTGCCCTGAATGAGCCAACTGCAGTAGCCTGGTCCAGATTTGGCCGACCTGCCGGCTCAGTTCCGTCTAACCAAATTGAATTGACGCCAAACTGAAACATGCTATCGCTTAGCATTTTGTAGTAGCGCTCGCGAACACCTTCGTTAAAGAAGTCGAGATTATGGTTTTTCTCGCCAAGTTTATATTGAAGCAGGTCGTATTTTTTCAGCAGCGGATCGTTGTTTACCTGTGGCCACACCGACACCATCAGCAACATGTTCAGGTCGTGCAGTTCGTCAGCCATCGCTTTCGGATCGGGGTATTTTGCCCGGTCCCATTCGGGCCCTTTGGTTCCTTCGGGCCAGTAAAACCAATCCTGTATGATGTAGTCAACCGGGATGTTTCGTTTTCGCATCTCCCGGGCATTTTCCAACAACTCAGCCTGGGTATGGTAGCGTTCGCGACACTGCCAAAAGCCATAAGCTTTCTTATTAAACAGAGGCGTTTGTCCGGTTAATTTGTGGTTTAGCGCAAGCACTTCGGCCGGCGTACTGCCGTGCATAAAATAATAATCGATGACACTACCGACCTCGCTGCTAAATACGGTTTTATTAAAATCGGGCTCATTGTAATGCAAACTGCCGGCCATGGCTGCGCCTGTATTTTGAAATACCACCTTGTATTCTTTCCCTGCCTCAAGCTCTTTGCGACCCGAAAAACAGGTTGGCACCCAAATGGTCGAGTAATCGATAATGGTATCTCGATCAATGGTCACACGAATTTCGCCCTTCATCCGGTTCAACTTATCACTTTCTACAAAAAAGGTGTACATGCCCGTTTTTTCGGGGATGAAAGTGGTTTCGCGGATGTTCTTTTCCTGGTTCGCTGTGGTTTTGTGCTTAATCACATTTTCCACATCCATGTCCACTTTTTCAACCACACCACTTTGGGTTTCAGTGGTCGATTCGGGAAAAGCGATTTCATGTTGTGCGGGGTTAAAGTCGGTGATACTGTAATTATTCCAGTAAATTCCATAATTTTTGGTGGATACCAAAAAAGGAATCGCCACTTCCTGGTTAAATTGCTCCAGGCGAACGGGCACATTCTTCCAGTTCATGATACCACTTTGATATTGCCCCAATCCATACAACGCCTCATCTTGGGCGACAAACGCCTGCGACACCATATTCCTTCCTTCCGGTTTCGAAGTAATGTAGGTAAGTTCGTTGGTTTCGGAAAGCAGACTCTCTCCGTCGATGTTCTTGTATTCAATGGTTCCATCGCTATTCACAACTACATTCAACTTAGCGGTACTAATGACAAGCTGCTCGTTGCTCTGTTTCAACTCCCAGGCTACATTCTGCGGTTCCAAAACAGTTACATAGTTGGGCAGCCCCTCGGCACGATCACCCTTCAGGCTTTTTTGAACATGGATGATGGACTCGTCAATAATTTCGAGTTTTATCGTTACGCTGTCACCAAGGATCGTTACTGAGTTGTCGTTTTTTTGAATTTCATGAATAAATTTTGATTGACATCCTGTTATCATTGAGTGTAACAGAACCAATCCGATGATTATTCGCATAGTAGTTGGCATGCTATAAAGTTTTGTATTTCGTTTTTTTGGTTCGTTTAAAATTTGTGCCTGATTATTCAATCGGCTGAAAAGATTTCCACGTTAATACGCCAGTGTCTCTGGCCCATTCTTTCCACCGTTTTTCCATCTCGCTCGCCTTCTCCGGCATATTCTCGATTAGGTTGTGCATTTCGCTTCTGTCTGTTTCCATATCATACAATTCCCAGTTATATTCCGAGCCTTTTTCCCATCTCGACACCAGCTTATAATTTCCAACACGTATGGCTTTATTACCTTCGTGCTCCCAGCAAATAATCCGTGGTTCCAACTCCTTGTTATCAAATGCAGGAGTAAGGCTCACACCGGCCATTGGGACAATCGGATTTCCATTCAACCACTCCGGGTAAACTGCACCTGATACATCGACACAGGTTGCCATAATGTCGATGATATGGGAAGGTTGATTCCGAAACTCGTTTTTCGCCTTAATTCCAGCCGGCCAGTAAACAATCAGCGGGGTTGATATTCCCCCTTCGTGAACGTAGTGTTTATACATTCGGAATGGCGTATTGCTGGCATTAGCCCATGGCCTGTCGTAAGCCACGTAGGTGTCATCAGCTCCGGGGGTTAAGCCTTTTCCGCCCATTACCGGTCGACCGTCACGTGTATATCTGGGCACCATTTCTTTCTGCCGTTCATCTTTACCCATTGGTTTTATATCGTCGGCGTTAACATCTTTGTAGTAAGGCCTGATTTCATTAAAAAGTCCAAACTGCTCGGCACAGCCACCATTGTCCTGCAAAAAGAACACAAGCGTATTGTCTTTCATTCCGTTCTTGTCGAGCGAGCTCATTACCTTTCCAATGCCCTGATCCATGCAGTCAACCATGGCTGCATATACCTCCATCAACGAACTGTACCAGGCTTTCCGGTCTTCAGTCTCCCAGTCTTTAATGTTGTCTTTTTCAGACAGTTCCCACTCCGGGTTTATTAAGCCCATCTCCTTCATGCGCTCATATTTCTTTTGGCGAAGTGCATCCCATCCATCGTCGAACCTACCTTTGTATTTGGCAATATCCTCCGGTTTTGCATGCATTGGCCAATGAGCTGCGGTGTACGCCAGATACATAAAGAAGGGCTGGTCGCCGTTATGATTATTAATGAAATCGACCGCATTTTCAGTGATCGCATCGGTGTAGTAAAAACCGTCCGAAGGAACAATGTATTCATTCGCGCGGGCAAGCGATGGCGGGTCGTAAAAACTTCCGGCTCCGAGAATAGAACCAAAAAATTTATCGAAGCCGCGTTGTAGTGGCCAATTATGCTTTGTAGGATTCTCATCTTCCGGATCGTATGGAGTTACATGCCATTTACCAGACATATAAGTAGCGTAGCCGGCCTGCTTTAAGACCTGAGCAATGGTAACAGCGTTTTCACTTAAGTCGCCCCGGTAACTATCATGCCCTTTGTTCTCCATCATGTGGCCTACCCCCGACTGGTGCGGATAGAGACCGGTTATAAGCGATGCCCTTGTGGGGCAACAACGCGCCCCGTTGTAAAATTGAGTAAAACGCAATCCATTTTGTGCCAGTCCGTCGAGTATGGGTGTATTTATTTCGCCTCCGTAGCAGCCAATATCCGAATACCCCATATCATCCGACATGATCAGAATAATGTTAGGCCTGGAGTTTTGTGGTTTTTCCGTATCGCATGCCGACACGAAAAGCATGAACGCGACACCGCAAAGTGCCGTCTTTAAAATTATTAGTAGTTTGATTCGTTTCATCGCCTGCTATATTTCATTTACATCTGTACCAAAACAAGTTGCTGTCCCGGATTTGTGGCAATATCATACAAATGGGTGGCAGGCAAATTCAATCCTTTCAATTTTGCTTCGTCCGAAATAATTGGTTTCTGAATAGCTGGTGATCGATAAAAAGGATTTTGATTCTCGCCTGCCGCGTCAATTAGTTCGCCCGTATTTTCCAATTTCAGTCGGGTGTAGGAACGAATTCGACAATTACCACCGAGCGTTGATTTAATAATCACTTTTTCAATTCCGCCGTTTTTCCATTCCATCGATTCAATTTCGAAGCCTCCCCTGGCACGCAAACCGGTTACACGACCTGCAGCCCACACATTGGGCAATGCCGGCAAAAGCTGAATCGCACCATCATGACTTTGCACCAACATTTCTGAAAGGCCGGAGGTGAAGCCAAAATTCCCATCAATTTGAAAAGGCGGATGCGCATCGAACATATTGGCGTAGGTTCCTCCTCTTTTCATCGGGTCGTTGCTATCCACCAACTTAATTTGGTCGCCCATCAGCTTATAGGCGTGGTTTCCATCGAGCAGACGCGCCCAAAGGTTTATTTTCCAGTTCATGGACCAGCCGGTTGACGGATCACCGCGCTGAACAAGCGTATTTCGTGCCGCTTCAAAAAGCTCCGGATATTGTTTGGGTGAAATTTGATTGGAAGGATACAAGCCATACAAATGAGACACATGACGGTGCTTGTCGTCCGGATCATCCCAATCTTGCAGCCATTCCTGCAACTGACTGTACTGCCCCACCTGCATGGGTGGCAGCTGAGAAATTGTTTCTTCAATTTTATGAATCAGTTCAGCATCGGTGTTCAGCAATCGCGCAGCCTCCGCGGTTTTACTCAACAAGTCGAAAACCAGCTGATTATCCAAAGTTGTGCCAGCCGACAAGGTCACTTTATTATGATTTTGCGGCGCATTCTCGGGCGACATGGAAGGCGACATAACCAACCAGCCATGCTCGGGTTCAGGAGATAGAAAACTCAGGCAGAATTCGGTCGCCCCTTTCATTGCCGGATAAACTGAACGCAAATAATCGACATCCCCGCTGAAAGCATATTTTTCCCATAAGTGCTGACTCAACCATACTCCGCCGGTGGGCCACACCCCCCACGAACCGTCAACCGGCCCACAAATTCGCCAAATGTCAGTATTGTGATGAGCCACCCAACCATCGGCACCATACATGTCGGCAGCTGTTTTACGCCCGGTAACCGATAAATCTTTCACCATGTCGATAAGCGGCTGGTGCATTTCGGCGAGGTTTGTCACCTCGGCAGGCCAATAGTTCATTTCGGTGTTTATGTTGATGGTATAGGCACTTTTCCAGGGCGGATCGAGTTGATTGCACCAAATACCCTGCAAATTACCAGGCTGTCCGCCGGGTTGCGAAGAGGAAATCAACAAATACCGGCCAAACTGAAAATATAAAGCCGCCAGCGCCGGATCGTTCCCGTTACTAAATTGTTCAATCCGTACATCGGTTGGGTTTTTAATTGAATCGGTTTGCCCCAAATCTAAAGCAACCCGGTTGAAATAACTTTGATAGAACGCTGAATGGTCGTTTACTAACTGCTCGTAGCTTTTTCGCTCTGCTTTTGCAATATATTCGCTCGCCAGTTGATGTGGATCGGCACTGATATCGTGATAGTTCACAAAATTAGTCGCGATAGAAACAAATAGCGTTGCGCTGTTCGCATTGGTCACCATCAATGTGCTGTCGTTCGAAGTCAGGCTTCCACCATCGGTCACAATCTTCAGGCGCGACTGAAACTCGACCTGCCCCTTTATGCCAGGCCCATTTTTAATTCGTTTGCCTTTTCGGTCGTTACTAAACCCGGTCATTTTTAGCACATCATTTCCTTCGGTTGACACACTGACAACGGCAGGCGCCGGACGATCCATATTGGCTGAGAACGAGATTTTGTCGTTTTCGCTGGCCGTTAGCCGAACAACAATCACCTGGTCGGTAAATGACGTAAAGACTTCGCGTTTGAATTCAACCCCGTCGACGGTATACTTGGTTGTGTTTACCGCGTTTTCCAGATTCAATTCGCGATAATAATTGGTGAACTTTTCATGATCAGGAAAATTGAGCCGCAAGTTTCCAACCGTTTCGTAAGGCATGCCGTGCGAAATTTGCGACACAAATTTCTCGTTGGCCAAATTTCTGGCCTCATCGTATTTTTCGTTAAAAAGAAGTTTCCGAATCCCGGATAAAGCAGCTTTGGCATCGGGGTTGTCGTTTTGGTGAGGGCCACCAGACCATAACGTTGCTTCGTTCAACTGAATATTTTCATTGGAAGGTATTCCGAACACCATGGCTCCCAATCGCCCGTTGCCCAAAGGCAAGGCCTCATTCCAGCCGGCTGCCGGAGCATTGTACCAAAGTAGCAGGTTCGATTGCTTGGTTTGCGTGCAGGCGCCCATAATCAAAGCAATCAATATAACGAGATTTAAAACATTCTTCATTTCAGTCTCTTTTTAGATTCCTTCTGTATTTTTTAGGATAAAATCGACAATCGGTTTTGGGTCTTTTAGCGAATGCGGATGATGCCCAACGCCAGGTTTGTGGATGATATTGAGCTCCCAGCCCAGCGCATTCAATCTGTTTTCGAGCAAAGCGGTATTCTCAGAAAAGGGAACAACCGTGTCAGCATCGCCAATAACACATAAGATCGGAACTTTCAAACCTGCAACATGTTCCATGTGATCAATCGGGTTGCCATGGTAGAGCAAAGCCACCTGTTCGGTAAAACCATACTGAGTCAGGCAGGATTGCCAGGCCTGCGAATTACCATCACCGGAACCTTTTCCGCCCGGCCAGCTCTTGAAATCGCACACCGGAGCATCGGCATAAATACAGGCAACTTTTTCGGCATTGCGGTTGGCCCAGTTGAAAACAATCAACCCGCCACGGCTCATTCCTTCCAGCACAACTTTCGGGTTCAACTGGTAGTTGGCGACCATCATATCGTAAAATTCATCCCAGATTTTCACCGCTTTTTCGCAGCCAAACAAACCTGCAACATCAATATAGGCCACATGAAAACCTGCTTCGAGAAGAGCCAAATCTGTTTGAGGTTCAGTTCCCCAAAAGCGGGCACGCCAAATCCAATTTCGCTGCTGATTAGCTTTGTGGGGAAACACGACTTTAAACGGAATTCCGTTCAACGTTGAATCAAGCATTTTATAGCCGTGCCAGTCGGGCCGTATTTTGTCCGATGAAGTTGAAGGCTGCACGATTGGCTTTTGGGTGAAACTTAGAGCCCCCAGATTATTTTCAGCCCCTCTAATCCACGGACCATTGTAGACATCGTTGGTGTTCAAATAGCATCGGCCGGGCAGGTACGTAACCGACTGGTAAGTTGCCTGATCTTTTAGATGAAGTGTTAGATATTGGCCGTCGACTTCAAGCTGAGCCACCACATCCGACAGCAGCGTGTCGCTTGTTCCGTTATAAAAGAAGAACTGGTCTTTCAGCTCATGAACAAGTCCGTTCACCTCGTTGGGTTCGTCCAAACGAATGGGTTGATCAAACTCCAGAGTAATTTCGTTCGCGCCTGTGAACCTTGCTTCGAGCAGTGCAGGTGGAGTAATGGTTCGGTCGGTTTTTTCGCCGTAAAAGTCACGGGCAAGCAGCGGAAAAATACGCTGTGCAAACTCGCAATATCCTTCGTAGGAAAAATGGCATCCATCGTGCCCGTCCACACCGGTTGTCGACATAATTTCTATCCGATCCGACTGAAGAGCCAGCTGATGCTGAGTTTCCCTCAACTCAGATTGGTAGTCGCCACCACAGCCCGGATGAAGCTGAAAAAGATAAATTTTCTCAACGCCAGTGTAAACCCGATCCCAATCGGCCAATAGCTGCTGAAAGTTTTGCGGATACGACCGCCAAGCATCTGCCGTTTTAGTATTCGCTTCGCCCTGATGCCATAAAATTGCCTTAATATGGTCTTTCAATCCGGACTGGGCAACCCGGTAAGCCAACCGTCCAAAACTGGTTTCCAACGAAGGCTGCTCGGGATACAGCATGTTTTGTTCAATCGATGAAGAACCGCTACCTCCGTTGATAATGCACACCGGAATCTGGTATTCTTCAACAATCAATTTCATCAGTTGCATGCCCCATACGCCAACACCAAACTTGTTTTTCCGGAACCAACCTCCAACACCCTTCAGGTCCGGACAGTTGCCCGTTGCCCTTCCCCAGCGAACAAGTTTATCGTCTTCGTCGTAGGGTTCATAGCCGGTTTTAACACCAAAGCTCCGGCAGTACGGACTGCTATAGGTTGACTTGCTGCTACTGGCGTGAGAATTTGATTGACCTGAAATGATGTAGGCATCGCCACACACAACGCTGTCGGCTGCAAAACAAAGGTTCTCGCGACCATCTACGCTGCTGTATAACTCAAATTTAAATTGATGCAAACCCGCATGAATTGTTTCGGAGCAGTAAAAACGCTTATTTTTTACGCCCACATTCTGCTGGTTGTATAGAACGCCATCTTTAAACACTTTTAGCGAAAACCCGTCAACATTTTGTTCCCCTTTAAACTCACCTGCGATAACCACCTCTGCACTATCAACCTGATTACGTGCATACAACTGATAATCTTCGGGAGCTGCAGAAAATTTTATCGATTGCGAGAAACTGGCAAGCTGAACAAAACTAAAAATGAAAAATGTAAGCAGAATTTTATACTGATTCATTGGTTAGGGTTTTCAAATTGACTATTGTACCGGTTTTCAAATTCGTATCTCATCATCCGTTTGTGCCCGAAGTTTCTCCGGTTTCCTTCCCGAAAAAAGAAAGGAATTGATGCCTGTTCTGCGACTTATTTTGTCCAAACTTTAAAGTCGCTGTATTGCGCCGACCGGGTAAACATGTGCCGCAGGCCAATTCGACCTTCTTCCGGTGATTGTCCTTCTTTCAGATCCCAGGAGAAAAGCTTCTTCCCGTTTTCGCCTTCGACCTGAAAAAAGAGTTTCGATTTTGATTTAATTACTGTTACCCGATAGGTTACTCCGGGTAGGAACAAGCCTGTCCGCTCGTATGCGGGAGGCACTTCCGTTTCACCAAAACGGCCTTCTTCGGCCGGATATTTGCGTACGCGGATGTAGTCGTTATCAGGATCTTCATTCACCATTGGAAACGCTGCGTACGAAATATGAAGCGGATTCATATTGTAATAATATTTGCTCATGGTAGGTACATCACGATACTCGTTCCACTCGGTAATATCCTTTCCTCTGCCCTCTTTGCCAATCCCTTCGGCCTGAATATACAGGATATTAACATTGACGATTTGGCTATCAGTTCGAGTGAAGTTGTACTCCATTTTCAAATCGCCCGTAAACGATTGTTTGGTCCAAAGCACGGTGTGATGGGCATCGTTTCGATTTTCGGGGCCGGCAATTAGGTTCATACCGTTTTCACTTTGTTCAACCACCGAAATCAGGCCGTCTTTAAACCAGTTTTCCTGCCAATTGGCTGTACAGGGATCGGATAATTCGAGTTTCCATTTGGAAGATGAATTCAAGCTTTCAAAGTCGGTTGGTTCTGTGGCTTTACAAGCCCCTACCGACAGTAGTACAATAACTAATCCTAACAACAAATCTGATCTTACCATAACTTCAAATTCTACGAATAAATTAAATTTCTTACAAAACGGGCACTTGCTGCCCCTCACCGACCACCACAAGATTGATTGAAACTATCTAAGTAACGACATTGACGGGCATTATCTTCTTCTTCCGTTATAAATCGGTTAATACTCAAACTCAGGAACCGTATAGACCATTTCTTCTTTAAAATTCATTCCCTTCTTCACCCCGTATAAGTTAAGCTCAGTTGGCTTATGTCCGGCGGCGTTCAATTCAGGTTGAATTTCTTCATTTAAAGAAGAAAGAATGACCTCCTGCCCTTTTTTTAGGGCAAGTTCAAATTCGCCCTCAGCTATTTTGGTAATTTTCACTTTTTCGCTCCCGCCAATTTGTTTGGCTTTCGACCATCCCGGAACTTTTAAGACACAAGGTTCGCCGACTTCGCTTTTTATGGCCACCCAATCTGTTTGGTTTTCGCGATACGATGCACTAACCAAAAATCCACCTTGTGCGCGAAGCTGATCAAACGAAGCCTCGTTCCACTCGCCAGGCATAGCCGGGAAAACCCTGATTTTATTGCCCCAGCTTTGAAGCAAAAATTCCATAATTGATGAAGCGGCACTTAGTGGTGTTTCAATAACAGGATTCTTTCCATGAGCCTCGCAATAAAAGGTATTGGGGAGCAATATGGCACCACCACCGCCAATTTGTTTGGTCAGGAAATGCTGCAAAATGTCGTTGGCATCGTTGCCGCGCCCCAGCGCATTGTACAACGAGGCAGCACCTGTATAGGAATAGCCGGCCAAACCTTTGCCATCATCAATTTTATGCCAGTGCACCACCGATTTATCCACCAAGGCCATATCCTCGGGCGAGTCGGGGTCGAGTTGAAACAAAGGATACAAAGCCAACAAATGCGAATAATGCCGGTGCGACATATCAACAGCCTGGTCACTGCCAATCATTAATCCATTTTCATCAACCGGATAGGGAATTAAGTTATCGAGCGTTTGTTTCCACATTTCAACTTCGGCAAGATTGGCTCCGGCTTTTTCGTTCGATTCAATTAAAGCATTCAACAACCAACGTAAAATCGCCAGATTATAATTTGTGTTTTTAAACTTCTCAAAGCCTTTGTATTCGGGCGACCCCATGGCAACTAGCTCAATCTGCCCCTTTTCATTGGTTACTTGTTTGCCTTCGTAAATTTTGGCTATGTCCATAGCTTTGGGCACCCATTTTTGTTGAATGGCTTCCCAGTCGCCTTTGTAACTGTAGATTAGCCAGTAGTTGTGCAAAGCCCAGGCATAGTCGCCAAGGCTTGAGCCACTAAACCGGTTCTTCAGCATGGCATCGCCGTAATCATCAATTAGCTTGATGTAGTTTTCGGCAATCTCGAGGTGATTGCTGGTATTAAACGGCCAGTAGGTAAGCTGAACGTTTAGGTTCCACCACAGTCCGGGCCATGATGTTACTTTCAGGTACGGGCCGTTTAAGTCGAGTGCCGGGCCATCAGCACGCGAGCAGGCTGCCATTTTATAAAGTTGAATCCAGTAAAAGGATTCCATTCTTCCATCGGGGATTGATAAGAACGATTTTTGGAAATAATTGTGCCACCATTGGCGGTGAGATTCTTCAACTTCAGAAACAGAAAGCAAAGCCGCTTCTTTAACCGCCTGGCTCGCCACTTTTACCGACTCATTCGCGGCAGGTATTTCGTTGGCTGTTGACAAATACAAAGTTGACGCCGTATCGTTGTTTTTCTTTTCCAACCAGGCTGTGGCATAATCGCCACCTGCCAACAAGCTTTGCACACAGGTTTTAATTTCACCTTCACCCGAAACAACCGGGTTTGGATTTGGGATGTAATCCGTGTATCGGTCGGGCATGGCCAAAGTTCGTGGCGACACCGGATTTCCGGCTTTCCACTCCCACTTGTAATCCACCGGACCACCGTCGTTTTTTTCGGTTGAACGAACCTCAATTACATTCAACATACGGTCGTAAGGTGTGAAAGCCCTAAAAGTTAGCTCGCCCAAATCGGTAAAAATAGTTCCGCGAACCTCGGCATTCCATAAATGCTGACGAACTTTTATGGACTGGATTTTTCCGGCCGGACGAAGGACCATTCGACCAATATCTAGTCTGGAGTAATCCAGCAAGCTGGCATCCTTCACATCCATTGATGTTTTTTTGCCGGGCGCCAGCCGGTGATCCGTAACATCCTGCCGTCCCATGTGGAAATCCAGACGATTATCACTCATCGTTGCAAAAATCATCATGCCCACCTGACCGTTTCCGGTGAATGCACCTTCGTTCCATTGCAACGGGGTCTCGTCCCAGATCAAATCGTGCTGCGCCAAAAATTCGGGCCAGTTGATGTTGTTTTGGATGGTTTTGGGTTTTGGGTTGCAAGAAGCCAACACCATAAATGCCAAAACAATCCAATATGTTATCCGATTTCTAGTCTTCATTTGCGAAATATTTAGTGATCGATTTTTGCAAACAGGCAGGATATGTTTCCCCCTCAGCAGCTCCGCTTCCTTTTACTTTCTCGTTTCATCTGACTCTATTTATCCGTAACGGCCAAAATTTGTCCCAGCGCGTGCAGTTCATCTGCCAGCTCAACATAGGCTATATCATGCATATCAACACCTTCCTCAACAGCCATTCCGGCCAAAACCCCGGCACTTTGCCCCAGAATCATAAACACCGGTTCCATACGGATGGAGCCAAAAGCAATGTGTGAGCTGGAAACGGCAGTTAGAACCAACAGGTTTTTACATTCTTCTTTTTTAGGAAGAATTGTTCCCAGGTGAATTTGGTACGGTTGATCCGCATCAACCCCCAGATCGCCCTCGTTTTGCACATACCCTTCAGAGGTAATGTAGCGCTGCGTATTGTGCGAATCCATAGTGTACGAGCCCATACCGATTGGCTTATCAACTTTCTGACGGCCCAAAATTTCATTTTCGGTCATCACATATTCGCCAATCATACGACGTGCTTCGCGCACATAAATTTGGTAAGGCCAGTGGCCGTTATCGACAAACTCATCTTTGGCCAGACCCCAGGTTTTCATTTTATCCCTCAGGTTCTCAGGAACACTTTCATCTGTACACCAGAAATAAAGCAAGCCTTTGTGGTAGTCGATGTGTTCCTGAAGAATTGCCTTTCGTTCTTCGTACGATGCTTCGGGGTAATCGTAGTTCATGCCAATATTGTCGGAGCTAAAAGGGCCAACATTGTTGACATCCCTTTTGTGATTCGGAATTTTACCTCCTCCAAACATCGAATATCGTCCGCCTCTGAACACTCGTCTCAGCAACTCGTATTGAGCAGGATCGTAATTCCCGGGCTTTTCAAAAGGCACCACATTTCCTTCGGCATTGGTGGTACATAAACGGTAATTATAGGCCTGTACACGTTTATCGCCCGAACCGTTTTCGCCCGGAGGCTCGGTTGAGATACGAGGTAAAACGCCACTTGTAGAGTCCCCTGGGATGACATACGGGCTAATATTGAGTTGCTGAAAATTGTGACTGTGGTGATATACGCCTTTCTGCACACCATTCCATGTTTCGTTGTATACGCTGTTGGCCTCGCGTCCAACGTGGTAGTTCACTCCGGCAGCAGCCATCAGGTCGCCCTCGTAGGTGGCATCCATGAAAATTTCGGCTTCGAATTTTTTGCCACTTAACATGGTGATGGATTTGATTTTGCCATCAACTACTTCAACGCCATTTTCACGGTCGAGCCATTCGTCGCGAAGGATGGTGATGCTATTTTGAGCCACAAATTCCTCAAAAATCTGTTCAGCCACATGCGGTTCAAACGTCCACATAGTTTGCATACTATCATCGATCGCTGTGGTTCCCTGCCCCTGATTGTCGTACTCGCCACGTGGTTGCCAGTTCCAGGCGTTCTTGTTTTGGTAGTGCAGGTATACGCGGTGATAAAATTCGCGCGAAAGTCCGCCGATGACACTCTTATCACCCACATCAGTAAATCCCAGACCACTGGCCGACAAGCCACCAATGTGCTTTTCGGGACACACAACCAACACGTTTTTGTTCATTTGAGCCAACTGAACAGCAGCAGTTATCGCAGCCGATGTACCTCCATAAATTACCACATCAGGGTTTGATGATTTGGTCGATTTGAAATTACTGCACCCGCAGAAAACGAGCAATGCCAGAAAAAACAGGACTATGGTATTTGTTCTCATATTGAATTACTTTATTGGTGTCATCACCACCTCTTTTAAATTAATTGGCTGCCATGCGCCCAACACCGGTTTAAAAGTGATTTTATAATTGCCCGCTTCTTTAATCTCAAATGTTCCGATCTCCAAAGGTTTGAAATCATCGTAACTTGCAGTTGCCGGAATTTTCACCGTTTGGCGTTGTCCGTTAAGCTCAACCATAAATTCAGAAGCTTCGGAACCTGCAGTTGACGCGGTAATATGAAACTTACCTGGCTTTTCAATGGCAAATGTCCAATACACCCGTTCCTGTTCGTTGGTCCAACTGCCCACACAGTCTTTCGAGCTGTTGTATCTAACGCCAATTCCCTGTAAGTTTTCAAACTCAGCGCTTTCGGTCATGAATGCGACCACGCCATTTTTATCTTGTCCGAATGCCTTTGGTGCAATCGCATCGGGAGTATCATTCAGTTCAACAACCACAACCGAGTTAATGGAATCGGGTGCTGAACCTGATAGCTGCACGGTCAGTCCGTTATCTCCGGTTTTGGTTTTAAATGACTTTCTGTTGTTGGTCAGCAAATAGGCATTGGCCGCATTATTTCGGATCGGCAGCTGAATCGTTCCGGCCTCCCAATCGAAAACATGTAAATAAAGCTTGGTTTTGTTGCCAGCTTTCTTCATGGTAATGTAGCCCCAATCGACTTTACTGCAAGGACTTGCTTCGGTTCCGTAAATGGCTTCGCTGTTTTTGTCCATCCAGTCGCCAATGGTTTTCAGTCGTTCAACGGCTTTTGGAGACAAGGTTCCCAAACAAGTAGGGCTAACATTTAACAAGTAGTTTCCGCCCATACTGCTGGCGTTTGCCAATTCGCCCAGTAAAGTTTTCATCGATTTAAAGCTCTGGTCGTCGCTGCGGTAGCCCCAACTTCCGCTGATAGGCTGGCAAAGTTCCCAGTATTTCTCTTCGGGCTTCTGCTTTGGCATGTGCCTTTCGTAGGTTTTGTGATCGCCCGGATAATCGTCGCCCAACCGGTCGTTGGTAATGATAGCCGGTTGCAAGGCAGTGGTAACATGGTATAGACTGTCGATCACTTCTTTGCTCATTTCGCGCGGAGTATCCCACCAGAAGATGGCAATATCGCCATAATCAGTCAACAGTTGATTGACTTCGGGAAGCGCTTTTTCTTTCACATACGAGTCGCTGCTAACACGCTGCATGGTTTTGTCCCAATTGTTTCCCATGCCACCGGGATGGCTCCAGTCTTGCGCCTGCGAGTAATAAAAACCGAACTTAATGCCCTGAATGGCACACTCATCAGCAAGTTCTTTCATTACATCGCGTTTGAATGGCGTTGCATCAACCACATTAAACGGGTTACATTTTGAATGAAACATTGAAAAGCCGTCGTGATGCTTCGATGTGATTACAATGTATTTCATTCCGGCTTCTTTAGCCAAGCCAACAAAGGTTTTGGCATCGAACAAAGTCGGATTAAAAAGCTCGGCAAATTTTGCATATTCCGCCACGGGAATATTTCCACGATTCATAATCCATTCGGCAGAGTTTTTCTGCGGTTCACCTTTATAGAATCCGGCCGGAATGGAATAAATTCCCCAGTGAATAAACATTCCGAAACGAGACTCGGTCCACCACTCCATGCGTTCTTCGTCAGAAATCTGTTTCGATTTTGATGGATTTTGCGCAACTCCCAAATTGATGAATAGCGTAAATAACAATAGTGTAGTTCGTATTTTTTTCATTATCTGTTTTTTATATTTTATCTTCTTAGGATTGTTGTCAAAAGTTGATTGTCGCTACAATTATGATTTGCGCAACCAATTATTCAACGACAATCATCCCTTTCAGTCTGATATCACTACTTGAAGCGCCGATTTGAATTTCGAAACTACCCGGTTCGACCATATAGTCTCGCTTCATGGAATCGTAATAACGCAAATCGTCCATTGCTTTTAGCTTAAACGAAACTGTTTTGGATTCCCCTTTTTTCAGTGCAATTCGCTCGAATTTGCGAAGTTGTTTTAGAGCCATCCATTTGTCCGACTCCACATCCTTAATGTATAGTTGCACAACTTCTTCACCATCCACTTTACCGGTGTTTTTGACTTGCAGCGAAACTGAAAATTCACCGTCGCGGCCAATTGAATTCTTATCGATTTTCAGATTTGAATACTCGAAGTTGGTATAGCTCAGGCCATGCCCAAATGAGTACAGTGCATCGCCCTGATAATACCGGTAAGTAAAACCTTTGCCGGCATGCATGTTGTAGTCCGTAAAATCTGCCAATTCACTGGTCGACGAATAGAAGGTAACGGGTAGTCTGCCGGCAGGGTTATACTCTCCAAACAGCACATCGGCAACGGCATCGCCACCACGTTGCCCAGGATACCAGGCCATTAAAATGGCATTTAATTCATCTTCCAAACCACCATAAGCCATCGCACTTCCCGACATTTGAACAAAGATTACCGGGGTTCCGGTTTCACTCATGGCTTTTAGGGCATTCATTTGGAGTTTGGGCATTTCAATTTTAGTGCGATCGCCGCTATTAAAGCCATCAATATTGGAACGCCCCTTCATTTCTTCACCTTCCCACGAGGCGTCTAAACCGCCTACAAATATGGCTACATCGGCTTTTTTTACGTCGGCTAAAGTGGCTTCTGAAAGGATTGTTGGATCGATGTTTTGTTTATTCGCCCTATACTCGGGCGTTTCCCAAATCAGGTTGACCTCGGCTACAGCAAAATTTTCGAAGTATTCTAACTTGATATCATAGGTTTTCCCTCCCTCTAAAGTAACATCACTTAAAAAGACTTCCTTCCGATTGTGATTCGACCAACCGTCGACAATTATTTCACCGTCAATCCAGAGGCGACATCCGTCGTCTGCGGATACTCCAAGTTTATAGGTACCAGTCATCGGGGCGAGCAATTTCCCCGTCCACCGGATCGAAAAATTCTCATCAGCTATGGCTTTATCCGCAGTTAGAATCCCCTGTGCCACATCGGTCGATGTTGGTGATTCGCCCCTGTTCCATTTGAATTTTATTTCGGGATTTACTTTAACTAACGTTGCTTCTCCTTCTAAATTGGTGTTGTTGTAATAGTGTCCGGTTAAGCCTTGAGTTTTTTCACCATTCTCATCAACGGTAAAAAGGTACTTGCTATCAATAACCGGATAATCTTTCGCGTTCACATCATAAATCACCATTGGTACTCCTGTGGAATAGGTGACTTGAACATCTTTACCAACCGCATTTCTTATTCCATTAATTACCGTAACAGGGCGAGAAGGTGTTCCGGCATAATTCCCGAGTAAGGATGCCAGATTATCGGCATTGGGGCCAACAACAGCGATTCGTTTTATTTTACTTTTGTTCAATGGGAGTATCCCATCGTTTTTCAACAGCGTCATTGATTTTTGAGCCACTTTCAAAGCCATTTCATCATGCGCTTCGCTATCATTCATTTCAATTGGAATCTGAGCATAAGGAACCAGCTCTTCCGGATCAAACATTCCAAGTTTCATTCTGGCTAACATCAACCTGTAAACAGCCAGGTCAATTTCGCCTTCATCAATGTATCCCAATTCAACGGCTTTTTTCAACGCAGTTTGATAAACATTGCCACAATTTAAATCGCAGCCTTTACGAACACCAATGGCTGCAGCTTCTTCGGGGCTGTCAACAATTTTATGAAACGCGTAAATATCCCTGATCGCGCCACAATCGGAAACCACATAGCCTTCAAAGCCCCACTTATTTCGGAGAATATCTTCCAGTAGCAACCAACTGGCGCATGACGATTCGCCATCAACACGATTATAAGCCCCCATGATCGAATAGGCTTTCGCATCAACCATCAGATCTTTAAATGCCGGCAGATAAGTCTCCCATAAATCGCGTGTATTGGGCACTACATTAAACACATGTCTGTCAGGCTCGGGGCCATTGTGTACAGCATAATGCTTTGCGGTAGCAACTAGTTTTAAATATTTAGGGTCGTCGCCTTGCAGCCCTTTCACAAATTGCATCCCCATTTGTCCGGTCAGGTATGGATCTTCACCATAGGTTTCGTGCCCCCGGCCCCACCGCGGATCCCTGAAAATATTGATATTAGGCGACCAGAATGTCAGACCTCTGTATCTGCGGTAGTCATTATTTCTAAGCGCCTCATGGTGCTTTGCCCTGGCTTCATCGCTGATAATATCGGCGACCTGCTTCATCATATCAGTATCGAATGTTGCTGCCAGACCAATAGCCTGAGGAAATACCGTTGCATTTCCTGCACGGGCAACACCATGCAAGGCTTCGTTCCACCAGTCGTATTCTAAAATTCCCAGCCGAGGAATTGCAGGCGCTTTATTTCCTAGCTGTGCTATTTTTTCATCTAAGGTCATGTGCTGAACTAAATCAGCGGCACGTGTCTCAAAATCAAGCGACAAATCGAAATACTTGCGTGTTTCGTCTTGTTTTGGCTGACCAAAAAGAGAGCCAATTGACAAAACAGAAATAAGAAGTAGTAGGCTAGTTTTCATGGTAATATAGGTATAGATTATAATATTGTGAGCTTACAAGGAACTCATTTTAATTAATTTGGGTGATTAACACGACACTCCATGGCGTTAGCGTATGGTCAATTTCGAGTGTGCCATCTTCTCCAACCGTTACAATATCAGTTTTCAGATTTTCGGCAAAGTCTTTCATCACGTTCACTTGCTCGCGTGTTGGCGGCTCGGGTTTTCCCATCGCCTCCCAGTAATTATGAATGTTCCCGTGATCTTTATCTAAGGTTTCAATTTTGAATTGAGTTCCGGCGTTTAAACCGTCAAGCGAAAAGCGGAGTGTTTTAGATGTTCCTTGTTCCCTTTTGTTACTTCCCGAAGGAACAGCATCGACATACTCGTCCGGATAATTGTAAGCCAGAGCAGTGATTTTCCCGTTGCCCGAATGACGGCTTACAAACAGATAATCGTCTTTGTATAATTTTTCGTCGCCCAGTTGGTTTAACATGCGGTAAGCGTGGTACGACGGTTTTACAATGCCCTGAAAGTTGATCATTCCGAAGCCCCCGTGAAAAATACTTGAGGCGCCGCCTTTTTCTTCAAAAATATCGGTAAACGTCCAAAATGCCAGCGAGTTGGTCAATCCAATACAATCGAGGTTCGTTTTTACGATATAGGCCGCTGCCGGAAGTAAATCGTGCATGGCATCGCGACTGCTCGGGCTGGTGTTCCACTCGGTTAAATGTAATTCGGCATTTGGGAAGGCACTGTTCTTTACCGTTTTATTAAGCCACTCGATGTCGAGTTTAGTAGAGCCCACAAAACGGGTCAAGCCCCTGCCCTTTCCGGTTTCAGGATTAAACGCATAATCAGTAGGATACGGGTGGCAGCTTACAAAATCAACCGGCAAGTTTTCCTTTTCACAGTATTTCAGGAAGTCTTCAATCCATACGCCATGCCATTTCAACTTATTAATATCGTCGATGGTAAACACTTCGTTCGAAGCTTCGCGGTCTTCAATTTCGCCATCGAAACGGGTGTCGGGAACAAAGTTACTGGTTGCCGGCCCTCCGATTTTGAGTCGTTCATCGACCGACTTCAAAGCCAGCGCCGACTGCTTATAAAGTTCGAAATACTGCGATTTGGTACCGTCAAGGAAAGCCGGATACAGGTTTGGTTCGTTCCAAACCTCGAAATACCAGGTCAGCAGCTCATCAATTCCGTAACGATCGACCAAGTGCTGGGTTAGCGCTTTCACCAAGTCGTGCCACTGAGCGGCATAATTTTCGCCTGGCGTAACTTTAGCTTTCCACCAGAATACTGTTTTGGAATCTTCGGCGGCAAACTGATTTGGGAAGAAGGCCAACTCTACAAAAGGTTTAACATTGAGGTCGAGCATCCGGTCGAACAAATCGTCGACATACTGCCAGTTGTACACAATTTTTCCTTTTTCTTCCAGAACAACAAACATGTCTTCGTGAAACAGTCCGTGAAACCGACAATACTGAAAACCACAGTTTTCCTGTACTTTTTCCAGTTGCTCGAGCCAGCCGGCACGCAGCCCTTCGTTGGCACGGCCGGCGCCAACACATTTGCTCCAGAAATGCTCGAATTGTTCGCCCTTGGCATTTCCATCAATGGCTATTTTTTCTTGTGCTGAAATGGTTCCTGAAAACAGGAACAGGGCACAAATTAGAATAGTTGTTGTTCTTAGTAGTTGGTTCATATCTATTAATTATTATTTCAGACTTTCAGTCTGTTAATTCACTTCACTTATTTTTTGTATGTGGCGATGTGCCGGGTTTGTTATTTCAGGTCTTCAGCCTGTTTACTGTTGACATTTTCTCAGTCTGCCATTAAGCTAGCAGTCGTTTCATTTAACTAATCCTTTCACCTCAACCTTTATGACACTTGCCATCTCATCCGGTGCAATTTCAGGTAAGCTAATTTTCAATCCCTGATTGGTTGTTTCTGTTTTTACCGGTTCTCCGGTTTTCAAAATCGAAGCTTTTTGAACTTTATATTTTATCTGCGGAATGACTAATTCGCCACTTTCGGGCCAGTTGAAAACTGCGAAATAGAGTGTTGTATTCCTTTTCCCGACTTTCTTTGTGCAGCGTCCCCAATCAAATTCTCCCATCGGGCTTGAGGTGGTTCCGTAAACCGCTTCACCATTTACGATTAACCACTCTCCCACTTCGTTTAAACGGCTAACCGATTTTGCAGGAATTACACCTTCGCCGGTTGGACCTACATTCAGCAAAAAGTTTCCACCTTTGCTGGCAATGTCAACCAAGCTATGAACTAACGAATCTGCAGTCTTCCAATTATCATCGGTTTTGTGGTATCCCCAGGCGCCATTCAGGGTCATGCAGGTTTCCCAAGGTTGCGGTTCGCCTCCTTCGGGAATTTTCTGCTCGCGAACGGCGTAGTCGCCCAATTTGTTTCCAACGCGCTGATTTACGATGCAATCCGGGTCGAGTTTATGAATTAAAGCCAACAACTCAATACTTTGCTCTTTTGTAATTAACTCGGGCGTATCGAACCAAATAATGGCCGGTTTGTACTGCGTTATCAGCTCGCTAATCTGAGGTTTCACCTTTTCGTTGAAGTAGATGGAATAATCCTTTTTCTCTTCCTCAGGGAAATCCCACACATTGCTTCGCGATCCGCCTTTTGAGTTACATTGTGGGTGGTGCCAGTCTCTTCCGAGCGAATAATAAACGCCAAATTTAATTCCCTGCTTTTCGCAAGCCTGCTTCAACTCCAGCACTGCATCGCGTTTCCAAGGTGTTTGTTTTACGATGTTGTAATCGTCCGAAGGGCTATTGAACATGGCAAAGCCATCGTGGTGTTTCGAGGTAATCACCATGTATTTCATACCGGCATCTTTGGCAATTTTTGCCCATTCGTCGGCATTAAATTTTTGGGGATTAAATTCATCGGCTATTTTCTCATATTCGGAGATTGGAATTTGCAGGTTGCGCATCATGTGCTCGGAACGCCCGTCTTGCCCATTCCAAAAACAGCCATCGTGCGCATAAAGCCCCCAATGAATAAACATACCAAAGCGGGCATCGTTCCACCAGGCAAGTCGTTCAGCGACCAGTTCGGGCGACTCGAGGTATTCCAGTTTGGCATTTTCAAATTTGTCGCCTGTATCGATGGAACCGTCCGCATTTACCTGGGCTGAAACACCTGAAATACGAGTCAAAATAGTGACTACAGTGAGTATTGCGATTAAATATGCGCTGCTTTGTTTCATTTCAATAGTCATTCTTAATCTTTTGAATACTCAAGAATCTGCTTGTCGGCCAACAATCTGACCTTTAGCTCATCGTAGTTTAACTGGTGAATACTAACTTCTTTATCAATCGCCAAAGCAGCAGCGGTTGCCGCACTTTGTCCAAGCATCATATAAACCGGCTCCATTCGTATTGACCCATAAGCACTGTGCGAAGCAGAAACACAGCAGGTAACCAGCAAATTAGAACACTCTTCTTCTTTTGGTGTGATTGACTGATAACTGATACCGTATGGAGGAACTCCAGTCCATTTTGGTGTGTCGGCATGAAGTGCTCCATCCTTATCGACCCAAATCTGAGTTGGATGCGAGTCCATTCCGTACGAACCGAGGGCAACCGGGTCGGTCACTTTCGGGTTGCTCCTAAGATGATGTTCAGTCATGACCAAGTTACCAATCATTCTGCGCCCTTCACGAACGTAAAGTTGAAACGGGAAATGTCCGTTGTCTACAAACTCATCTTTTGCCAAACCAAGTTTCGAGGCTCTTGCCCGAACAACCTCCGGGACTCTTGGATGATTGGCCAGAGTCCACAGGAACCCTTTGGTGTATCGAAGATGATCGTTTAGAATTTTCTCGCGAGCTTCGTAATCGGCATCCGGATAATCATCGGCATGGCCCATATAATCGGTCGAAACCCATCCGCCTTTGTTGGTGTCGGTCTTCTTATTTGGAACAGGATTAGAGCCAAGGGGAAGCCCTCGGGTATTGCCGGCCTCTAACCAACGGAACAACAGCTCAAATTCTGATTCGTCATATCCTTCGGGTTTGTTGAAAGGGAAACGGTTCTCAGGCTCGCCGGTGAGACAAAGACGGTAGTTGTAAGCTTGTACCATTTTATCGCCATCGCCTTCTGCCCCAACCACATCCGGAACAAGCCCTTCTATTACTCCACTGGTCGAATCTCCGGGAATAATAAAAGGATCAAGTGGCCGATCTCCTATTCTTGCCGGTTCTTTGGTTTGTACGCCATTAATCTTTTCGTCATACCTGGCGTTGCCTTCCCGGCCAACAGTGTACGAAACTCCTGCCTTTGCCAAGAGGTCGCCCTCATAACTACAATCGATAAACACTTTAGCGACAAAAGTACGCCCCGACTCCATTCGTATTGAAACGATCTGATTGTTCTCCTTCTTCACGCCGTTCTTCAGATCGAGCCTTTCGCCAAAAACCACGGAAACCGATTCATTGGCAATCATTTCGTTCAACTTTAGTTCGGCTACATGCGGTTCGAATACAAATAAAGCATCCGGAGCAATCCGCTTAGGCTGAGTACTGGCAATAAACTCTTCTTTTGTTTGATATTTCCAATGCGCAGGATCTTGATACCATTGATGTACTAGTTGATAAAATTCCCGGGCGATTCCTCCGATCGTTTCAGGTCTACCAACATCAGTATTTCCAAGTCCGCTGGATGTCATTCCACCAATGTGCTTCCCAGGTTCTATTATCACAACACTTTTCCCCATGCGACTGGCTTGTACTGCAGCCACAACTCCCGAAGCGGTTCCGCCATAAACACAAATATCAGTTTCAGTCACACTTGGTTTTGCAGGCTCCTGTGTATCGGCAACATTCATGTTTCCGGAGTTTGTACTACCGGTAGTTACCCGCGCGTGTAATCCGTGGTGCATAAAAATTCCGCAGATTACAAATGCGATTATCTTTAGTTGTTGGGTCATATTCGTTTGGGTCATTTATTTATGTGGTTTATTGATGCTTATCCCTCCCATCAGTCTTTACAACACACCTCGTGTCATTCTGAGCGAAATGCGATGAAGGAGGAAACGCTTCAAAATATCATCAATTTACCTTTATCGTTAATTCCTTTTCTGTTTGATCTCTCATGACCACCATTTTTACAGTTTCGGTGAAATTGTATTTCTTTAATGCTCCGAAGAACTCCTTCACATTTTTAACTTTTTCGCCTTGAACGGAAAGAACGACATCCTTACTTTTAAGTCCATCGCCTTCAAAAGCCAGGCTGCCACTCCACATCTTCAGTATGATCACCCCTTCAGCCGTATTTAGCCCATAAGCCGATTGCTCTTCCTGCGAGTCGACGCTTTTAATTTCGTTGCGCAACCACGATACAACAGGGCTCTGATTTCCCTTTCGTTCTTCTGCACTTTTCAGGATAGGAACGTCCGGTGTTTTCGCCATTTGCTTTAGTTCGTGACTAACAACCCCAAACTCGTCCATCGGGAAATTTTTAAATCCGACTTTCAAGGCAGGTGAGTTTTCTTTTACACTGAAATCAAGTGTTTCAGGCTTATTAAACATAGGATCGCCAAACGAACTGTTGGCATCAATATTATAAATCTGCGCTTTCATCAACGACTCTTCATCGGGAAACAGATTGTAATCCATTTCTTTTCCCCAACTCAACACATTTACATCTTTGTAGGAATCGCTCACTATGTTGTAACGGAAAATATCGTCGCAGTTGGCGAACCAAACGTGCGGATGCAGGGTGTTATTCACCGTGATGTTGTTCTCAACAAGCCGGTAAAAACCTTCGCGCAGCTTAATCCCGCCATTCAGACACAAATTATTATAGATGTGATAGTTCGTCGAACCGTCGTCGAGGTCGATGTCCCACCCATGGTCGCAACGAAAGCGATTGTTTCTAATTGTTGTGGTATGAATGGCATCCCAAAGTGGCATTTGCGGATTGGCCATGGTCATTTCATCCATTTGGTTACGCTTTGGATGCCAGAAACGATCGCGTCCCCATGAGTTGAACGAGCCGTGATCGCCGGTTTCCAAGACGGTGTTGAACACATCGTTGAATTCCAGGGTGTGCCCGCCCCAGGTTCCGTCGCCGATGTTAATTCCGGCACGAGGGACATCGTAAATACTGTTATGGCTAACGGTAATATCCATTGCCATCGAGATTTGCACTCCGGCCGATTGTTTTTCTATTCTTCCAATTCGGTAAATCAGATTATCGTCGGCAATACAATTTTTTGGGTAAAGATTATTTTGAGGGCCGGCAACCGTGTCCATCTCGTTCAACGGAACGAACTGTCCATAATTAAACGATGGAGAACGGACAGCCGAAGCGTCGCCCACAAAAGAAATGGCACTGGCTCCACAATCGTGAATGTGGTTTCCGGCAATTTGAATAGTACGATTGTAACGACTGAGGAAAATTACATTCCCGCCAAGGTTGGTAAACTCGCAATTGGTTACCGCACAGTTTTCGGCACCTTCAATATAAAGCGCGGCCCCGCGGTAAATTGTCCAGTCGCTTCGCAGCAAAGGCTCGTAGGTTTCGAACAATGTACGCCGGGTGTGCTCAAATTTTATTCCTTCGATGGTGATATCTTGCACCGGCGACTGTTCAGTTCCTTTCAGTTCAATCAAACTTTTCAAAACTACGAGTTCGCACTTCGCGTTGGCAATATCAGTAACGGCAGCAGGCCAAAAATAAAGTTTGCTTTCCGCGGCATCGAAATACCACTCGCCCGGACTATCCAGCTCCTCAAATACGTTTTCAACCATTCGGTATTCGGGATGAGGACGCGAACCTCGGTTGTTTTGTGTTCCACCTTCAAGAATGGCGTCTCCTGCTTCGTCGATGCCGGTTATCTTAAAATGAAAGCCACCCCATTTGCCGCTATGCATGGCATGAAAGATAGCCCCTTCGGGTTTTGCCCAGCCGGCTATTCGTTCTTTTGAGATGGCATCGGCAGCGTATCCCTGCCAAAATCCACCATCTTCGTTATAATTAGGGTAACGGGCCAATAGTTGGGCTTGCCCGTCAACAATCAGTTGGTCGAACCGAAGCCCTTCAGTCACTTCGGCTACAAAAATATTTTCACCCTGTTTTTCCCAACTCAAGTCTAAAGGAACCGAACCTTTTAAGTTTACGGTTGATCTACCGGCTCCAACAATCTCCAATCCATTCAGTTGTGGTGTAATAATCAGCGGAGACGACAAATAATACGTTCCGGGAAGAATGTTGACTCGAATTTCGGCCTCGCCGTTTTCAGCTCGTATTTCATAGGCCTTTTCAATGGCCTCGTTTATGGATTTGAACGTCAACTCTTCTCCGCTTTCTCCGGATTCATTCACCGTAATTTCAACTGGTTTGTGGCAGCTTTGACAGGCAACAAAGGCGACTATGATTAGTAGATTTGCAATGATTTTCATTTCGGTTTAATTGGTTTTATTGGTTCGTTAGGCCATATTATTTAGCTGGTCGGTTTAGGTGAAAAGGCTAAAAATGTGAGATAGATTGCTCCGGCCAATATGACGAGAACGGAGCCAACCTGCGAGCCCATCAAATCGGAGAGAATTCCCATAAAGAACGGAATGACTGCACCACCGAATACACCGGTAATCATTAAGCCGGAGATTTCGTTGGCTTTATCCGGCCGCGATTGGATCGCCATTCCGAAAATAATCGGGAACACATTGGCAATGGTAAAACCAATAATGCCGTAAATAGCGAATACCGCTATTTTATCGCCAACAAAAATTAGGGCTACCAAAGCCAAAACCGCTACAACAATATTTAGTTTGAAAAAATTGGAAGAAGCAAATTTCGCCAGGAAGAAAGCACCTAAAAAGGCTCCGAGTGTCCGGAACGCGAAATAAACACTTGGCCCGTAACCGGCATCAATTGAGGACAATCCGCAACGCTCCATTAATATTTTTGAAGCAGCCGTATTGACGCCAACGTCAACGCCGACCACAAACAAAATACCGAGAAACATCAGGAAAATTGTTTTGTCCTTTAAAATTGCCAGCACACTTCCAAACGAACTGGCTTTGCCCTCAACCGGAGCTTCCTCGATTGGTGTAAACATCAACCAAACGGTTGACAGCAGTGTAATAACCGCATAAATCGGGAAAATGTACTGCCAATTATCCAGCTGACTTGCCGCAAAAGCAGCAATAAACGGAGCCGAGAATGACGAAATCGCCTTTACAAATTGCCCGGCAGTTAAACTACTGGTTAACCGGTCGCCACGCACCACATTCTGCAACAAAGGGTTAAGCGAAACCTGGAGGATGGTATTGGCCACGCCGAGCAATGCGAAAGCCATGAGCGACATAAAAAAAGTATACTCAATAAGCGGAATAAACATCGCCACAATTGTAATGGCATTGCTTAAAAGCACGGTTTTTTTACGCCCGATGCGGTTCATTAAAATCCCGGTTGGGATGGAAAAAATAAGAAACATTGAAAACAGCGCTACCGGAATCATGTTCGAGAGCGTATCCCTGAATCCGGGGCTATACGCGCCAAGTAAATCCTCCTTCACATGTGCAGAGGTAATTCCGACAACATCGCAAAATCCCATGACAAAAAATCCGAACAGGACGGGGAGAATTTTTGAAATGGTATTGTTATTTTTCATCTCACTCATTCGTTTAGGGTTGTTAGTTTAATTGGTCTAGTTGGTTGGTTTAGTATAACTTAATGCCTCTCTCAATTTTCGACAATCGCAACAAAGCTTCCAGATAATAGTAATCGGCATAAATAATTGAAGCGTCGATCTCTGAACCTTTTGGTTTATGTCCGGTTGAGTGCAACAGGAACGCCTGATTGGTATCTCCACTTAAATATTCGGGGCTTGAAAGTTTTGCCAGAAGCGAAACGGCCGCGTTTCTATACTTCAACTTAACCGTTTCATCGGTCATAAATTCGGAAAGCTCCAACATAGCCGATGCGGCCACGCAAGCAGCAGAAGCGTCCTTGGGGGCATCCGGAATGGAAGGATCATCGAAATCCCAATACGGAATACCGTCTTCCGGAAGACGTTCAAGAAAAACGTCCGCCAGTTTTTGAGCGGTTTCCAAAAATTCAAGTTTGCCGGTTTCCCGGTAGCACATGGTGTAGCCATAAATTCCCCAACCTTGTCCGCGTGCCCACATTGAATCGTCGGCATATCCCTGATGGGTAACTCCTTTTATAAACTGTCCGTCAACGGTATCGAATACCGCCACATGGTAAATGGTGTAGTCCGGACGAATCAACGTATGCATTGATGTTTCGGCATGCTTTACAGCGATATCGTACAAATGCTGATCACCTCCGTTTTTGGCTGCATAAAACAACAGTTCCAGGTTGATCATATTATCAATAATCGTGTTGTGAGGCCAGTTCATTTTCTTAACCTGCGATGGCCACGAAAGCGTTGTTCCAACTTTGGGGTTATACAGCGTAGCCAACGAATCGGCAGCGGTGAGTACAGCGTAATGATAGGTTGAGTCATCGACCAACCGGAATCCATTACCGAAGCTATTGTACAGCTGGAAACCTAAATCGTGATCGGAAACAGCAACATCAAGCACTCCCTTTAGCGGGGCCGTAAAATTTTGAGCTGCCTCAAGAATGGCAGAATCGCCGGAGGCTTCGTATGCATACCACAATATGCCCGGCCAGAATCCGCTAGTCCAGTCATGAATTCCTACTTTGTTCCATTGTGTTTGTCCCGGGTAAATGTTGCGAGGCAAACTATCATTAGGTGATAAATTGACGACCGTTTTTTGCACTTTTTCGACACAGTAACCCAACATTTTCTCCGTCTCAACTTGTTCCGGTTCATCCATTCGTTGTGTGCAAGAAAAAGCAAGAGCACTAAATAACAGTACGATTGCGAATGGGTTTAAAATCTTCATCTTGGTTAATTTTTTTTGATTTTTTTGCGTTCGTTTATTGGGTGCAGAACACCACCATTAGCCATACGACAAATCTGCACTTCCGTCGTCTTTCAAATTACTGTAAACTTAAGGCTATCCGGCCAGAATTCGACAGCAACACACGCACCGAAAAGTTCCATATTGCAATTTGGCACTACTTACCGCGATATGGCTAGATAACTGACAAACAACTACCTAATCCATTTTAAACGGAAATATGTTGCCAAAACATTAGTCCCATAATTATTTGGCACTTCAAAACGACTATTCCAACGGGAACATTAAAATACAGTTGAAATTGAACAGAATTCGGTGAATTCGTGAACAGGCATAGCGGGTAGCGACAAAGATGTGCTAAAGCAAACAGCCGACAGCAACAATTGAGTTGACTGTCGGCTGAATGTTGTCGATAGCTATGTATATGGTTTTACCAACCCGGGTTTTGGAGTAATTCCGGGTTTAGGTTAATTTCATCCGTTGGAATTGCATCCAAATAATGCTTGGTTTTAAACATTCGATCGGAAGCAGGACAAATGATTAAAGCACCAGGCTTAGTACTCGCAATACCTGCATAAGTTGAAGGCACTTCTTCTTCGGTTGTTAGACCATAAGTCCAAACACTTTCGTCATAAATCAGTGCACCGCTGGTCGATTTTGGATCGACAGCTGTTTCAAATTCGCAGCTTGTACCGTTGTACTGAATATAAGTTACACAAATATTGAAACCCAATTCTTCTACGGCAATCCCCCAACGTTTAAGGTCATCGAATCGGAAGTCTTCACCGAATAATTCGATGGCACGTTCGCGACGGATTTCACCTAACATCGTTAGATCGTTATAAGATGTAACGATGCTGTTTGTTAAATCAGCAACACCGGAACGCTTCCGAATGAGGTTGATCGATTTTGCTAAATCAGCATCAGAGATAGAACCATTGCCCAATTCGCAGGTCGCTTCAGCATAAATTAATAAGACCTCTGCGTAGCGAATTAGTGGGTAGTTATACGATTCTTCTTTTGTTTCACGGGAAATATGCTCGGTTGTGAACTTTCGCCCTTGGTACCCCAGGTTACGACTGTTCGACGGAGAAGTCAGGTTTGGCACATACCGGTAATCATATCCGGTACCGGCATCGTCGAAGGCAATGCCATATTGAGCACCACCACCATTTGTACTGCCACCCCAGCCCCAGTATTCTTTCAACGGCTCGGTAACCAAACCTTCCAAACGGAGGTCGCGGTTTTCAAACTCATCAACCATCAGGCTATAGCCCTGAAACAAAGGAGAATGCTGCACTGGAAGACCATCGCTGCACAAATACATATCCATCAACTTACGTGAAGGACAATGTGGCTTGGAGTGAGTCAGGTTCTCGTTAATTTTGGCGTAAGTGTAATCGTAAATGGTTTGGAAAATAAACTCCTTGTTGCTGGCTTTGGTTAGTCCTGCCGGGTTCGACTGGGCATCTTCCAAATTGAAAAGATAAAACAAGTGGTCCTTATTGTAATCTTCGCTAAACTCATCGCCATAAGCGGCTCCCATATCATCTTGGTGATCCCACAGTTCAAAAATCCCTGCATTCATTACCGCTGATGCCTGCGATTTAGCCTCAGTCAACATTTCTGTTATACTTGGATAGTCATCTGGCTTGGCAGAGCCAGCACCGGTATTTGTACCATCACCATCCAAATAGCTCAAGTCGGCATATTTTTCGTAAGTAGCTTCGAAAAGACACACACGTGCTTTAAATGCCCGGGCCGCTTCTATGGATACTTTCCCGTAATCGGCATCGGCAATTGCACTCTGCGATGGCAAATAACTGATTGCTACATCTAAGTCCTCGAGCATCTGGGAAACTACTTCGTAACGGCTGTTACGTGGCCCCCAAACTTCTTCAGAACTAACATCCAGCGAACGGGTCACAATCGGAACACCTCCAAATCGGCGTAAAAGTTTCCAGTGATGCCACGCTCTGAAAAAGTAAGCGGCTCCTACATATTCTTCAATTTCCGAATATTCGCCTGGGTACTCATCTGCCTTTTCAATCAATTGGTTAACATAGCGCAAATAAGTATAATTATTGTCCCAAATGTCATCGGTTTCGGCCGTAGAAACGGTTCCTTGTCCGTAGCCCCAATCGTAGGTGAGGTTATTTGACAAATCAGATGTTTCATCTCCGTCTTCAAACGCAATACGTTTATAGAAATAGTTTGAGGCATATTCAAATTGTTCGGCAGTTTGAAAATAAACTGATTCTGTCACCTCATCCTGTGGTTCCTGATCCAAATAGTCTTCGCAACCCGTCAGGAAAAATCCCGATAGGAACAGCATAAAACCAAATCCTTTAATATATTTATTTATAGTCATTTTATATACTTTTTAGAGTTAACGATTAAAATGTAGCTTGTATACTAAATATTAATGCCGATTGGAAACTTAGCGCATCACCATTGTGGGCATCTTTGCCGTGTTCAGGATCCAAACCATCTTTTACGTTAGAAATACAGAATAAATCATTTCCGGTTACTGATAAACGAAGTTTGTCGACTCCTGCTTTATACATCCATGCTTTGGGGAAAGTATATCCGAATGTAATTACCTTAGCGCGAAGGTAAGAAGCATTCACTACGTTAATATCGTTGGTTTCAGCATAGTTCCAGGTTTTCCGTGAACCGTTATAACCTACAATAGGCAGCTCTGAGGAGGTATTTTCCGGTGTCCAGGTTTTATTCAACCAGGTTTCGTTCTGTCCCATCCACCAAGATCTGAAAGGATATGCTAATGTACCACCACGCACGATATGTTGCTGGCCTACACCCTGGAAGAATGCACTAAAATCGAAATTTTTCCAACGTGCTCCCAGGTTAATTCCGAAACTGTAATGCGGATTAGCATCGCCGTAGTATACCAAGTCATCGGTTGTAATTTTATCATCCCCGCTCACGTCAACTCTTCTCACACTTCCCGGAATCAAACGGTTAGCACTAACATATGAAGGCAGTTTCGTTCCGGATACCAAAGTGGTGATATCTGAAGGATCTGCAAATCCGACTTCATTATAATACGCTAACACTTCATCTTCATTTTGCAACAAACCATCAGTTTTGTAGGTGTAGATCGCATTTAAAGGTTTTCCTTCTATGGCACTACTATTGATACCGTAGGTGATACTTTCTGCTCCCTCCATCCGGGTTACTTCACCTTTGCTGTCCCACATTGATAAACCGACATTATAGTCTACTTCACCAATTTTGTCTCTCCATTTTAATTCAACTTCCCAACCCTTATTTACAAAGTCACCACTATTGGTTTTCGGGGCTGTAGCACCCAAAACCTCGGGGTATGTCACACTAATTAACATGTCTTTGTTCTGGTTGTAGAAATACTCCAAAGTACCGCTTAGTCGACTATCTAAAACAGCAAAGTCAACAGCGACATTGGTTTTTGCTACACGCTCCCAGGAACGGTCTGTCGAAGTCATCGACGAAACCCAGGCCGTGTTTTGTAACGCAGGAGTTGTTCCAAAGTATTCAGCGCCTGTGCTGATGGTTGAAATATAGTCATACGTACCAATACCAGTCGTTGATCCCATCTCACCATATGAGAAGCGGAGTTTTAAATTATCGAAGATTCGATCTTTTAAGAAATTCATTTCCGATAAACGTACACCGGCAGAAGCAGCATAGAAGTTTTTCCAGCGGTAGTCTGGATCCAAACGAGATGAACCGTCTCTACGTAACGACCCTTCAAGAAGATAAATTCCGTTATAATCGTAGTTTATCCTGGAAATATAAGATACCTGTCCAACTGCCGAACTTTCGCCTTCGTTGGTTTGTGTTGATGCATCACCCGTATTTAAAGCATCAAGGTTATTCGATGACATTCCACTACGGTACATGTTATAATTTTCAGTATCAGACAATTCAGAAACAGCACCAACCATCACGCCTAAGTTGTGAGCGCCAAACTTGCGTTGGTAGTTCGCTTGTACCACGTGATTTTGAAAGAAAACTTTATCCAAATCAACTTCCACAGAAGTAGCATCTGCCGAAGGGCTCACATTGTATACATTGCCATCCCAGTCGTAAAGTGTTACCTGAGTTTTACGGGCAGTTTTATCGCTTCGACGTTTGGTAATATTCGCCTGGTATTGTAATGAAAATCCTTTCAAATACTTGTCCAGATCCAGCTTAATTTTTCCACCCAAACGAATAGATTCCTGTTCTGTCACAGTACGGCCTCCTTCTGTAAGTTTGGCAGGAATGTTGTTCCCCCACAAGCCATAATATTGACCATATTGGTTATAAATAGGGAACATTGGTGGGTTCTGAAGCCCTTCACCAATCCCTTGTGTTGGTTCGTCGATATTTCTAACGTCATACCCGATATTAAACTCAGTGCTAATCATATCGCTCAGTTCATAAGTAACTTTTGTACTGAAGTTATATTTTTTAGCACCGTCGTAAGCCTCAGTCAGTGTAGAACGCTCATCAGAATATCCCAACGATGTACGGAAAGTCGCCTTATCGCTACCACCGGAAACTGAAACGTTATGGCGGTGAGAACCGGTTGTTCCGTAACAGTAGTCGTACATATCAATATCTGCAAAGCGATGGTCCAAGCCTGCAAAGTAATACGACTCAGGAGCTAAAGGGAAGGTACCATTGGCAATTGAATAAAACTCATCCTGAGTGAAGAACCGACCGGTAAAACCAGCCGTATTTGTAACTCCTTTTGAATCAACGTAATCAATCATGTCGTTGGTTCCGGCATTGTACCAAATCTGTGCCCAGTCAGAAAAATTCGCAATCGGAAGGTCGTATGCAAAGTTCATCTGATAATCGCTTTGATAGTCGACTTTCAGTTTTCCTTTCTGACCATTTTTGGTTGTAATAAGAATAACACCTCCAGCCGCTTTTGTTCCGTAAATTGCAGCAGCACCATCTTTTAGCACCGAATAGGTTTCAATATCGTTAGAGTTGATGGTAGAAAGTTGCCATTCCGGGATCTCCAACCCGTCGACAATTATGACTGGTGAGATATCGTTTACTGACATATCTCCGCGGATTTTGATGTCCATTTCCTCGTTACCTGGTCGGGCATTGCCCCTGGTAACCAAAACACCATTTACTTCACCCTGCATTGCCAGAATCGCATTAGAAGTACTCTTACCTTTCATGATATCATCACCCTTTACCTGAGTAACGGCTCCGGTAAGTGTCGCTTTCGACTGCGTTCCGTATCCTACCACCACAACCTCATCAACACCAATCGCATCCGCTTTCATTACCGCATTGATGCTGTTTTTTCCGGCAACAGGCATTTCCTGTGCTCCCATGCCTACGAACGAGAACACCAATGTAGCGGTTTCAGGCACATTTGCGATCGAATAATTTCCATCGAAATCGGAAATGGTCCCGGTGGTTGTCCCTTTGATAACGATCGTAACCCCCGGCAGTGGCTGACCATCCTCATCGGTGATTTTTCCTTTTACCACCTTTTGCTGTTGCTGATTATTCGTATTTGAATATTGGTTATTCGACGGACGTATGATAATCAGGTCTTTATCGGTAATGGTCACGTCAACCGAATTTTCGGCAAATATTTTGTCCAAAATCGCATCGATATTCGCCTGATCGACATTAATACTAATCTTCTGATCGATATTAATTCGCTCATCCTGAAGCAGAAACTTAAAATTACTCTGCGACTCAATGGCATTCAAAACCTCCCGGATCCTAACATTATTCAGATCCAACGAGAGTTGTTTCTGCTGAGAATAGACACTCGCCGATAGATGCAGTGTCATCACCAGAATAAAAAATGTAGTTAGTTTCATAAGTAGAAATAGTTTTCGAACATGGCGGGAATCGTACCTGGCCAGGTTTAGTTTTTTTTTCATAATTTTGTTGGACTTAAGTTAATAATCTTCTAATATTCTTATTAGAGGGTATTTATCTGACCGTCAGGAGGTAGGATTCCTGACGGTTTTTTTCTTTTTATTTTCCTATTTATTTGTCACATAATATTGGTCTCCTGATTTTGTATATTTCAGATCACTTGCTATTGATATAGCATCCAGAACTTCTTCTACATTCTCATCACTAAACACACCCGAATAGTGGACATCCTGTCCTAAACTTTCAGGCTTAAAATGAATTTTAACGTTAAACTTGCGTTCAATTTTAACCGCCAATTGGTTCAACGACTCGCCGTGTAAGTACACTTTATTGTTTTTCCAGGCCGAAATTTCATCTACGTTCCCGTTTCTAACCCTGAAAGCCGCAGCGTTTCTATTGTAAACCACCAGTTGCCCGGGCGTTAGAACAAACTCTTTTACGCCTGGCTTTTCAATGCTAATTTTTCCCGACTCCAGACTTGTAACTATCTCCTGATCCTGAGAATACGCGGAAATATTAAACGTAGTACCATGTACCTTCACCTTAAAATCGTTGACATTGACGACAAAGGGAGTTTCGCTATGCGAAACATCGAAGTAGCCTTCACCCGACAGAGCAACATCGCGATTTTGCGTTCCAAAACCGGCATTATATGAAATTTTAGATTGAGAATTAAGCCAAACTTTTGTGCTGTCCGGTAGAACAACGACCGATCTGTTACCAAATTCTGTTTGGAAAGTAACCGATGCAAGCGGATCTGAAGGTGCAGTGAGACCTGTTATTTTTAATAAGCCGAACATGATTAGGATACTGGCAGCCATACTGGCCACTGCTATTGACAAGTACCTCCTATTGTTGACTTTCTTCTGTTGAATTTTTTGGCGAACACCATGGAAGCCTAAAGCGCTATTGAATGCAGTGTAGTCTTTTACCTCTCTGGCTTGATTCCAGATCTTTTTGACCTGATCAAACAACAGTTGGTTTTCTTCGCTTTTAAGCAGGTCCTCAAAACGAGCCATCTCTTCGCTGGTGGCTGTATTGGATAAAACCGCATAAAATATTTCGTAAATCCTATTCATTTCCGGACCTCATTTATTACTATGACAGTTCCGATTACAAAAGGTCTTACGCGAATGAGAAATAAATTACAAATATTTTGGGACAGAGCCGTCCAAACACTCTCTGATCAACTGCAAAGCCTTGCCTATCTGTGCCTTAACAGTTTTTATTGAGATATTCATTTCTTCAGCAATTTTTTCCTGCTTCATATCATCGAACCGACTATGATTAAAAACTTCCTGGCAACGAGGAGGTAATTTGCCAATGCAAATGGCTAGAAAATGCCTAAATTCTTCTTGTTCAATCTCGTTGGGTTCAACAACCCGGTCGGTCGTATCGACAAATGATTTGGTATAATCCAATCGGACACTCTCGGATTTCAGTTTATTGAGGCTTCTGTTTCGAACGGCAGTATACAGATAGGATTTGAACGAACCTTCTATTTTTATCTTGCTTTTGTCTTCCCAGATTTTCAAAAATACTTCCTGAACAACATCTTCGGCGACATAGCTATCGCGAATAAATTTTAAAGTAAAACAACAAAGCGGCTTATAGTACCGATCAAACAGAACTTTAAAAGCGTCAAAGTCTCCGCTTTTAATTCTGTGAAAAAGGACGATATCATTCAATTCTGCCAATGGTCGCTGTTTTATATTTAACACAAGGTCGAATATAGTTATTCATCTCTTTTCAATTCGTTGTTTTTTTGCAAAAATTAGAAATGAAACTCGATTTTTCGCTCTGCAAGCTCGCTTCTATATCTTGCTAAACTTCGTACTATCAATTTACTTTTTGGCAAAGCTCGAATTCGGAAATGAACTAAATTTTTAGGCCAGAGAACATCATTCCTACATCACGATTTGGCAAATGCATCACGTTAAAACACAACACCCCCTTAAGGTTGCAAACAGAAGCGTAGGAACCGAATTCACCTAAACGCAGCGCTATTGCACAAATTTCCTGAAATAATCGGCCTTCTGCTTGTTATCAAATCGGGTGTAGATATTGCTTATATAGGCCGCATAAGCCGCTTTCTGTTCAATTTCCCACAACTTGGTAAAGTATTCCAACGATTCTTGAAAATTCGCGTTAATTACCTTCAACTCCTGGGTTAAATGGAGATACTGCAAATGCGTGTGTGTTTGTTTGTAAGCAGCCATCTCTGCCTGATAGCTATTTTCTGCCCTATTGTAATAAGTCTGCGCTAACCACTCCAGCGCGGCAACGTTATTCGAATCTGCTTTCACCAACTCTTTTGCCACGCTAATGGTCTCTACCATATCATTCCTTTTTGCAACTATTTTAAAATAGTCTTCGAGGAATTCCTTGTCCTGTCGCTGTTTATCAGTCAAATAAATCCAAATAACCTTCGCCTTTTGATCATCCTTCAACATGGAGTATATTTTGAACAACCGGCCATTCACTTCTTCAACACCCTGATTTTCGGGATACTTGCTTTTGAAAATCTCAAGCGTACTCAATTCTTTCGGAAGCTCATTTCTGCTCCGATAAATTCGGGCCAGCTCAAGTTCCATTTCCGGATCAGAATACCCGTCACGTCGCGCTTTGCTCATCCAGCTCTCTGCCAATTCGGTTCGACCGGCTTTCACTGCCGTTTTCCCGGCACGAGCATAACTTTCGGCCAATATTTCCCTGCCTTTTGTCAACTGCTCATCAAAATAACTGCTCCAGGCCTCAGTAGCACCATTATAGTTCCCTTCGGCCTCAGCTTGTGTTGCCAATTCTAATTTTGTTATCACGACTTTAGATGTTGAACACGCGGTAACTACAAGCACCATCAACAGCATGGCAATGCCACTATTTTTCTTCAAAAATTCCATATCACTCTTTCTTTTTTGGCCTGTTTTCCTGATACCGAACATTACCCGATCCAAAAAAAACAAGTCATTTTCCACTCTATTCCTGTTATTCCGATTTCCATAAAACGGAATCCAACGCTACAAAAAACTTAAACCAATTGGCCAAAAGTAATACAAATGTGATACCATCGCAAATTGCTGTCATTTAACACGCCAACACCGGTTTCAACCACATGGGCAAACAACAAACAAATCAAATCAAACCGAGCAAGCCACGGGCCAAGTAAAAATTAATTTTATGGAACGAGCCATCAGCCATACTCTCAGAATTCTAAATGATCTAAAATAGCTTTTTACCCTTAAAACCTGATCGGGTATCAGTATAAAAAAAGCCACCGGATCGTAACCCGATGGCCTAAAGCTATCTCACTTCAATTAAATGAAGACTAATTAATCAACTCAATGCTACGACGAACAAATTTATCAAGGTCAGCACCTTTCAGAAGGCCATTGGCCAACAAGGCCAGATCAACCATTTGTTTTGCCAACTTGTTATCCTTGCCGAAAGCTTCCAACTTACTACGTTTTTCACCTTCCAAGTCTGATATTTTTTTCTGAATATCATCCAACTTTTCTTTGTCTGCAGCTGGAATTTCTTCGTCTTTTTTGCCGTCTTTAGCTTTCTCCAGACTCTCCTTTTCGGTGTTAAGAGCAGTCAATTCTTCGTTCACTTTACTCAAATCAGCGTTCAGAGCAGCATCTTTTTCAGCCAATACTTTTTTCACCAGCTGGTGATCGGTATTCACAACCAGATTTAAACTTTCCGGTAAATCACCATAGAAATTCATTCCGCCGCCACCTTGTAGTTTACTCATGTCTTTCATCCGACGCATAAACTCATTGCGGGTAATCACCATTGGCTGACCGTTTTCACCCATCGATTTAAAATCAACCATGTAATTAACACCGTTGCTGGCCGGGCAAACAGCCTGGAAAACCGGGCTCAATTCGGCTTTTTCTTCGTAGCTCAGCTTTTCACTTTCTTCCTCTTTCCGAATCAGGTTGTCCACTACATCCGAGTCGATGCGAACAAAGCGTTTGCTGGTCTCTTTTTGTTCAAATTTGTTAATCAGGTGAGTCGACAGAGCATCATCCATTACCAACACATCGTACCCTTTATTTTTCGCATCCTGAATGAAGGTGAATTGCTCTTCTTCGCTGCTGGTGTAGAGATAAATCAGATTGTTATCCTTGTCTGTCTGACTGTCTTTGATCAGTTTTTCGTATTCTTCCAGCGTGAAGTATTTTCCATCGGTATTTTTAAACAGGAAGAAACTTTTCGCTTTTTCTTCGAATTTCTCTTCGGTCAGCATGCCATACTCAATGAAAATCTTCAGATCGTCCCACTTCTTCTCAAACTCTTCGCGGTTTTCTTTAAAGAGCTGAGCCAAGCGGTCGGCCACCTTTTTAGTGATGTGGCTGCTGATTTTCTTCACATTTGAGTCGCTCTGCAAGTACGAACGTGACACGTTCAGTGGAATATCCGGAGAGTCGATCACCCCGTGCAACAGGGTTAAAAAGTCGGGAACAATACCTTCAACTGAGTCGGTAACAAAAACCTGGTTACTATATAGTTGAATTTTATTCTTCTGAACCTCAATGGTGTTTTTCAATTTCGGGAAGTATAAAATACCTGTCAAATTGAACGGATAGTCTACATTCAAATGGATATTGAACAAAGGATCTTCGCCGAAAGGATAAAGCTGACGATAGAACGAACTGTAATCTTCGTCCTTCAGATCAACAGGTTTCTTTGTCCAAGCCGGTGCAACGTCATTAATTTGGTTATCCTCTTCCGTTTCAACTTCTTTCCCTTCTTTCCAGTCGGTTTTCTTTCCGAACACCACCGGAACAGGTAAAAACTTACAATACTTATTCAGGATTTCGCCCAACCGGGATTTGTCCAAAAATTCTTCCGACTCTTCATTCACATACATAATGATATCGGTTCCCACTTCAGCGCGGTCAGCGTCTTCCAATGTATATTCCGGGCTACCGTCGCATTCCCAACGCACAGCCTGTGCACCTTCCTTATACGATTTTGTAACCACTTCAACTTTATGCGAAACCATAAACGAAGAGTAGAATCCCAAGCCAAAATGCCCGATGATCGCATTCGCGTCGTTTTTATATTTGTCGAGGAACTCATTTGCTCCGGAAAAAGCAATTTGGTTGATGTATTTTTCAACTTCTTCGGCAGTCATACCAATACCATTGTCTGATACTGTTATGGTTTTCTTCTCGGCATCGAAAGATACACGTACTTTGGCATTTTCAACTGATACCGCTGTTTCGCCGCGAGCTGCCAGCGTTCTTAATTTTTGAGTCGCATCTACCGCATTCGATACAATCTCCCGCAGGAAAATATCGTGATCTGAATAGAGGAACTTTTTAATAATCGGAAATAAGTTGTCGCTTGATACGCCAATTTTACCTTTTTGCATCGTCGTCATATTTTTAAATTTTAAACTTCTGAATTTTTCATTTTACGCCCTCTCTTTTTCAAAGCCTGTGCCATTGGGAAAAGGTGACGAATTGTCACCTCCACTGGAATGCCTTTCCGCCACGCATTGAAAAACCTGATATTTTTCTGTTCTTATGTCAGTAGAATCTGCTTTCTTTGAGTTGAACCCGGAAAAGTGATTTAATCAATGAGTAATCTGGAAGACTATTTCGCACCCTACAGAGCCCAAATAGTTGGCATTGAGCAACGTTTTGAAAGCCCCTTTGGCGAGCAAAAGATCGTTTATGCCGACTGGATCGCAAGTGGCCGTCTGTATCGCCCTATTGAGCGAAAAATTCAGGAAACATTTGGTCCGTTCGTAGCGAACACCCACACGGAGACCAGCGAAACCGGGGCATTGATGACCCGCGCCTATCACCTGTCGCACAAACTAATAAAGCAGCATGTCAACGCAGGACCTAACGATGTCATTATTACAGCCGGAACCGGGATGACCGGTGTGATCAACAAATTTCAGCGCATGCTCGGCTTAAAAAACAAGGGTGAAAAAATCCCCGGCAACCAGAACGAGACTGAAAAGCCGGTCGTCTTTATTTCTCATATGGAGCACCACAGCAATCACACCAGTTGGTATGAAACCACTGCCGATGTGGTGATTATTGAACCAGATGACGACCTGTTGATCGCCCCCGAAAATCTACGTAAAAAGCTTGAAGAATACCAAAACCGAACGTTTAAAATCGGTGCTTTTACGGCTTGCTCAAATGTTACCGGAATACGAACGCCCTATTTTGAACTGGCTAAAATCATGCACGAACATGGCGGTGTGGCCTTCATCGACTTTGCTGCTTCGGCACCATATGACCCAATCGACATGCATCCGGAAGACCCAATGATGAAATTGGATGCCATCCTGTTTTCGCCTCATAAATTTCTGGGCGGTCCCGGCTCCTGCGGAGTACTCATTTTCGACAAATCGATGTATCACAACGCGGTTCCCGACCAACCGGGAGGAGGAACCGTTGACTGGACCAATCCCTGGGGCGAGTACAAATATGTGGATGATATTGAAGCGCGGGAAGATGGCGGCACACCGGGATTTCTGCAATCGATCCGAACAGCGCTATGCTGCCAGCTGAAAGAGCAAATGGGTGTTGAGAATATTCGAAAGCGAGAGGACGAATTACTGCAACAGGCTTTTGCAGGACTCGACAGCATCCCCGAAGTACAAATCCTGGCCAACAATCAGCGTGACCGGCTCGGCGTAATCTCGTTTTACATACCGGGTATTCATTACAACTTACTGGTTCGCTTGCTGAACGATTTGCACGGCATTCAGGTGCGTGGTGGCTGTGCCTGTGCCGGAACCTACGGCCACTTTTTACTGAAAGTGAGCTACGAGGAATCGTCCGAAATCACCGAAAAAATCAACCATGGCGACCTGTCCGACAAACCGGGTTGGGTGCGCTGGTCGCTGCATCCGACGATGACGGATGCGGAAGTCGAGCTTTTTGTTTGTGCTCTGCGAAACATTGTCGCGAACATTGAAAAATACCGGCAGGATTATGAACCAATTCCTCGCACCAACACATACCAACACAAGCACGAAAAAAATTACGCGCAAATTGTCGACCAGTGGTTTTTGCTAAACCCTGTAGAAATACCGGAAACAACAAGCGGGCAAAAGCTGAAATTCTGACCTACTCTGATCGCTTCAATATGGATGTCACTCCATCTTCGAAAGCAGCCTCTTCGCGGACGTATTTCACCACAAAATCCTGCAACTGATCGGTAGGAGCGGTAAGCAGGTAAGTGCCATCCTCAAGTTCGTAGTTAAGCTCCAACCGGTCGCTTTCGGCTAACTCCCTGAGCCAGTCGGGATCAAACCAGCGAATTGTGGCTCCGTCCGCATCCATATCGAGGCGGGCAAAACTATGCACCGGGAAAAGATGCAGATCGAACAGATCGGGTCCATCCTCAGAATCCGGTTCGTTTTCTTCGAGGAAAAAGTCAAGGAAATAAACGCCACCCAATTTTACAGGGTGTACTTTAAATTCGGAAGACGAGAAATCGGTTTTCCCTTTCTCCCGAAAACGTAGCACATAGGCCGTGCTATCTATATTTTCCGGAATTTCTTCTCCTTTGTAACTGTATTCAAACTGCCAAGTGGTCGTATCCTGATCGACCCAGTGCCCCAACAACAAATCATTGGCGAACAAATCCTGTTTCGTATACAGCGGATGAACGGAAATGACCAGACAGGATACTGCAAGAAAACACAGCGAAATGACTAAATACTCTGGAAGGTTTTTCATTGTATTTCAAGGTTTTCGTTCGGAAATTCGACAAATATCTGCAACCAACTCGCAATTGGATTATCGAACTGAATAGCTAAAACGATGGTTTCAATTCGACGACCGGAGTTCAGTCCGGATTGTTTAAAATTACAGATTTAAATTGAACCACTAGCCTTAAAAAATTGAAACAATTCATCGCCGCACTGCCATTTGAAAAACACCGGCGAGTCGCCGTTGAAATTTAATGAACAAAAATGTGCTTAAGTTTAATGAATTCACTTTACCTTTAATGAATTACAATGCTCTGGTAAACAGAAGGAACCGTTCTAACAGGGATGGATCGCTGCAAAAACCAAGGCGTAACAATTGATTTATTCACCTTTTAAAACGAACAACACATGATTCAATCGAGAAAATCCAACCGGGTAGCTCTGGCGCAAATCAAAACCATCGCTCCGTCGCCTGACGAGGACGATGCCGTTGATCCGGACACAGATACCGGTGACGGTAAAGATTAGAAAAACCAATCAACAAGAGGGAGTATGCGAACTCCTTCTTGTTTTAATCACCTTTCAGAAACGAACTTCGGAGTTTTTTGTATATTCACCTTCCAAAACAACTTCAGCCCACAGCTCCAATGTTCAGATTTTTTCAAGTGCCACTCATCTTACTTTGTCTACAATTGACTTTCGCTGCGGAAGCACAGAGCATCCGGGATACCGCCTATTACCAATCTAGGCTGGAGCAAGCCAAAATGGTATTCAAGGTCAAACTCGACAGTGCATTAGTGCTTTACAAACAAATTGCAGACGAAACATCTGAATCCGGTTTTCAAAACCTCTATTGGGACGCAAAGCTCAAGACAGGAAGCACTTACGCCGATTTAGGTCTAAAAGACAGTGCACTTTTAGTGCTTCAAAGCACCTACCTCGACATCACTCAAAACCGGGATACGCTCTACCAAATAAAAGCTTTAACAACAATTGGCTCAGTCTATTCCGACAATTACGAATTCGAACAAGCCATCAAACATTTACTCGAAGCCCAAAAGCTGCTGACTAACTCAACACCGTTCGATCTCCATTTCAATTTGCTGAATATTTTAGGGCAAGCGCACAAAAAAATGAAGGACTATTCTTCAGCTTTAAAATATTACGGTCAACTGGCAAACGAATACGGATCCCAACTCACTGATAAGGAAAAATTTCTGGTTTACATGAACACCGGGAATGTTTATCTAGAAATGAAAGAGTACGATAAATCGGAAGAACTATATTTAAAAGCCTACCAGGAGATTCAAAAAATTGACGACCCGGCAAATTTGGCTTTGATTACCTACAATATGGGGAACCTTTTCTACCTCCAAAAGAAATATAGTCTATCAATTGAGTACGTAGAAAAAGCATTAGCTTCTTATTCTGTCATCGGCAATAAATACTTCATCGAATTAAGCAACAGGCTGATGGGAGCAATCCAGTTTCGTCTTCGCAACTATTCTCTTGCAGAGAACTATTACTTTACGGCACTCGAAATAGCCAAGGAGATTGAAAACCCTAAATCGATTCTGGCAAACTATAAAAGCTTAGCCGGCAATTATTGGGTTTGGGCAAAAGCAACATCAGACACCGGCAAGTACGAAAAAGCATTGGATTACCTAAAAACATGGACGACATATAAAGACAGCCTATACCAGGAGAACCTCGCCACCCAATTACTGGAACTGGAGAAAAAATACGAGACGGAAAAGAAAAACGCCAAAATTGAGCTTCTCGGCAAGGAAAACTTGCTGAAAGCCGAAGAATTACTTCTCGAACGGCAACATAAAAAGTTCATGTTGGTTATCATCGGCTTGCTGGTTTTTATCGTAGGAGTTGTATCGTATTTCATGATTTATTTAAGCAAGGTGAATGTTCAGTTGAAACAGCAAAGCCAGCTCATTTTTAAACAAAAGGAACAGATCACGAGCCAGAATATCCAATTACAAAAGGCCGTGAACACCCAAAATAAATTGTTCGGCATCATTGCCCACGACCTGCGCAGTCCGCTGGTCTCGGTTTCCAACTTTGTTCGCCTGTTGAATTTCTACCTGAAGGACGGCCGCTACGATGCAATTACCCGGATGGCCAAGGAAATGGATCGCAAAAACGAACAGGTACTCGAACTGACGGACAATCTGTTGAACTGGGCCCGCAGCCAGTCGGGCGATCTGAAACCACGTATAGAACCGATCAGCCTGAACGAAATATTGAACCAGTGCTACCAGCTGTACTTGCCGGTTGCTGAACGTAAACAAATTAAGCTTAGCCTGCAGGACAAAAACGAATGCCTTCTTTGGGCCGACCGGGACATGGTACACACCATCTGCCGCAATCTGGTTAACAATGCGTTAAAATTCACGCCTAAAGAAGGTTCGGTTACCATCAGCTTTAGCTGCGAAGGCAAAGACACCCGGATTTCGATCAAGGATACCGGGATGGGAATCAGCCCCGACCGCCAAAGCCGCCTCTTTAACGTGAGCAAGGAAGATGTGCGTTACGGCACCGACGGCGAAAAAAGCAGCGGGCTGGGCTTGTCGGTTTGCAGGGAGTTTTGCGATACCCTGAACGGAACTATAGAAGTGGAAAGCACCGAAGGCCATGGGAGCACCTTCTGCTTCACGCTACCAACCTACTCGGCCGAATTAGAGGAATTAACAGCACCACAAGCAGCTGCTTCCATGAGCTCCCCGATGTAGCCCATTCCACAAAGAAACGGCATGGCTCGACTCAACAACAAGAGCGCCCCACCACTGGTGAAGAATTTGTGGAATCTACGAATGGTCAACGCCAGATTTGCGATCAATCAAATTGAGCCCTTCACATCGGACATAAAAAAACAGGTTGATTATCATTCATTGGAACAACAATCAACCTGCCCGAAATCTGAAACAGCTCGTTTCAAACTAACTTTCCAGCATGAATCCGTATTCTTCGCTGTATTTAAGCATTTGCTGCGTATAATCCGACTGGTACTCAACCGCCACATCAACCACCTTCCCCGAGTCATCGGTAACCAACTTGAGCTCTGGGTTCAGAAAGCCGGCATAAGGCGCGATGTTCAACTTTCTAAATCGCTCCAAAACTTCAGCATGCAAATCCTGATCAACCCTCACAGCGTAACGCTCTACCAAAGTTTTAGCCGATTCAAAATCGCCCTCCGATTTAATTCGCTGAACTTCCTTCAGCAACATCCCAAACAGCTGCCGGAGTTTCTCATAGTCATTAATTTGAACAAAAGTCTTTCCTTCCCTTCGAACAAATTCAACCACATTTTCGGCTTTCCCATGTTCAAACGCCCATTTCGCAATCAATTGCCGGTTTCGCATGTGCGATTCTTCGAGATCTTTACCAGCTTCAATCCGGGTAAGCTGAGTAATTAACCCGTTTCGAAGGTATGCATCGTATTCGGCCATACCTGTTTCGTGAGAAGGGACTATACCCAGTTGGAGTAATTTTTCATCGGTAATATAATAGAGCGCAAACAAATCAGCGCGCGTCTCTTCCATAGTCGAATAGTAATTCTTCAGATCTTCCGGCTTCACACCCGGTTTCATTTTTCCTGATCCGTGCCCCAAACACTCATGCAAGTCGGTATGCAAATTACCCGCCAGCCGGCCAAACTCACGAGCTCTTGCAATTTCAGCTTCAGACGCTGCAAACTCCTCGAGCATCCCGTTCCCGAGCGAATCGTTAAAATAAGCCTGGGTAATATTTTCAATAGTCACCGACTTGGATCCAAACTCTTCTCTGATCCATTCCGAATTTGGCAAATTGATGCCGATTGGAGTAGCCGGGTAGCAATCGCCTCCCAACATCGCCACGTGAATAACTTTGGCACTCACCCCTTTCACCTCCGCTTTTTTGTATTGAGAATCAACTGGCGAGTTCGCTTCAAACCAGCCGGCATTTTCGGATAAAATGAGCGCCCGCTTAGTTCCTTCCAGATCCTTGTAATTGACGATAGACTCCCAGCTGGCTTTTATCCCCAGCGGATCGCCGTAGATTTCTATAAAACCATTCACGAAATCAACCAACCCTTCATTTTCATTTGTCCAGGCAATACTATAGGCGTCAAAAAGTTTCAGGTCACCGGTTTCATAATAGGCTATCAGCTTCTGAATTACTTCTTTTTGCAACTCATTCTCAGCAAACTCAATCGCTTTACCAAGCCAATAAATAATTTGCCTGATCGCCTTTCCGTATTTTCCGCGACTACACCAAACCTCTTCTTTTAGTTCATTGTTTTGTTTCACTAAGGTTGAATTCAATCCAAACGAAGGCGCATGGGCTCCGTAGCTTTTGCGCATCGATTCGTAAAAAGCTTCAGCCTCGGCCTGCGTCACATTCTGATAATAATTCATTGCTGAGGCCTTTAAAAGATCCTTGCTGCTATCCAGGCTAATCGCCTTGGCTTCGAGCTCCGGGTCGAAAATAACATCTAAAATAGACTCCAATTCAGCCTGAAAAGCGAACTGTTCGCCATCAGACTGCTGCAACAACGTTACAAACTCCTGACGAGAGAGTTTCGGAATGAATTTCTCTGTTGAATAGTGATGATGAATGCCGTTGCCAAACCAAACCTGTTTCAGGTAGAGGTGAAACGCCTGAAAACTCTCGGCTCGCCGACTACCGCTGTAAGTCCGGTAGATTATCTCGAGCAGGCTCCTGATTTTGAGATTCCAGCGGTTATTTTGATCAAACAAAATATCGCGGCCACAGAGAGCAGCCTCGCTTAAGTAATAAATATACTGTTTCTGCTGTAAACTAAGCTTTTCGAAGCCAGGCAGCTCGTATCGTAATATTTTTATATCGGCGAACTTCTCAACAAACACATTTATTTTTTCCATCCTTCATGTTTTACAATTTCAGACTCATCCATTGCATTAAATCCATTCATCAAATGCCTGAAGAATTTTTTTCAAAGCTATGGCTTTTCCGAATTAGTATCCTTGCGCATATGGTATTTTTCTTCAATCAAATCAGACGATTTAATTGTTCGTCGTAACCAACACAATTTTATTTCAGCTCTTTCCTCTTTTGTCAACTGCCAATTTATACTGCTGTCGGACCGCATTTTTAACGTGAGATGATGCAGAATAACGGCAGCCGATACCGAAATGTTAAAGCTTTCCGTAAATCCATACATAGGAATTTTCAAAAACTCGTCCGCTTCTTCTTTCACCACCTCTGAGATCCCGGTCAGTTCAGTTCCAAAAAACAAGGCCACTTTTCCTTTCCTCAGATCAAAGTCTTCCAAATTAGTATCGCCTTCATGTGGCGTTGTTGCCACAATTCGATAGCCCTGCTTGCGCAAGTGTCGAATGGCATCTAAACTATTCTCCTCCTTCTGATTGTATTTTTTTACATTCAGCCATTTGGTTGCCCCCATTGCGACCTCCCGGTCGACCTCAAATATGTTTCCATTTTCGATCACATGAGCATCCTGTAAACCAAAGCAATCAACCGAACGCATAGCTGCACTCGCATTCTGAGGTTGAAAAATATTTTCCAGAACGATCGAGATGTAGCGGGTACGCTGGTCGAGTATGCGCTCAAATAGTTCGTTTCGTTCAGGAGTAATAAATTCAGAGAGATAATCAATCAATTGGTAATCCATGATTCAGAAATACTTGTTTAGGGCACAAAAATAAAAAAGGGAAGCAAAAAAGCCTCCCTTTCAAATTTCTTTCTATCTAATAAGATCTTAGATCGCGTCGTCTAATTCGGCACCTGGCTTGAATTTAACTACTTTCTTTTCAGGAATCTGGATAGGCGCACCTGATTGTGGATTTCTGCCAGTTCTGGCACTACGTGTTGATACTGAGAATGATCCGAAACCGATCAGAGCAACACGATCGCCATTTTTAAGTGCATCGGTAGTAGCAGCGACAAATGCGTCAAGCGCCTTTTTTGAGTCTGCCTTTGTCAAACCGGACTGTTCCGCAATGGCGTCAATTAATTGAGCTTTGTTCATAGGAAAACATGTTTAGGGTTTAAAAAATAAACTGATTATTATTACTTGCTTATTGACATAGTTTAAAACACCGGACTTAAAATACAACCCCATTTTCTAAAACCTCAGTAAAATCAACACTTTCAGTTGCTTTAATTTTAAGTTTCATAAAATTCTAAAATAAGATTTAAATATGCAAACCAATTGCAGTTTTTTTTTTTTTGAAAATGATTGATTTTTTATTGCTCAAATTTTTGCGGTTTGAAAATTTCCTCTACTTTTGCGCCACATCCACGGAGAGATGGCAGAGTGGTCGAATGCGGCGGTCTTGAAAACCGTTGATCTTCACGGATCCGGGGGTTCGAATCCCTCTCTCTCCGCCGATCAAGAGCCGAAGCAAATTGCTTCGGCTTTTTTGTTTTTGAATCAGTTCAACTACGAATGCTGTCATCAACCGACAGGTTGCGTCGATCCAAGTCCAAATAGCCAAATTGACGTTTAGGAAAGAATAAACTCAGCTCACTGACGATATCCCTCGACGCTCTGCTGAGACGGCAGAAAATTTTCAAAAAAAAAGTATCCCAAAAGATAGATTGACTTTCAAAAACTTATGTAATCAGGCATTCGAAAACTGATCCAATTCAAAAATATTTTTAGGTTGTTTAGAACTTATTATTATATTTGCACTCGCAATTAAGAAACGGGTGTAGCTCAGTTGGTAGAGCACTGGTCTCCAAAACCAGGTGTCGGGCGTTCGAGTCGCTCCTCCCGTGCAAAAGCTGTCC
>NZ_JBFHIT010000004.1:0-188319 GCF_041596335.1 Mangrovibacterium sp. | reverse complement strand
GATGAAATTAACATAGAACAACAAATTTTAAGAAGAAACAAGATCATTGAAAGCAGCGATACAGATTATTATTACTTTATTTGTATCCGTAATTTTCGGCAGCAAGGTGAAAATGCTCCGGTGGAATTTGTCAGCTCCGAAATTCGCAACATTCTTTTGAACGAAAGAAAAATCCAATTCCTGAAGAGTATTGAAGAGGACATCTACAAGGAAGGTTTAACGTCGAATAAGTTTAAAATATATAATTTAAAAAAATAGATTGATATGTTCAGAAAAGTATTGGCTGCTTTGATGATGATAGCCTGCCTGACAAGTGGCTACACACTTTTTGCTCAGGATAAAATTGTTGACCAGATTGTTGCCATAGTTGGTAGCAATATCATCATGAAATCAGACATTGAAGAAATGTATATGAATAATCAGGCGCAAGGTGTAACGTCTGACGGAGATATGAAGTGCGAAATTTTAGAAGATTTCCTGGTTGAAAAACTCTTGTTAGCCGAAGCTGAATTAGATACAAATATTGTTATTACCGATAGCCAGATTAACCAACAACTAGATCAAAGGATGCAATACTTTGTCAAAAACCTGGGATCAGAAAAAGCTGTTGAAGATTATTTTAAAAAGCCAATCATTGAAATTAAGGCAGGCCTGCAGGAAGTCATTAAAAACCAATTGATGACAGGCCAAATGCGAGGTACAATAACCAACGAAGTGACTATAACGCCCGCCGAGGTTCGATATAAGGTTCGCAACACACCAACGGAAGACTTGCCAATGGTTGAGCCACAAGTTGAATATGCACAGATCAGTATTTTCCCTCCAATTGAAATTGAAGAGGAAAACCGCATTAAAGCTCGCTTACGCGAATTTAAGAAACGAATTGAAGACGGAGAGAATTTCGCGACACTGGCTGTTTTGTATTCCGAAGGGCCGTCGGCTCCGAATGGTGGAGAACTCGGCTACATGGGCCGCGCTCAGCTCGACCCTTCTTATGCTGCTGTTGCTTTTAACCTTCGCGGAGACCGTGTTTCGAACGTCGTAAAAAGTGAGTTCGGATACCACATTATTCAACTGGTGGATCGTCGTGGAGAACAGGTTAATACCCGCCACATCATTTTGAAGCCGAAACCATCAGTAGAAGCGATGCAAGACGCATCCACACGGCTCGATAGTCTGGCTGCGCTAATTCGTCGCAATCAGATTACATTTGAAGATGCAGCCATGCGTTATTCAGCCGATAAAAACTCCAGAAATGGCGGTGGAATCGCGATCAACCCTTACACGATGTCGTCAAAGTGGAAAAATCAAGAAATTGAACCTGAAGTAAGCAAAGTATTGGATCGCTTAAAAGAAAATGAAATCTCAGATCCTTTCCTAACAATCGACGAAAAGCAACGTTCTGTCTATATGGTGGTAAAACTGATTTCCCGTTCCAAAGCACACCGCGCGAACTTACAAGACGACTACCAACTGCTTGGTGACATGTACCTGCAAAAAAAGCAGGACGAAGCTCTTAACAAATGGATCGCTGAACGTCAGGCTAAGACTTATATCCGGATTGATGATTCTTACGTAAATTGCAACTTCAAATTCAATAACTGGATTAAATAGGCCGATTTTATGATGAACTTCAAAAGCGAGGTTGAAGCCGTAGACACCCTAAGTGCGAAAATGATGACGTTGCAGGACGAAATTAAAAAGCGCATTTTTGGGCAGGACGAGATTGTAAAACAAGTATTAGTCTCTATGTTTAGCAGAGGCCATTGTTTGTTGATTGGCGTACCCGGTCTGGCCAAAACACTATTGGTAAATACCATCGCTGAAGTTTTCAGTTTGAAATATAGCCGAATCCAGTTCACTCCCGACCTGATGCCTTCCGATATTACCGGAACTGAAATTCTGGACAAGGAACGGGAATTTAAGTTCATCAAGGGACCACTGTTCGCCAATATTATTCTGGCCGATGAGATTAACCGGACTCCGCCAAAAACCCAGGCGGCACTGCTGGAAGCGATGCAAGAGCGGTCGGTAACGGCTGCCGGGCAACGTTTCGAGCTGGCCAAACCTTTTTTTGTATTGGCAACACAAAACCCAATTGAACAGGAAGGCACCTATCCCCTTCCTGAGGCGCAACTCGATCGATTCATGTTTTCAATCTGGTTGGATTACCCAAAGTTCGAAGACGAACTGACCATCGTAAGAAATACCACCAGCCAACAAAAAACAAGTCTGGACGCCATTATTTCAGCTGAAGAAATTCGCTACTATCAGGATTTAATCTTGAAGATTCCCGTCAACGAAAATGTGCTTCGTTATGCTGTAACATTGGCTGCGAAGACCCGACCGGGAACAGAATTAGCCGATCCGTTGGCCGACAAATATTTGAAATGGGGAGCCGGACCTCGTGCCTCGCAATACCTCATTCTCGGCGCGAAAACCCACGCTGCTGTGTCTGGCAAATATTCACCCGACATTGACGACGTCCAGGCAATCGCTAAGAATATTCTGCGTCACCGTATCATTAAAAACTACAAAGCTGAGGCTGAAAACATATCAGTTGATCAGCTGATCGAAAAACTTTTGTAATTGCCCTGATCATGTTCCAACCCGGTCAAACTTTCCGAGTAATCTTTTTCTTAATGCTGGCTATGCCGTTCGGGTTGCTGGCCCAGAATAAAACCCGTGTGGACATTATTCAGGCTGATGTAATGCGGAACAACCAGGCTATCGTGAAAAACGCGAATCGATTGCTTGGATCTGTCATCATCGACCACAACGATATCCGAATGTGGTGCGACAGTGCTTATTCATACGCCGGATCAAATATCGTTGACGCGTTTGGTCATGTACACATTCTGAAAGGCGACACTCTCCATCTTTATGCCCGGTTTATTCACTACGATGGAGACACCAAGTGGGCCTACGCCCAAGGCGATGTTAAATTGATAAACAAAAATGTCACGCTAACCACCGACACCCTTCATTACGATATGAACCGAGGAGTTGGCTACTATGACGATTACGGCACGGTAAAGGATAGTACAAACACGCTTTACAGCCGAATTGGCGAATACTACACGCAACTGGACAAAGCATTCTTCAAAACGGAAGTCGACGTTCTCACCGATACCTACCGAATGCTGTCAGATACATTGGAATACGAGCCCGCTACCGGTATTACGTCTATTGTAGGCCCCACAACAATATTTGATGAAAAAGACACCCTGATTGCTTCTTCCGGATTTTACAATACTAAAACCGGTGAAGCAGAATTGCATAAAGGACCGTTGATTAAGACAGAGGGGCAAGACATTAATGCAGAATCAATCTTTTACAACAAAACAACCGGTGATGGATTGGCGGTGGGTAATGCAAGTATTCACAATTTCGAAAACCGTGTAATTGTAAAAGGAAACCGAATTGCCTACAACGACATTCTAAAGGAATCGTTGGTAAACGACTCGGCTCATGTGTTGTTTTACACAGCAAAGGATACTTTATTTATGCATGCCGACACGATCAAAACGGTTCCGGACACCATCGCGAACGAAAAAATAGTCCTGGCCTATCATCATGTCAAATTTTTCAGAGCCGACCTGCAAGGGAAGTGTGATTCATTGGTTTATTTCACCAAAGATTCGTTACTATGTATGCATCATGCCCCCGTTATATGGTCCGAAACAAACCAGATGACCGCAAACTATATGGAAATGCTGGCAAAGGATTCCGTCAATCAGGAGTTCTATATGCAGAAGGATGCGTTTATCATCGCACAGCAGGATTCAAACCGTTTTAACCAAATTAAAGGTCGAAATATGAACGGTTATATCCGCGGAAAAGAATTATACAAAATTGATGTGGACGGTAACGGTCAAAGTCTCTATTATGCCAGTGACGATACCGGGATAATCGGGTTAAACAAAGCTCAAAGCAGTACAATCGAGATTAGAATGAAGGACAGCAAAGTTACCCGAATTGCTTTCATGACTACCCCCGATGGACAGTTAATCCCAATCCCTGACATTACTGACTCGGAAAAATTCCTTCCGGGTTTCAGCTGGTTGGAAGCCATCAGACCTAAATCGATTGAAGATATCTTTATCAAACAAAAATAGCAGGATTAAATCCTGCTATTCTGCTAAGCTATTCTTGCTAAAAATTAATACTCGTCTTCATTAAAGAAGAAATCATCCTTGCTGGGATAATCCGGCCAAATATCTTCAATGCTTTCATAAACTTCACCTTCATCCTCTATTTCTTGCAAGTTTTCAATGACTTCAAGAGGCGCTCCAGAGCGAATTGCGTAGTCAATTAGCTCATCTTTAGCGGCAGGCCAGGGTGCATCTTCTAATTTTGATGCCAGTTCTAGTGTCCAATACATATTCGAGGGTATTTTAGTTTTATTTTTTAATATTTTGCGAATATAGAAAAAAATAGAACATGGGCAACAAAAATATTTTTCTTTAGCTATTGCCCGAAATCCAAGGGGTTTCAGCAATTTTTTTATCAAAATTCAACTTACGAGACAACACAAAAAGGTAGTCTGAAAGGCGATTTATATATTTTACAAGGTTACTATCGACTGTATTTTGGTCGGCCAACTCAACAATTCTACGCTCGGCACGACGACAAACAGTACGGGCTACATGAGCATAAGCAGCAGCCTGACACCCGGTGGGCAGGATGAAATGATTCAGTTTTGGCAACAGTTCAAACATAGCATCCATTTCGTTTTCCAAGACCTGAACGTCGGCCTCGGTACAGGGCAATTGTTCCTTCAATGCTCCGGCGCTTTCATCCATTGCCAGATGAGCTCCAATAACAAAAAGCTTCGATTGCACGTCAGTCAACACTGCTCTCGCCCGTTCATCTTCAGCGGTAGACAATAGTAGCCCTATCTGGCTATTCAGTTCATCAACCGTACCATACGCCTCCAGTCGTATATCATATTTTTTCACCCGGCTTCCACCAATTAAGCCAGTGGTTCCGTCATCTCCTGTTTTGGTGTAAATCTGCATTTCTTTTGCCATCTTGTACCTCTGTTTTCTATCGCTTCAGCTCCACAAAACACGCTTACAGTTCAACCTGTTTACTTATAAACCGGATTCGGATTGACCATATCCGATTCAATTTTCCCGTCTTTCAGCCGGATAATCCGGTGGGCATGAAGCGAAATATCTTCTTCGTGCGTTACAACAATCAAGGTGTTTCCTTGTTTGTGAATTTCAGAAAATAGCTGCATTATTTCCTCCGATGTTTGTGAATCAAGATTTCCGGTGGGTTCATCGGCCAGCAAAATAGCAGGTTTATTAATCATAGCACGAGCTACAGCTACTCGCTGTCGCTGTCCTCCCGACAATTCGTTTGGGCGGTGTTCCATCCGATCGTCCAAGCCAACATTAGCCAGCATTTCTTCCGCGCGGGCAAACCGATCCTGCTTTCGCACACCGGCATAAACCAAGGGCAACATGACATTTTCCAATGCCGTATTTCTGGGCATCAAATTAAAGGTTTGAAAAATAAACCCAATTTCGGAGTTTCGTATGTCAGCTAGTTCATCATCGGTCAAATGGCCAACATCCTTCCCGTTTAATTCATAACAACCACTCGAGGCTGTATCCAAACAGCCAATCAGATTCATCAGAGTTGATTTACCGGAGCCTGAAGCCCCCATGATTGCCACATACTCACCTTGCTGAATCGTAAGATCAACAGATCGTAATGCCTGAACAACTACCGTCCCGACCTTATAGTTTTTGACAATTTCTTTTAAGCGAATAACTTCTTTCATGGAAAGGAAATATGAGTTGTTAACGAATCCAGATATCAGACCTTAAATCCTGATTTTACGAGTAAATATAAAAATATGAATTCGAATTAAGCTGAACAAAAGTAATTTTAAATGGAGAGCAGCTATTTTCAGGCATTCCGGTAAGCTAAAATTTCAATTGAACGAAATCAAAAACCGGTTAATTTTTATCTTTGCTTCATGCCTGATTTTTTAGATCAAGATATTAAGTTTTTACACGGGGTTGGACCCCAACGTGCCGAGCTGTTAAAAAAAGAACTCGCAATTTCCAGTTTCCGCGATTTACTGTACTACTTTCCGTACAAATATATCGACCGGACAAAATTTTATAAAATCAGTGAGCTTGACGTTAGCCAGGCTTACATTCAGGTAAAAGGTACACTCGGAGCTTTCGAATTGATTGGCGAAGGACGGAAACAACGACTGACGGCTACATTCCACGATGATACCGGTAGTTTAGACCTGATTTGGTTTGCAGGTATAAAGTATATTCGCGAAAACCTGAAACCACGCCAGGAGTATGTTGTATTTGGCAAACCTTCGGTGTTTAACGGCCGGATGAATATTATCCATCCTGAAATTGAGAATGCAAATGCCCAACAAGTATCTTCGGGTGTTTTACAGGCGTTTTACAATACAACCGAAACGCTCAAAAAGCGCTTCATGAATACCCGGGCCATCAACAAAATTCAATTTAACCTGGCCGCTGCGCTCGAAGGAAAAATCTACGAGACATTGCCTCCCGGTGTGCGCGAGCCCTTGCGATTGATGCCCCTTGCTCAGGCACTACGTCAGATTCATTTCCCTGAAAATCCGCAATTACTCCAAAAGGCTACTTTTCGATTAAAATTCGAGGAGCTGTTTTACATTCAATTGAAAATTTTAAGTCTGAAACACAAAAGGCAAGAAGTTTTCAAGGGTTTTGTGTTTGAACAGATCGGCTATAATTTCAACACATTCTTTCAAAATAATCTCCCTTTTGATTTGACCGGCGCACAAAAGAAGGTCATTAAAGAAATCAGGCGCGACTTAGGGAGCGGGAAGCAAATGAACCGTTTGGTTCAGGGCGATGTGGGAAGTGGAAAAACACTGGTTGCTCTGATGGTTGCGCTTATCGCGTTCGACAATGGGTTTCAGGCCAGCCTGATGGCACCAACCGAAATTCTCGCTATCCAGCATTTTAACACCATTAGCCGGATGGTGGCCGGGATTGGCATTAAATTAGCCTTGCTAACCGGCTCGACCCGGAAAAAAGAACGTGAACGAATTTACTCCGGCATTGAAAGCGGTGAAATTCAACTACTGATCGGAACTCATGCCCTCATCGAAGACAGCGTGAATTTCATCAAACTAGGGCTCGTGATTATCGACGAACAACATCGTTTTGGTGTTGCGCAAAGAGCCAAACTTTGGAAAAAAAATGCCGGAATTCCTCCGCATGTGCTGGTGATGACCGCCACTCCGATTCCACGAACTTTGGCCATGACTCTGTATGGAGATTTGGATGTATCAGTCATTGATGAACTTCCTCCTGGTCGAAAACCGATTGAAACACGACACTATCTTGAAAACCGCAGATTGCAGGTTTATGAGTTTATCCGGGAACAGGTTAACAAAGGTAGGCAGGCATACATTGTTTATCCGCTAATCAGTGAATCGGAAAAATTAGACCTGAAAAATCTGGAAGATGGCTATGAACATCTAAAACAAGTCTTTCCCCGGTTTGAATTGAGTATGGTTCACGGGAAACTGAAACCAGCAGCAAAAGACCGGGAAATGCAGTTGTTTAAAGAAGGAAAAACTCAAATAATGGTCGCCACAACAGTCATCGAAGTGGGCGTTGATGTTCCGAACGCGTCGATCATGATTATTGAAAGCGCCGAACGCTTTGGCTTATCGCAACTGCACCAGTTACGCGGGCGGGTTGGCCGGGGAGCCGAACAATCCTATTGTTTGTTGATGTCGTCGTACAAAATCAGCAATGAAAGCCGCAAACGATTGGATACGATGGTTCGCACTAACGACGGTTTTGAGATTGCTGAAGTTGATCTTCAACTACGTGGCCCCGGTGACCTGGAAGGCACCCAGCAAAGCGGTCTGGGCTTCAACCTCAATATAGCCAATCTTGGTAAAGATGGTGAAATACTGCGAATTGCCAGAGACACAGCCGCTGAGATTCTGGATCAGGATCCTCAGCTTGCCAGTCGTGAAAATCAACTTCTGGTTTACCACCTGCAACGAATGCGGACCACAGAATTCGATTGGAGTATCATCAGTTAAAATCAAATTTCCTTCCGGGTTTTGATTTCAAAATAAAGTCATTACATTTGCTGCGCAATCGATTGTACAGAATTGCGAAAAGATTAAAGCGATCTGTTGCCGCAATCATACATAGCGCTATATCAATGAATTAAGCCCAATAGATTATTTCGATTATTTATAAAGCTTATAAATAAGATGAGAAGGTTTAAAAATGATTTTACAACACATTCAAGTTTTACGATTAGGTATAGTTTTGCAGCGGATTTGCGTAGGGAGGAGTTAAAATAGAAAGATGTCAGGAGAAATTTCACATACAGGAATAGTTAAAAAGCTTTCAGAGAATAAGATTATTGTTGGAATTGTCAATGAATCAGCTTGCGCATCCTGCCATGCGAAAGGCAGTTGTACCGCAGCAGACATGAAAGACAAAGAGGTGGAGATAAACCAATTCAACGGAGAATATCATCTTGGTCAACGTGTTACTGTTATTGGCAAAACTTCGCAAGGCTTCAAGGCCTTATTTCTGGGCTATTTACTTCCATTTATTATCCTGCTGACAATTCTAATCATAACCACTTCACTTCGTATTCCGGAAGGAACCGGAGGTTTATTGGCTCTGGCTTCCCTGATCCCCTACTATTTTGTTTTGTACTTGGTTCGGAACAGAATAAAGCGGTCATTTGAATTTGAAATTAAGCCCTTAGAATAATTTTTACGATGAACATGACTATTGTTTATACTATTGTTAGTTTGAGCGCGATAGGAACACTGTCAGCAGTGATCCTGTATTTTGTAGCTCAAAAATTTAAAGTATACGAAGATCCACGGATCGATGACGTAGAGAAAGCTCTTCCGGGAGCCAATTGTGGTGGTTGTGGTTTTGCCGGCTGTCGTGCTTTTGCCGAAGCCTGTGTTAAAGCCGATGACCTATCCCCTCTTTTTTGCCCGGTTGGAGGAAATGATTGCATGACTGGCGTAGCCGGAATATTGGGATTGGAAGCAGTTGCACAAACACCAAAAGTTGCCGTTGTGCGATGCAACGGAAGCTGTGAGCACCGCCCCAAAACTAATCAGTTCGATGGCGCTTCATCATGTGCAGTTGCCGCTTCGCTTTACAGTGGCGATACCGGATGTCAGTACGGCTGTTTAAGTCATGGCGACTGTGTAGCTGCCTGCGATTTCGATGCCATCCACATGAATCCGGAGACCGGCCTGCCGGAAGTAATCGACGATAAATGTGTGGCCTGTGGTGCCTGCGTAGAGGCTTGTCCGAAGAATCTGATCGAGTTGCGGAAAAAAGGTCCCAAAGACCGGAAAATTTTCGTTTCGTGCCGGAATGAAGACAAAGGAGGAGTCGCTAAAAAGGCTTGTTCGGTAGCTTGTATCGGATGCAGCAAATGTTTTAAAGTTTGTCCGTTCGATGCGATTACCATGAACAACAACCTGGCTTTCATTGATGCCGACAAATGTAAACTTTGCCGCAAATGTGTCGTTGAATGTCCGACAAACGCGATTATCGAGTTGAACTTTCCTCCGCGCAAACCCAAGGCAGATACGCCTGCACAACCAGCCGACAAGGTAGCACCTGCTCCCAAAGTACCGGCAACAGACAATAAAACTGAAAACAACGAAACTAAATAAGGAGGCCAATCGTGTTAAAGACGTTTAAACTTGGTGGGATCCATCCGGCTGAAAACAAATTTTCGGCCAACAAAGCCATTGAAAAACTGGCTTTGCCTAAAAGTGTATTTATCCCCGTAGCCCAACATATTGGAGCACCGGCTCAAGTGCTGGTCAAAAAAGGAGATCAGGTAAAAGTTGGACAAATTATCGCCAAAGCAGGCGGTTTTGTTTCGGCAAACATCCATTCGTCCGTGTCCGGATCGGTAACCAAAGTTGATTTGGCCACCGATGCTTCCGGGTACCCGAAACAAGGTATTTTTATTCAGGTTGACGGTGATGAATGGGACGAAAGCATTGTCACCGACGACAAACTGAATGAAAATTTTGAAAAGGATGGCAAAGCAATCATCGACAAAATTAATCAGGCAGGTATTGTAGGTTTGGGTGGCGCAACCTTTCCAACCCATGTAAAACTAATGCCCCCGCCGGGATCGAAGGCTGAAATGCTGATTTTGAACGGTGTGGAATGTGAACCCTACTTAACTGCCGATCACCGGTTGATGTTGGAAAAAGGGCCTGAGATCCTGGTCGGTATCCGCATTTTAATGTGTGCGCTGAATGTAACCAAAGCTTATATCGGTATCGAAAACAATAAGAAGGATGCCATTCAGAGTCTGAAAAAGCTATGTGCTTCCGATGCGTCCATCGAAGTTGTTCCACTGAAAGTGAAATATCCGCAAGGAGGCGAAAAACAACTTATTAAAGCTGTTACAGGTCGCGAAGTGCCTTCGGGAGCGCTGCCAATTGCGGTGGGCGCTGTGGTGAGCAACGTAGGGACTGCGTTTGCTGTTTACGAAGCTGTTCAAAAAAACAAGCCACTTATAGAGCGGGTTGTCACTGTTACCGGGAAATCGGTCAAAAACCCATCGAATCTGATGGTTCGGATCGGAACCCCCGTGACCAACCTGATTGAAGCTGCAGGCGGTCTTCCGGAAGATACCGGTAAAATTATCAGCGGTGGCCCAATGATGGGAAAAGCTGTCGCATCACCCGATATCCCTGTTACCAAAGGAACGTCAGGCATTCTGATTATGCCCGACCCGGATGCAAAACGTAAAACCAGCCAAAACTGTATCCGCTGCGGACGCTGCGTTACCGTTTGTCCCATGGGCTTGGAGCCATTCCTTCTAATGACTGTATCACAAAAGCAAGTCTGGGAAAGGGCCGAAAAATCGAACATAATGGATTGTATCGAATGTGGTTCGTGTAGCTTTACGTGCCCGGCCGATCGGGAACTGCTCGACTATATCCGGCTGGGAAAAGCGAAAGTTGGACAAATCATTCGCAACCGAAAAAAATAACCGAAAACTCAAAATAAACGAACTATCAGAATAATAAAAAATGAGTAAACTGCTTACCATATCACCTTCACCACACGTGCATACAAGCGACACGGTGAATAAGATCATGTACCGGGTTATTCTGGCCCTGGTTCCGGCATTAGCCTGGTCGGTATTTATGTTTGGCATGGAAGCCATTCGTGTTACACTGCTGGCTGTTGTTGGCTGTATGGCCTTCGAATACCTGATTCAACGTTTTTTAATGAAAGAAGAGCCGAAAATTACCGACGGCTCAGCCGCATTAACCGGTATTTTATTGGCGTTCAACGTTCCGGCATCAATCCCAAGTTGGATTATTATTGTTGGAGCTTTGGTGTCTGTCGGTGTTGGGAAATTATCGTTCGGAGGCTTGGGGAACAACCCATTCAACCCGGCTTTGGTGGGACGCGTGTTCCTGCTTATTTCCTTCCCTGTACAAATGACCAGCTGGCCGGTTGGCATACACGCACAAACTGATGCGATTACCACTGCTACTCCGCTGGCAATTTTGAAAGAAGGAGTTAAAAACGGACAACCGGTTGCCGACTTGTTAGGCAACCTTCCAACCAATATTGATCTGTTGTACGGTAATATGTCCGGCTCAATGGGTGAGATATCGGCTGCCCTGCTGCTTTTGGGCTTCGCATACATGGTTTGGAAGAAAGTAATCACCTGGCATATTCCGGTATTTATTTTGGGAACCATTTTCGTTGTTCAGGGAGGAATGCATCTCATCAATCCCGATAAATTTATCGAACCTGTTTTCCACCTGTTAACCGGTGGCGCCATGCTCGGAGCAATCTATATGGCAACCGATATGGTTACCTCACCGATGACCCACAAAGGTCAATTTATCTATGCGCTTGGCATTGGTATTATCACGGTTCTCATCCGTAATTTTGGTGCTTATCCCGAAGGTATTTCTTTTGCCATTTTAATTATGAACGGCTTCACCCCGCTGATTAACTCTTCGGTGAAACCAAAACGTTTCGGAGGGAAAAACTAATGGCTACGATAAAATCCAGTTTCATCAACATGGTGATGACCCTGCTTGCGGTCTGCCTGATATCAGCAACAATTTTAGGCTTTGTGCAAACCTTGACAAAAGATGCGATTGAGGCCTCGAAATTAAAAGCTCAAAACGATGCGATTAAAGCAATCTTACCTGAGTTTACCGAATTGGGCGCCAGTTGGAAAGCCGTCCCTGCGGAAGGTGGAGACAGCTTAACCTTCTTCCCGGCCTATAACGCGTCGAAAGAATTGGTTGGTGTTGCGGTAAAAAGCTACACAAAAAGTGGTTTCAGTGGGTTAATCGAAATTATGGTCGGTTTTAAACCCGATGGCGAAATCAGCGGCTACCAGGTTTTGGAACACAAAGAAACCCCCGGCTTAGGGTCGAAAATGCAAGCTTGGTTTAGCAACAGCGAAAAACCGAAACAAAGTATTATTGGCAAGAATCCGGACACAACTGATATGCATGTCAGCAAAGATGGCGGAGAGGTAGATGCAATTACCGCATCAACCATTTCTTCGCGCGCTTTCCTTGAAGCAATCCGCCGGGCATACGAATCATTTAAAACAGGAATTCCTGCCACAGAAAATCAACCGGCAACGGCTGCAGAACAAGTATCAGAAGGAGGTGAATCATGAATCAAATGAATAATTTCACAAAGGGATTTTTTAAGGAAAACCCAATTTTCGTGCTGTTGTTGGGGATGTGTCCAACATTGGGTGTTACCTCATCAGCAATAAACGGACTCGGCATGGGATTGGCAACAACCTTCGTTTTGTTGATGGCCAACATCGTGGTATCGCTGGTTAAGAATATTATTCCTGAGAAGGTTCGAATCCCTAGTTTCATTGTGATCATCGCAGCCTTCGTAACGGTTGTCGAGCTGAGTATGCAAGCCTATTTACCCGCGCTTTTCAAAAGCTTGGGGCTGTTCATCCCGTTGATCGTGGTAAACTGTATCGTATTGGGACGTGCTGAGGCATTTGCGTCAAAAAACAATGTGATCTCATCAGCAATTGATGGATTAAGCATGGGATTGGGATTCTCGATGGCCTTAACAATGTTGGGAGCTATTCGTGAGTTCCTGGGAAGCGGAATGATGTTTGGCATCAAAATCTACCCCGAAGATTTCGGTATGTTGATTTTTGTTTTGGCACCGGGCGCCTTTATTGTATTGGGTTACCTAATTGCCTTGATCAATAAACTCAGAAAAGCATAGGAGAAGAAAGCATGGAATATCTTATTATAATCATATCAGCCGTATTTGTACACAATATTGTACTGACTCAATTCTTGGGAATCTGTCCGTTTCTTGGCGTTTCCAAACGAATTTCAACCGCTGTAGGGATGGCCGGAGCTGTTACTTTTGTAATGGTGCTGGCGACCATCGTAACCTATCTGATTCAAAAAAACGTGTTGGATCCCTTCAACATTGGCTACCTTCAAACCATTTCGTTTATCCTGGTTATTGCAGCCTTGGTGCAGTTGGTTGAGATTATCCTCAAGAAAGTGAGCCCTGCTCTTTATCAGGCATTGGGCGTATTCTTACCCTTAATTACAACTAACTGTGCGATTTTAGGTGTTGCCATCCTGACCATTCAGAATGAACTTAACCTAATGGAAAGTGTTGTATTCGCTATTGCAAACGCGATTGGCTTTGGGTTGGCACTGGTACTGTTTGCCGGAATACGCGAACACCTCGATTTAATCGACGTTCCAAAAGGATTAAAAGGAACACCAATCGCACTGATTGTTGCCGGTATTCTGGCCATGGCTTTTATGGGATTCAGTGGTTTAGTATAGTTTCGATCGATATATGGGGAAAGGCAAATCTTCGGGTTTGCCTTTTTTGTTTGCCTTCAATCCACTTCATTAGTTACCAACGATTGGCATCATACATTTGGTCAGAAAGTATGAAGTGAAGCCCGGCAAATAAGCGAAAGTTCGTATCGAATGCCCGATAGTCGCATTCCTTAAAATTGATTTGTCGATCTGATTCAAGAATGCATTTTGAGATCTGATGGAGAGGCAATAAGACCGATCACCAACAAATGGAAAAACAGAAAGGCCAAATTTCAACAAAATACATTGCTGGAATTTGGCCTTTCTTAAAACAGTAGAATAGCTTAAATAGAAGAAATAAATCGTCTACTTCGCCATTTTGTATATTTCAACCATATCTTTCACCGAAGTTGGAATGATACTGTCGATCCTGTCTGTTTCGCTGTTTCCGAACATGCGCATTACATCATTTGCCATCAGTTCAAATTTCTCTGAATCGATCTTCACATCCGACAATTTTAGATACATGCCAACGCTTTCGAACCATTCAATAACTTTTACGGAAAGCATTTTTGCTGCTTTCAAATCATCATCTTCCTTCACATCAAAAACACGGCGTGCCAATTTTGCCCATCTGTGTGGGAGTTTATCGGCGAAATATTCCAGGTAAGGAGGAATAATAATCCCCATTCCGCGGCCATGACTCAAATCGTAATGGGCGCTCAAAGGCATTTCAATGGAGTGCATTGGAATACTTCCCATTCGTCCCAGGGCCTGAATTCCTTGCCACCCGAAAATTGAACACAGAGCCAATGTGCCTCTTGTTTCCAAATCTTTTGGGTTTTCAATTACTTTGTAAAAGGCATCTTTTAAGGTTAAAATAATTCCTTCGGTAATTCTATCGGCAAACTCTGAGGTGTCTTCCGACGATAAATAGCGCTCAATCAAATGCGAAAAGATGTCAATACAACTGTCTTTTGTAATCGAAAGCGGTAAGGTTGCCAAAACTTCAGGGTCGATAATTGCGACTTTGGGGATTCGGTATTCCGAGCGGCTAAAACTTTTCTCCTTCGTTTCCCAGTTGGTCAAAACACCGCCGGCATTCACTTCCGAACCCGCAGCCGAAACAGTTGGAATAGCTACAATAGGATATGCACCGGTGTATGCACGTGGTTTACGATCGCCCAGAACCACGTAATCCCACGACAAACCACCACTAAACGCGGTAGCTGCAATGTATTTTGCGCCATCGATTACACTACCACCGCCAAGAGCGACAATACAATCGCAACCCGATTTTTGGAACAACTCAATCCCTCGGTCTATCGTTGTCGATCTCGGGTTAGGCTCAATAGCGTCAAACACTTCAACCTCAACATTATTTGCGTTAAGAATCGCAATGGTCTTATCAATTAAAGGAGCAAAAGCCGTGTCTCTTTTATAGGTTGCCAACATTACTTTCTTTCCAAAAGGCTTAACAATATCACCAAGTTCCGCCAGTCTTCCCGGTCCGTAAACTAATTTGGTGGTGAAATTCCATTCAAAATTATTCATCCGATCTTCTAATTAATTTTCGTATCTCTCATTATTTAAAGGAAACAATATCAGGATTCCTCATGCATTTAACTTGCTCTATCCGATCATGCTTCCATTCGTCCGCCGATGCTATGGAGCCGTTTTTCATCAAATTCCTGCCAGGCAAAGAACTTCGTTTTTGTGTTCTGAAACAAAAAGGTCTGAGATTCGCCTAAATCGAAAGCTAACTCAAAAGCTTCTCCAGTCAGGAACAACCACTCCGGCGGCGAAATTACGATCATTTTCGTCCAACGAGTAGATTGATGGAGTTAAAATGAAAAATACGGACAAAAATTAATCACCGAACCTTGCAAGCTTCAATTGTTGATCAATAAAGAACAGGCACTAACTCAGCCTATTTCGCCGGTTGTCCTGCAATGGTCTAAAACGCCGCTCCTACTCTTTTCTGCAAAGTTGCCATCTTTTTATAAGCAGAATTTCTGCTTATAAATATCGAAGGCCAGTGTCATCGGGCGTTCTGAATGATTTCCAGAGCTGATTTATGAGGTCTTCCTGCAGCCCGTTCGAAATCTGAATTCACATTAAAAGCATTGTTTTTCATTCCCTCGTAAATTCCACCGATTATGGTTCCTAAAAACTCGCCTAATTCTGCTTTCCGATCCTTTAGATAGTCGTCTACTGTTGCCGCACGATAGACCAATTTGGTTCCGTAAACCTCGTTTAAAAGCCCGGCAAGCTGTTCCTGGGTAATTGGCTCGCCTACCAAATTATATAGCTGACCGTTATGTTTATCTTCGATCAGCATTTTCGAATAGGCATGCGCCAATTCCGACCTGCTGGTATATGCACATAAACCAGAACCGGCACAATTGTAAATTTCGCCCTTTGCGATATAATTGTCGATGTACTCCAAATCGGGTTCAATGTAGATTCCATTACGTCCAATCACCCAATTCAGTCCCGAATTTTGTACATCGTTTTCTGTTTGCCGGTTGCTACTTACAACCGGGCTAAAGGCGTTTTTCTCGCTGTCGCCAACAATACTGGTATAAAAAAGTTTCTTTACCCCGTTGGCTTTTGCTCCTTCAATCACATTCCGGTGCTGCAAAATACGTTTTCCCGGTTGATCCATGCTCGAAACGATCAGCACGGCATCAATTCCTTTCAGTGCTGCATCAAAATCCTCCCGATTGTTATAATCCCCTTTTCGAATTTCAACCCCTAAAAATTCTGCTTTGTGAGGTGTTCGTGCAATTCCAATTACATTGCCGGCGCCTAAATCGGCTATAAGTTGCTTGACAATTGCCGACCCCAATTGTCCGTTTGCTGCTGTTACTGCTACTTTCATATCAATTATTGCTGTTTTAACTTCTGAAAACTACTTCTTCACCCACAACGAATTCACAAAATAGTCGCGTTTATCGGTAAACTGACTTTCGACCCCAAAGCCATGTTCTGCTGCGATGCGTTCAATCGTTGATTGATCGAATTTGCGTGAAAGTTCCATAAATATCGGTTCCCATTTGTCAAAATGAATTCGCTCATTTAAATCAGCTATGTAAACTGACTGAACCACAGTTGAAACAAGAAAACTTTTCGCGGCTCCGGTTTGCGGGTCATATACCGCCTGATGTTCAAAATTTTCAGGGTTGAAATTGGCGTTCAATTCTCTGTTTATCCGAATCAGATGATTTAGGTTGAAACGTCTGGTGTGCCCATGTGGATCGCTGTACGCTTTCATAATTACTTCGGGCGACTTTTTCAGGTCGAAACCAACGAGCAGTTTATCTCCCTTGTGGCAAAGGGTTGAGAGCTGACTAAAAAAACGGTCGATTTCATCGTCCGAAAAATTGCCAATGTTCGACCCCAGAAAAAGGAATACCTTTCGTAGCCCGGAGTAGCCATTCAGTTTTTCGACTTCCTGAAAATAATCTCCGGTTTTGGGAGATACATTCAGAACCGGCAATTCACTTTTCAAGCTGTTTAGCAGGTCTACATTGGCTTTATGACTGATATCGATAGGGATGTATCTGAAATCGACTGCGTTATTTACCAAAAACTGTAATAGAATCTTCGTTTTCAGTCCGTCTCCAGAGCCCAATTCAATCAAATCAAATGCCTGAACACCTTCGTGAAACGATTCAGAAATCTGTTTCCGGTAGGTTGTAAATATTTCAAATTCGCAATCGGTAAGATAGTATTCAGGCATTTGCATAATATCCTGAAATATTGCACTGCCGGCATCGTCGTAGAAGTACTTCGACAATAAATACTTAGGATCTGCAGTCAGACCTCTTAAGGTATCGGTTGCCAATTCATAATTGAGAATTTGTTGTTTCATCGGGCCTGTTTTTTTCTCGCGCAACGGAGCAACAATGCAGCCTATTATTATTCAATACGCATCTCCGTTTCTACCTAATCGGTATGGCGAGATATTTTCATTTGTAAGCTGAAGTGAGCATATTTTCGGGAATACCTGTTTCAAACGGATTATCAGGATCGTTACTCCACTCGAACCAACCGCCATCGAACACCGAAACCCGCGGCCAACCCATAAGCCAGGCATTGAACCACGCTTCGCTGCCACGCCATCCGGTGCCGCAATAAAAGGCCAAATGCTTGTCTGGTGTAATTCCAACCGCGTCCCAAATTGCGGCAACTTCCTGTGCTTCGCGAATGGTGTGGTCGGTATTTCTGTAATTCTCCATGTGGTAAGCATCGGAACCGCAATTTCCGAAAATGGCTCCCGGAATTCGTCCTGTTTTCTCGATATAATTGTATCCACTGACTTCACCGATATACTCGGGCCAGCTTCGTACACAAACAATATCAGCGTCATTGGATTTTATCATTTCTTTAGCCTCGGAGATGTCAACAATTATGGATGGATTAACCGGTATCCGGACACCAAAATCTGACACCGGTATTTTCGGAACATCATCGGTATCGACTGCATATCCGGCATCTTCCCACGATTGGAAACCACCGTTTAGCACGCGCACATCTTTAACTCCGGCGTACATCATGATCATGGCATTACGGATGGCGCCAATATCGCCTGCTGCACTTCCCGGAAACTCGTCATCATTATCAGGAAACATAAATTTCCCATATAAGACGACGGTTGTATCCGACGTAATTCCATGTTTTTCAAGGGCTTCTTTCAGCTCAGCGGGCGATCTTCTGTTCCAGGTTTCCGGAGCTTCAAGCGCCAGTGTGTCTATATCAATCGCACCCGGAATATGCCCTGACAAGTAGGCATCGCGATTGCGGTAATGCGTATGACAGATTACAACTTTTTGCCCCTCTATTTCAGTCGGCAAATTTCCCGAAACAACTTGGTTTACCCAACTTGCCGGTACCAGGTTTTTAAAATTTGGAAGGAAATCGATTGGCAAATCAGGGTTCGATGCCCATTCATCCACAAAATGATTATAAACACTAAGATGTGAATAACCAGCCTGTGAGAAACGAAGCGCCACCTTTTCGGCTTCTACTTGTGAATAGCCATACAAAACAAGATCATGCTCCGGTAAAACTCCTTTCGATCGGACAATTTCAATCCAATCGATATAATCAGCCCACTTGGCAGACAAGCTTTTTGCTCCTTTTATATGTCCGCCGCGATGTTCGTTCTCCAGTCGCCATCCATTGTAGGCATCCACTGGCCTAACATCGATGACTTTGGTCTTGTCGTTCGCTAAACGCAATTGTAATTCGTTCGTTGTTATCTCGTTGATTTTTCTCATGCAATCAGATTTATAGTGGTGTGCATACTTATCAGGTTATTTTCGCAATGCGATAACTTACACTTCCGTATAAAAAATGACTCACTAACGAAAGGTAATACTGAGAAGTGTTCACTTCGTGAAATAGTCCTGTTAACCAAATGTTTAATTCGCGGAATACCATCTGTTGACAGTTCCGGAACCATTTTGATTACAGGCTGCCAGGTACAAATAGAACTCTATTTTCCGAACCCTTTGCACAGCTGAATGGCATAGCTATTCATATAATTCCGACCGGTAGCCGTTACCATCGTTTTGGCAATTTCCATTAAGGCATCTGCTTTCAGGTTAATTATTTCGTTGTCATTGTTGTTTAGAGCAAGCAGATAATCACACAATTGAGCCGACCATTGAAAATCACCGGTTTCGAATGCCTCAATTGCAATCGCCCGAAGTTTATCTTTTCCCCCGGCCATTTTAGCCATTCGTTCAGCTTCCGGCTTCGGAGCGAGCTTATTCAGGTTTACCGGGTTCCCATCGAACCAGCCGAGGTACCCTTCAAAAATAGCACGTACAGCCCAATCAACACGTCCGTAATACTCGACCAGGTAAGGCTTCGACGCCAAGTTTTCCGGTAGTTTCACAGACTCAACCAACTGGTCGGGTGTCAGTCCTTTGTTCATGCCCTCAATGGTTTTGTCGAACACAAATTTTATGGCATCGCGGTAATTGCTGAGGGTTTCTTTTACATTTTCGTTACCAACTACCGGACGGGTATGACCGGGCAGTAAATAGTCAACTTCTTCGCTCAGCATTTTATCGATGCTTTCGTACCAGCTTTGCACATCGCGGTATTGCGAACCACGGATGGTATAAAGATTTGGGAATGATTTGTAATAGCTGTCGCCGCAAAAGAGGATTTTTTCTTCGGGCATGTAAACATACATGTTGTCGTAGGTTTCGCCAGTGGCGGCAACGAGCTCAAATTTCACACCATCAATTTCAATGAGTTTTCGTTCCTCTGTAAAGAAATGCGTGATAGTGAAAGCTGCTGTTTCTTTTCCACGGGTAAACATTGTTTCTTGCTTATTGGGGCGTGCAGCAACTCCATTGTTAATATGAATGGAATCGGGAAGAATAACCCCGGCTTGCCGTGCGCCGCGAACATTTCCATAAGTTAAACCGGCTTCTTTTGCCACATTTGCTTCGATGCTAAAACCGCCATTCTCGTCTTGAGTCGTCTTTCGTCCCCAAACCTGAGGATTGCTTCCTTCGTTTAAAAAAGCCTGAATTCCCCCATAATGGTCGCCATGCCCGTGGGTAATAATAATCCCTGTTATAGGTTTGTCGGTTATTTCGCGAAACTTCAAACGAAGTGTTTCCATCCGGACTGGTGACATACCGGCATCCACGATGATAATTCCGGTCTCGCCTTCAATCATAGCAATGTTACTTACGTCGTAACCAACGGCAAACCAAACGTTTTTGTCAAATTTGAATATTTCAGGAACAAACTCGTTGTTCTGCTCTTTTAGGAGACGGGTGGCCTCTGTATCGTGTTGCGCAACAACTCGTCCCAGACTTATAACAGAAACCAGAATAAGTACTAAAGTGATTCTTTTCACGGTGTTATATTTAAATCCATTTCTTGTTCACAGCAAAAGTATTGCACATTAGCGACCTGCAAAAGGTAGATCTGAAACCAGAAATGGTAAATCATGCCCTTTTCCGGTGGTGGTTTGTTTCGGAAGTGAAAATCCGGTTTCGTCCCCAACAGAGGAGCTTCGCCACTATGCAGCTGTTACCGAACAATCACACTTATCGAATCATGTGAGGTTGCCATGAAATAGCCCAGAACATCGGAGCCAAAGTTTGATTGAGGATTATACGGCGTAGATGAACCTCCCATCTCTGAACCTGAAATATCATTTAGCTGATTAAAATAGGTGTAAGAATCCTCGTCGATCGAGTACAATTTTACGAACACCCGATCGTTTTGTTCGAATTCAATCCGAAATGGTGAATACTCTACCACCTTATCGGTGGTATAATAACTATCTTTCAGGTAAATGTAATTGTCGGCGTACAAGGTATCGTTTATCCAAAATTTGATGAGATAGTAATTATCAGTCTCCGGATCATCGCTGAAATTGATCGTTAACTCATAGTTACTCGTTGTTTCACCCGGACGTTTGGCTTCCTGCTCTTCGAAGCTTACGGAATAGATTTTTGATGGAGCCATCAGCCGGGTCGCCGCCTGATAGGTACTCCCGGATTCTTCAACGCTTATGCGATAGTCCTCATTCACCTTTCCCTTTAAAATTTCGCCTTTGTACAAACCATCTCCGTAATAATTCAGTTTTTCTGACCTTCCTGATTGATCGTATAAAACAACGGTTGCATCTTCGGCATAAGTGGTCTGGTCGGTTGCAAAATAATCGGTCGTATAACTGAGTCTGATCCAGGCAACCGAATCTTTTTCGATTAAACCTTCAGCAACCAATTTAGGAGATGCACTATTTAAATCGATTTCAATTACCTCCTCGCACGAAGCGGAAAGGAACGCAAAAACAATCAGCGCCAGGTATTTCAGGCTTGTATACTGTTGTGTCAATTTTTTCATCTTTTATAGATTGTAGATGGATGATAATTTAATGGCATTTTCGTGGCAGTTTGTAACGCACAGGTTACAGCCAATGCACGACTCAGGATGGATGACAAATGACTTTGCCCTTCCTTTGATTTTTGTTTTTAGCCGACCTAAAAACGGTAACTGCCTATTCTCATCGTCAGTAATTTCGCGAATTGAAAAAACACCGTTTGGACATACGCGGGTGCATGCAGCATCACCATCGCATTTTATGGTGTCGATCGTTGGATAATATTTGGTATTCATGCCGAGTCGTTTTAAAATTTGAAATTCCAGGTTACTGCCGGCACAATGCCAAATAAGCTTAATTTAACTGCTTCGGTGGTTCCGGGAACTGTTTCACTTTCCTCGAAATTAATGGTATAGGCATTTTTCTGGTTATACAGGTTATAGAAGGAGAAGTCCCAGCTCGATTCATATTTTTTCGTTTTCTTCCCTTTCAAATGAAAGTTTAAATCGAGGCGATGATAGTCGGGCATCCGGTAGCCATTTCGCTCCGTATAATAGGGCAAGATTTGACCATCGTACTCATATTTTCCGCTGGGAAAAGTAACCGCGTTACCGGTATAGTAGACCCATGAAGTAGATACCGACCAGCGTTGATTGATTTGATAGTTCGCGACAATTGAAAAATCGTGTGTTTTATCGTATTTAGACGGATACCAGTCAGAATCGTTAATTCCGTCAATCCTGTTTTCGGTACGTGCAAGGGTGTAGCTAAACCATCCGTTCAACCGTCCAGCCTTTTTCTTCAGATAAAATTCGGCACCATAGCTTCGTCCGGTACCGGATAGAATATTGGCTTCAATATTTTCATTCAGCAATACATCCGTTCCGTCTTCGTAGTCGAGCACGTTCTGCATGTCCTTGTAGTATCCTTCCACCGAAAATTCATAGGTATTGTCGTTAAAGTTGCGGAAATACCCAACCGCATACTGCGAGGCGATGGTTGGTTTAATGTTTTGTGTACTTGGCATCCAGGTATCGGTTGGCTGCCCCGAAGTACTGTTCGACAATAGATGAAGATATTGTGCCATCCGGTTAAATGAAGCTTTTACAGAACTACTGCTGCCTAACAGATAATTCAATGAGATTCGTGGTTCGAACGATAGGTAAGTTTCCATCAATTCTCCGCTTTCATAAAAAGTCGAATCAATTTTCACGTTATTCTCATCATATTGATTGCTCCAACCGGCTCCCAGCTGGTTAAACATCGACAACCGGGCTCCGTATTCAGCAGAAAGCCGATCCGTCAATTTTTGATTATTTGAAAGGTACAAAGCACTTTCGATTGCCTGTTTCTTCTCCAGAATAATTTCGTCACTTTCAACATTGTCAAACAACAATTTGCCCGGGTTGAAAGTATGATAGGTTGAACTGAATCCGAATCGCAAGGTATTTTTAGGGTTTGAATACCAGGTAAAATCCTGTTTCAATCCGAAATCCTCAATGCCTGAACTCATTTCAATATCATCATCCACATTAAATCCATAATCATAATTACTGTATATGGCAGTGGTATTCGAGAACAACTTGCTGCTAAACAAATGGTTCCATCGAATGGTGCCGGTTGAATTCCCCCAACTCATTCCCACATCTTCAAATCCGAAATCATCCTTCCCGAAATATCCCGAAAGGTAAACGCGGTTATTGTCGTTAATAGTGTAATTGAGTTTAGCATTCAGATCGTAGAAATAGAGCGTCATTCCATTGTCAAAAAAGCCAGCTGCTTTGCCAATCAAATCGGCATAGCTTCGACGCCCCGATACAATGAATGACATCCTGTCCTTGATGATTGGCCCTTCGAGTGTAAGCCGCGACGAGATCAGCCCAATCCCCCCTGATGCCGAGAAATTCTGATTGTTCCCGTCTTTCATGGTAATGTCCAGAACCGATGATGCCCGACCTCCATACTGCGAAGGAATGCCGCCTTTGTAAACCGCCATATTTTTTAACGCATCGGAATTGAAGACGGAGAAAAAACCCATCAGGTGCGACGAACTATAAACCGGAGCTTCATCGAGCAGAATCAGGTTTTGATCGATCGATCCGCCACGAACAGTAAACCCACTGCCGCCTTCAGAAGCGGCACTGATCCCTGGTAGCAGCTGAATGGTCTTCAGCACATCTTTCTCGCCTAAAAGCACCGGAATGGTTTCCAGCTCTTTAACATCCAGTCGCTCCACCCCCATGTCTGTCGAGCTTACATTCCGGTCTTTTTTAACTGAAGTAACCACAACTTCCGCCAGGTCGGTTTCGGCGGGTATAAGTTTAAAACTACGACTGACATTTTCGCCCAGATCGATTTTGCTTGAGATGGACCTGTAGCCAACATAAGTGATCTGAATTTCGCGCGTCCCGCTTGGTAGTGTGAGCGAATAAAACCCGTAGTTGTTCGTAATTGTGCCGGTTGTTGTTCCCTGTTCATAAATCGTCGCTCCAACTAAATCTTCGCCGGTTGAGGCATCGGTAATTTTACCGCTAATTGTATATTTTTCTTGCGCTCGTGTTTGTGCAAAAAACAATAGAAAGAGAATGGGCAAACAGATTCTAAGCACTGTTTTTTCTGAAATCATGGTATTATTTTTCAATGAGTATGAGCGTTTATATGGTTTTTCAAAAATGGGAACTATTTCGATAGTCGCATGCATTTCTAAATTATTTTGCGTCCTGTTATTTCGTGGCGACAATCGGAGCCTTTTTCAGCCACCTTTTATTGTCAATTTCATCCAGCATAAAATCTGTCAGCTGATTAACATCGACGGCCATCCCCAGAAACTTATTCTCATCAACCGTAAACGCTCCATCAACGACTTCTTTTATCATTGGCGGGCGAATATTAGTCCAATTCAAACCACTCTCAAATAACAATTTAAGCTCCTTATCTTTAATATTAACAGTTGTTCTAGAGGTCGTTTTCAGCATCACACGCATCAGTTTTCGTGCTAATGGCAAATTCTCGTTCGGCAACACGATTCCGGCTCCGGAGATACTAATCAAACGAAACTGGTGATTGGCTTCCATTTGCTCGATCATATAAGCCATCGAGTTGATGTAGTTAGTTTCATCGGTGGCAGTTACCCCATTGCTGAGGGGTGGACCAATCGTTGACAGAATTGCAACCGAATCCTCCAATGCTTGCTTTAGTTTTCCTTTATCGAAATAGTTGCCCTCGATTACTTCTACTTGTGGTGTAAGACCCTTCAATTTATGGCTGTTGCGAACTAAAACCTTGACTTTATATCCCCTGCCGATGGCTTTTGCCAAGAGATTATTGCCCACCAAACCTGTGGCTCCCAAAATGGTTATCTGATTCATTTCTAACCTGTTTTAATTGATGTGTGCAAAGATGAAATGAACGCGACAAGCGGAAAAGGTTAATTGTAGCAATTGGATGGTAAATCTATAACCTAGGCCAATGTATTTCGAAATTCCACGGGGGTTATGTTGGTGTGTTTCTTAAAATATTTAAGAAAGTTGGTTGGTTCATCAAACCCAAGTTTAAAAGCGATTTCCTTTACTGAAAGCGAAGTGGAAACCAACATTCGTTTGGCTTCAAGAATCACATACCTGTCGATAAATGATTTTGCTGTAACGTTTGCAATTTCATTACAAACTTCATTCAGATGTTTATAGGAGATCGACAATTCAGATGCATATGCTTTGGCATCGCGGGTCTTTGAGAAATGTTCTTCGAGTAGCTGTTTAAAATGGCTAAAGAAATCCAGGTTTTTGTTGTCAATTGAAACCACCGTTGAACGATTGTTTTCTTCATTCAGTTTCAGCAGGTAAATACTGATTATTGAACCTACGATATTGGGCAGCGATGGTGAATTGCTTTTTAACTCCTCATTCAACACACGCAGAATAATGTGGTTGTGATACGGATTGGAGATTTTCTCCTGTCGGAGAAAATAGTTGTACAGATGGTTAATCTGAGCAATGGTTGACTGAGCCATATATTTTTGCATAAACGCTTCAGTAAAAAGTACCAAATAACCTTTGTATTTCGAAAATTCATCGAAAGCATGTATCTGTCCTTTTGACATCACCATAACATCTCCGGCACGCAAGGTGTGAATTTTGAAATCGACAATATGATTTACTTCTCCCTCGGTTATAATCAGGATAACGAAAAAACCCAGGCGGTGCGGTTGATACGGATTATGATCTCTGGGTTTCGCAATCGCCGACATCAAGTCCTCAAGAGCAACAAACTCAAAATCATTTACCTGAGTTGTCTTCTCGCTTCTAAATTGTACTTCCGGAATGCTTTTCATTAAATCATCGGGGTTTCGTTCACGTACGGCATATAAAATTGAAATCTAGTATAAAAATTGGGAAATAAAAACTTCTAATCCTCTACTGATCGGTATTCGCGCTGAAATTGTAAATCAATTTCGGCTGCTATAAATTGCAACGATGCAAAAATGAGGTCATTCAACCCAATTTGGACATTATTTTACTCATCTAAAATCTCAATTCATTCATTATTTTTCTGGCTTCATGCACTTTTTTATCGCCTTTCATACAATCCTAATCTACTTTAGCGCCCCAGAATAGAAAATAGATAACAAGAAAATAGATAGAAATTATGAAGGGACATTTAGTTAGTTTAGGAATCTTGCTGAGCCTCATTGCCATGATGACCTCGTGCAAACAGAAAACAACCGTGGAAGCAAAGCCGCGCATGGTGAAGGTAGCCAAAGTCAACCCGACAGAATCTAATGAAAGTTTAAGTTTCAGCGGGCAGATTAAGGAAAACCGGGAAATAAACTCGGCCTTCAAAGTGGGCGGTCAGCTTCTCAAATTAAAAGTAAATGAAGGAGATAAAGTTTTAGCCGGTCAGGTAATCGCGGAGATTGATCCGCGTGACTACCAGATTCGTCTGGATGGGGCTAAAGCTCAATACCATCAGGCTAAAGGAGAATATGAACGGTACCAACAGCTATTCGACAAAAACAAATTGCCTGTAAACACGCTCGAACGACTGGAAGCTGGCTATCTGGCCGCTAAAAGTCAGTACGAAGCTGCCGAAAATGCCATGAAAGACACGCGATTGACTGCCCCATTCAGCGGGTATGTTTCAAAAAGACATGTCGAAAACTACGAAAACGTAGGTTCCGGACAGGCTATTGTTTCCCTGATTGATCTTGACAATCTGGAAATTCGTTTTAACATCCCGGGTAGCTTGTTGGCTACCGTTCAAAAGGCCTCCGATTTTTACTGCGACTTCAACGTAAACGGTGAAAAAAGAGTAGCCGCCAAATTGCTTTCGGTGAATCAAAAATCGAATGAAACCGACCAATATGAAGTTCGCATCCAGCCTAATGTAAGCGGACAACACCTGAAACCCGGCATGACAGCCCGCATCACCGTGGTTGCCGAACGTGCGCAACAGCAGGCAATCACCATCCCGCTGGCCGCTGTTTATTATACCAACGAGAAACCGCACATCTGGACTGTAGATGCCAACGCTCTGGTAACCAAAAGCCAACCGGTAGAATTGGGCAACCTGCTCAACGATGGACTGGTTGAAATAAAGACCGGAATTTCGGGAAACGAGCTGGTCGTAATCGCCGGTGTAAACAGCCTGGTTGAAAACCAGCAAGTGAAGATATTGGGTCTGTAATCCTCTGAAAATTCATCTATGTTAGAAAATATACTATCCAAAAAAGCGGTATTATACTTCGTCTTTTTTGCTCTGATCGTAGGAGGAATTATGTCCTTCGACGCACTGCCAAAGCTGGAGGACCCTGAGATCCCGATTAAGGCAGCTGTAGTAACTACCGTTTACCCCGGCGCTAGTGCCGAAGAGGTGGAAAAAGAAGTAACTGATGTGCTTGAAAAAGCCATTCAGCGGCTGGAAAATATCGACTTTCTCGAGTCGAAATCCACGCCGGGAATGTCGCAAATTACTATTAATATCAAGTCCGGTGTTAAAACGGCCGACCTTCCCCAATTATGGGATCACCTGCGCCGGAAAGTGAACGATACCAGCAGCAGTCTGCCGCAAGGTGCCTACGCTCCAATCGTAAACGACGATTTCGGCGATGTGTCCGGTATTTTCTTCGCTATTACCAACGATGGGTACGACGAGCTGGAATTTAGACGCAAAGTGAACGACATCAAACAACGTTTATTGGGCATAAAAGGCGTAAAACGGATTGAAGAATATGGTGCGACACAGGAAGTGATCAACATCAAATTCAACAACGATTATTTTGCCACAATCGGCATCAACCCGGGAATGTTCTTCCAGTTTTTTAACGATCAGGGAACCTTGGTTAATGCCGGCAATGTTCATACCGGCGACGAACGTATTCGCCTGACCATTGGCAACAAATTTCAAAGTCTGGAGGAAATACGGAATTTCGAGGTGAAACTGCCTGATGGCAACCGCTATCGTCTGGGCGATATTGCCACCATTGAACGGGAAAAACAAGATCCGTATTACACAAAATTAAAGTATAACAACAAGGAGGCGATGAGCCTTGCCCTTTCCATGGAGAAAGGCGGCAATATTCTGAAACTGGGAGAAGTGATTGAAGCCGAGATGGCGCTGATACAACAGGATTTGCCTGTGGGTATCGATATGCATCCGGTTTTTTACCAACACGTTAAAGTGGATGAATCAATCAACAACTTCCTAATCAACCTGATTGAATCGGTATTGATTGTGATTGTGGTATTGCTGATTGCTATGGGATTCCGGGCCGGACTTCTGATCGCCAGCGGACTTCTGTTTACCATTCTGGCCACCTTCATTTTAATGAACATGGTTGGCGTGGAAATTCACCGGGTTTCGTTGGCTGCCATTATTATTGCCATGGGAATGTTGGTTGACAATGCCATTGTGGTTGCCGACGGCATATTGATCGACCTGGAACGTGGAATGAACCGTTCGAAGGCATTTCTCAATACGGCTAAAAAATCGGGCACACCGTTGCTTGGCGCTACCCTGGTTGCTATTCTGGCGTTTATGCCACTGGCCTTTAACACAACCGGAGCCGGTGAGTTCCTTCGCCCGCTGTTTTATGTATTAGCTATTTCGTTGTTTGTCAGCTGGATTCTGGCGATGATTCAAACCCCCTTTATGGCCCAGTTCTTTTACCGGGAGAAGAAGGATGGCGAAGAGAACGAAAAAGATCATCTTGCCAGTCCGTTCTACCAAGGCATCAAAAAAGCTGTGCAATTCTTGTTGTGGCATAAATCAGTTACGGCAGCTATGGTTACCGTCGTGTTTGTTGCAACCATCTGGGCATTCAGCTTTGCCAAAATGGACTTCTTCCCGGTAGCAACTTCCGATCAGTTTTTGCTGGAATACCGATTGCCCGAGGGAAAAGATATTTCAGCGGTAGAAAAAGACCTGAGCGATATCTACCAGGAAATTAGCCAATGGGATGAAATTGACTATATCGTAACATCAATGGGTGCCACTCCGGCTCGCTACACACTAATGCGCCCCGTGGCATCGCTGAGCCCATCGTACGGTGAGTTGATTATTGCCTTGAAAGACAAAGAATACGATTTCGACGTACGAGCCCGCCTACAGGATCATGTTCGCGAAAACTACCCTCAGGCCGAAGCCCGCGTGCGTCCGTACCAGGCCATTGGTGGTGACTACAAAATTGAAGTGAAATTTTCGGGTCCCGACGACCAGGTTTTAAGAAAACTTGCGGTTCAGGCTGAAAGCATCATGAAAGCCAGTGAGAACACTGATTTTGTGACCAACGACTGGCGCAACGAAGAAAAAATTCTGACCCCCTACTACTCTCAGGAAAAGGCACGTGGACTTATGATTAACCGCTCTGATGTGGCGAATGCTCTGGCCGTTGCATCAACCGGCGCACCCGTTGGCGTATTTTACGATGGCGAGTACCAGCTGCCAATCATGCTGAAGCTCGATCAAACGCTGAACGATGACATGAGCCTGCTGCCAACCCTGCCGGTATGGTCGGCCAATGCCGCGTCGAGTGTAACGCTTGCGCAACTGACAGATTCCATCGAAATTCAGTGGAATAATTCGATCGTCAGACGCTACGATGGCCAACGCGCCATTAAGGCGCAGTGCGAACCAAAAACCGATATCACGGCAACCGAAGTTTTGGCCGAGCTCCGTCCGGCAATCGATGAGATACCTTTACCAACGGGATACACCCGCGAATGGCTGGGCGAATTTAAGTCGAGCAACGAAGCAAACGCCGGGTTGGCAGAAAACTTTCCGCTGGCTATGCTGCTGATGATTATCATTGTGGTTGCTCTGTTTAATAATTTCCGGCAGCCCATTATCATCTTTATGATTATGCCATTGGCTTTTGTAGGAGTGGCAATTGGGGTACTGGTTACGAATACGAGCTTCGGGTTCTTCAGCATCGTAGGTACGCTTGGTTTATTGGGGATGATGATTAAGAACGCGGTAGTTCTGCTCGATGAAATCAACATACAGCTCGAAGAAGGTAAAAACCAGCTGCACGCTATTGTTGACGCTACCGTATCGCGTGTTCGCCCGGTAGTGATGGCCTCGCTGACAACCATCCTGGGGATGTTGCCGCTGTTGTGGGACGAGATGTTTAGCTCCATGTCTATCGCCATCATGTTTGGTCTGCTTTTCGGTACTCTGATCACCCTGTTGGTGGTTCCGGTGCTCTACGCGCTGTTTTACCGAATCGACACCAGACAATTACATCATACAGAGGAATAATCAGCTTTCCTTTCATACTATTTAATCGAATTCACCGTCGCTTTTAGGGTGACGGTGATTCTTAAACCGATTTTAAATGAAACGATACATCATCATATTTCTCCTGCTAATTGGCCTACAATCACAAGGCCAGCGCGTTTTAACGTTGCAAGAATGCAGGGATTTAGCAATCGACTACAACAAGAGCCTGCAAATGGCAGGAGTTGACGCGCAAAAGGCACAGGCTAACCAAAAGTTAGCTCGTACAGCCTACCTCCCTGCCCTCGACGGAACCGCTTCGGCAACTTATTTGCCTTCGTTGGATGACATCGAAATTCCGGGCATGTTTCTCCCAACCGCTGATGCCGATGGCAATACCACCGGCGACAGCGAAGCTTACTTCCCCGGACTAAGCCTTAACACCGAAAAACTGAGTTTGTACCAGGCTCAGCTGGCTCTCACGATTCCGATTTATGCCGGAGGGCAAATCCGAAACGCCAATAAAATGGCCGATCTGGGAGTGAATATGTCGCAAAACGCGCTTGAACTCGAACGCGACAGAGTCATCCAATCAACCGATGAAGCTTTTTGGCAATTGGTAGCTCTGGAAGAAAACATCAAAGTGGCAAAAATTTATGTCGCCATGATGGATAGCCTTGAGGATCAACTCACGACCATGTACGAACTCGGACTTAGTCCGAAAAGTGAACAGCTAAAAGTATCTGTTCAGAAAAATGATGCAGAACTTGCCCTCTTGCGTGCAAACAACGGTCTTTCAATCTTAAAAATGCGTCTTTGCCAGCTTATGGGATTGCCCTTGCAAGAAGACATCCGTCTGGATGGACAGCTCGCCGAAAACATGCCATTGCCGAACATGGACAATGCGTGGGCGAAAGCCTCGATAAACCGCAAGGAACTCCTGATCATGGAAGACCAGATCAAAATTGCAGAACTCAGCAAGCAAAATACAGCAGGCGAATACAAGCCAACGGTTGGTGCGCAAATCAGTTACAGTTACCTTAACAGCCCCAACCTTGATTTCGACAGCTGGAATACGATGGCTGTCGCTCAGGTGTCGCTACCGGTTTTTCACTGGAAAGAACGCAAGCACAAACTGGCTGCTGCCAGCCTCGACCAGGAAAAAACAAAGCTTGAGTACGACAATTCACGAGAGCTTATTCAACTGGAAGTCAGCAACCTGACCATTAGAGTTCAGGAAGCCTACCAAACCATTGTGCTGGCGCAAAAGTCGTGCGCACAGGCACAGGAAAGCCTTGAAGAAGTTGCGTTAAGCTATGAAGCCGGCCTGAATACAACTACCGACCTGCTGAACGCACAGGCAGCCTGGCAACGCGCCGAATCGAATAAAGTTGAAGCTTTGACTAATTTGGAAATAGCGAAAACGGCCTATCAAAAGGGTATCGGAATGCTGAATTCAATTTCGGCTTCAAACTAAAAAAGCTTAAACAAAGCGGGCGGATTGGAAAAACCATTTTGCCCGCTTACATTTGAAACTGAAACACCAATGAAATGAATAATTGCAGAATATCGGTGCATTTTGGAAGCAGAATTTTGATCGAGGTGCTGTTGGGCACAATCGTAAACCTGTTTTTGGTACTAGTTCTTAAACTGAAACCTCACAATTCGGTCGTAGCCTACTTTTTCTCCATTGGCATGTTCATTTTCATTAGTGAAGGGATTTTTATCTTCGACAGAATGGTAGGCAACCGCCTTCCATGGCATACGCACACGAGGAAAAGAGTTATCTGGCTTTTCCTGTTCACCATTCCATGGCTGGTGCTCGCAAAACTGCTGGCTTCTTTTCTGGTGCCATTTTTACTACCCGATGCACTTATGGTAACACCGCTTGTGCACGCTGGAGGCCTTATGATCGGAGTATTAATTGTATTCATTTTTGTTGTTATGCTAATCGCCTACAACTACCACCAAAGTCTAAGCAGTTTCACCATCGAAAATGAGCGGCTCAAGCAACAGCAACTGGAAATGAGTTACCTGTCGTTGCAGGATAAAATGAATCCGCACTTTCTTTTTAATAGTTTGAGTACACTGATTGCCATTATTCGGCAAGACCGGGAAGCAGCCATCGCTTTCACCGAAAACCTCTCGGATGTTTACCGCTACGTACTGCTCACGAAAGATACGCTGCTGGTGCACGTTTCAAAGGAGATTGAGTTTATCAGCACCTTTGTCGACCTGCATCGCGAGCGCCTTGGCGATGGGTTGCAGCTGCAAGTTTCACCTTGCCACAGCAAGTATATGGTACCACCGTTAAGCCTGCAAATACTGGTCGAAAATGCCATTAAACACAATATTGCCAGCGATGGCTCGCCCTTACACATCAACATCTATTGTACCGAAAAACACCTTATTGTTGAAAACAACCTTCAACTTAAACAATCGTCTTATTCTACCAAAACCGGTTTAAAGAATCTGATTGATCGGTATCAATTATTAACAACAATGCCCGTTGAAATTGAAAATGAAAACGAAAAATTCATTGTCAGGCTACCATTACTAACCGGAGAAATAAAGGAATAGCTATGATACACAAGACTTTTATCATCGTTGAAGATGAAATCCGAAGTGGCGAAATGCTTCGGGATTTGTTTCTGGAATTGCGACCCGAATGGAAAATGCTGGCCCATCTGAAATCGATTGAAGAAACGGTTGACTGGTTTAACAGCCACGAACAGCCCGATCTGGTTTTCATGGACATTGAACTTGCCGACGGGAACTGCTTCAACATTTTCAGCGAAATTAAAATTACTTGCGGCATCATCTTCACAACGGCATACAGCGAGTTCGCGCTCAAAGCCTTCGAACAAAACAGCATCGACTATCTGCTTAAACCCATTAAAGCCCGCGAACTGGAACGTGCCATTCTTAAGCTGGAGCAATTGCTGGAATTCATCGAACAGCAGTCGAACCAGTTTTTCGACTACCAGCATCTGGCCAAACTCCTGTCGAAACCAACAGTTTACCGCCAGCGATTTATGATCTCGCGAAACGATTCGTTCATGAAACTGGATGTGAAGGATGTCGCCCACTTTGTTTCCGACAATCGCGTAACCACAGCGGTAACCTTCGACAACAAGCACCATATTATCAGCCAATCGCTCGACAAAACCGAGCAGGAGCTCGACCCGGTTATGTTCTTCAGAGCCAACCGACAAACGATTCTAAACATCGAAGCAGTGGATCAGTTTGAAAGCTACTTTGGAGGCAAACTTGCTGTTCGGCTAAAAACCGATCCTAAAGAAAAGATTATCATCAGCCAAGCCAAAGCGGCTGCCTTTAAGAGCTGGATAAACAGCTGATAAATGAAAGCTGAAAACCCACAATAACCGGTGCGTTTTTCAGCTTTTTTGCTTCGCCGAATGTGGGTTGAAGCAACACATTGGTATCGAAAAACTTTCCGATTGTATTCCTACCCGTCAGAATAGAGCTAACTGCCGCCTTCGAAATTGTACGATTAGCGGAAAACGCGGTAATAAAATTGGTTTCCATACGAGTTGCACTGCCAATAATTGGTACTAGAGCAGTAAATTACCTATTTTAGCCACAAATTAACCGATAATAATACAATGCAAACAGAATCGATTAGTCAACTTTTTGAAATTCATATTGAAGAGCTTGAATCATGGGAGAAACGGCCAAGAAAAAACAACTTCTTTGAAATTGTTTATGTAGAAAGAGGATCCGGTTCGCAGTGTATAAATCAGCACAAGTTTGAATATAATCAGGGAAACATTTTCTTCCTTCCCCCCTTGGATTGTCATTCGTTTAAAATTAATGAGCCTTCAAAATTTTACTTTATTCGCTTTACCGACCACTACTTTTTATCGAACGACCGATTGGCCGATTATAATGCCTGGTTTGACAAAATTGCCTACATCATCGCCAACTATAATAAAGTTCCGGGCGACATTATTTCGACAGAACGGGAGAGGCAATTTATCGTCAACAATATAAAACTGATCTATCAGGAATACCTTGCCCGCGATAGTTACTCCGACTCGATAATTACCGGAGCAGTGGCCTCTATTTTGAACATTCTCGCCCGCAGCATTGAGAAAAAATACGTCGACCACGCCAATAATACGGATAATCGTTTTGGCGAAATAGTACGCTACATCAACACACATATTTCCGACAGCAATAAACTCAGCATCCCTGCTTTGGCCGATAAATTCGGTATTTCTAAGACCTATTTCTCTGAGTATTTTAAAAAGCAGGCTGGTCAAAGCCTAGCCGAATATATTTTAAAATCGAAATTGCGACTGGTAGAAACCAAGGTACTGCATACCGATCTGTCGTTGAAAGAAATTGCCTGGCAATTAAATTTTACCGACAGCAGCCATTTAGCTCGCTCGTTTAAGAAGGTTTATGGCATGACCGTTAAAGAATTTAAGAATAGTGGACAGGTTTGTGGTTCATAATGCATCATAGCCCGTCGTATGGATATGCCGGAAAATCGGTGCGGCCAGTTGCGAGCAACGCAACTAGTCTCTGAATTTCAAACAGTTGCATAGGTTAATTTATTGTTTTGCATCCTATAGCCGACTGTATTTTCCTTTTGTTATTCCAGGTTTCGATCCCGCCGAATACCGTCAAAAATTTGCGTCCCACTCTCCCGACCGTACTCGTTATCTATTGCTTTTGCTGTTCTGCAATAGCTAACTCTCTTGCACTTACACCACAAAACCGATTGGTGAACCAAACCATAAGCTTAATTCATTCGGAGAATGCGAGCGCAATACTGAAAGAGATAAACTTTTCTGCTTGTTTTTTTGTTTAAATATCAACTCAAATCATTAAACACTGAAAAGTTTGCCTAATCAGAACAGTCATCGTGGATTACCGGACAAATTATTGCAGTCGATGGTGGAATATCCAGTATAAATCTTTAAAAATGCAGACCATGTTTAGTTTTTTTAAGAAGAAATCGAAAATTGAAGTTTTGGACAAAAAGTATCAAGACTTACTTGAGGAATCGTACAAGCTGTCAACCACCAATCGAAAAGCCAGCGATGAGAAAGTTGCGGAAGCAAATCTGATTCTACAGGAAATAGAACGGCTACAGGCTGAAAAAAAAGCTTGAAATGACAATGATACATTCGGCAATCGTGGATTATTTATTGGTGAAATAAAAAACTGTTTCTTTGCTCAAAACAGCTATATGTTCACTGTTACAAGTAACAAAATAGCCCTGAAACAAATATAACCATGGACAATTTCCAGTTGAATCATGTTGTCAAACAACCTTCTCCTTGTGGCTGTTTTTAAGGGCTGAATACAGTTTTTCACACCATCTGAAAGAGATATGTTTTTGCCATGAACCTCAATAAATTCGAACCCGGTCGGATTATCGCCGGAGCATGAAGTCTATAAAACAAAAACACCAAGTAACTCGCATGGACTTTTTATTCCCATAGTCATCCAGTTACTCCGTTTCAAACCGGTAATTCTCCGATGGACTATGGCATTCTTTCATCAGCTCCAGCATTTCAGCTGCAACTTCAGGGTACTGTTCAGCCACATTATCCGATTCCGTCAGATCTTCATCCAGTTTGTACAGTTCGATGGGAGTTCTGTCATAATCCGTGTGTACATTTAAACGAACTGCTTTCCAGTTTCCTTTGCGTAAAGCTTGTCTGCCTCCGCGTTCGTAAAATTCCCAGTACAAATGGTTGTGTGTGGGCTGTTCTTTCCCTAAAAGTTCGGGTAAAAATGAAATGCCGTCGATAGCTTCTGGAGTTTCTTGTTTGGCCAGAGCAGCAATGGTTGGCAGTACATCCCAAAAGGCAGAAATATGATCGGTTTCGCAACCGGCTTCAATTGTACCTGGCCAGCTCACAATCATTGGCACACGCACTCCCCCTTCGTACAGATCTCGCTTAATTCCTCGCAATCCACCTGAGCTGTTAAAAAAGTCCGGGTCGGCGCCCCCTTCGGCATGTGGCCCATTGTCCGACGAGAAGATAATAATCGTGTTTTCAGCAATGCCCATCTCTTTCACTTTGGCAACGATCTCTCCCACTTGGTCATCCAACAAATTAATCATGGCTGCAAAAGCCGCATGACATTCTGTTTGCGATCCATAGCCTCCGGTTTTATACCCTTTTCCTTCGTCCTTTCCGGCATATTCCTTTTCAGGAAGCAGTTTTCCGCGGTACTTTGCCAAGTAGGTTTCTGGTGCAAACAATTCAGCATGAGGAATTATTGATGGATAATACATGAAAAAAGGTTGGTCCTTGTTTTCCTCCAGAAATTCCATGGCTTTTTTATGAATCAGTTCGGGCGCATACTGGTTTTGATCTTGCCCGGCGTTTCCTTCCAAGATAATTTTTTCGCTATTGTGCCAAAGATGGTAGGGATAGTAATTGTGCGCCAGGGCCTGATTTAGGTAACCGAAAAATTCGTCGAAGCCCTGATTGTTGGGTGCCCCCTCAGAGCCGGGATAACCGAGTCCCCATTTGCCAAACATTCCGGTTACATAGCCGGCGCTTTTCAACACTTCGGCTATCGTTATTTCAGATGCTATAAGTGGGAAATCGCCCTTATTGCCCGGCACTCCCTTGTTTCCGCGGCTAAAAGCATGGCCGGTGTGCTTTCCGGTCATCAGTGATCCGCGCGACGGAGCACAAACGGTACTGCCCGAATAGTGGTTGGTAAAACGAATGCCTTCCTGCGCCAAACGATCGATATTGGGTGTTTTAAACTTTGTTTGCCCGTAGCAGCTTAAATCGCCGTACCCCATATCATCGGCGAGGATGTAGATGATATTTGGTTGCTTCGGCTCGCTCTTTTCAGCTTGTGCACTTGTTGACGATTTACATGCGACAAGCGCCATGGCTGCGATGATTGGGTACAGATTAGAAATTTTCATCATTTTAAAGTGCTTTTATGATACATTTTGTGCCCGACAACCATGGCGAGCTAAACTCAACTTCAATGTTTCCGTTCATTCCTGTGGCCTGAATATAAGCAATTAACTTTCCTTTATATACTCGTTGCACATGATCGGTGTAATCGCCCATATCACGGTCGTTACCGGCTTCAAGTCCTAATAGTTTGCCAGGGCCGCTAATGGTGCAGGTAATTTCGTTATCGGCAAGAACCACCGGAATTCCGGCTGCATCGACAATGCTGATTTCCACCTGTGCCACCCCTTTGTTGCGGTCAATTGTTTCCGTATCCGGCTGGCTTACGATTGCATGTGGTCTTTCTGATGTTTTAATTTCTGATTGAACGACCTCATTCCCGGAGTCGTCCAAACCAACCAACTCCAGCGTTCCGGCTTCAAATGGTATTTCCCATAAAAATACGCCTGTTTCCTTATTGTACTCCAGTGGCCCGCCAACTTGCTTCCCGTTTACCAGTAATTTTGCTTTGGGTGAATTTGTGAAACCGAGGATTTTAACCGGTTCCCCCTTTTCGTAATTCCAAACCGGCCATGCCTCACGTATCAGGTTTTTAACATCGCCGTTCCTTGTCGATGTTCCAACGTAAGCAACCGGTTCTTCGTTCCACAGAGCACTTCGAAAATGGCCCCGCGGCTTTACAAAACCTGCATAATTTAGCAGGCCACCATTTCCTCCGCGTGCGGGCCAGGCGCCCGATTCACCCAAATAGTCAATCCCGGTCCAAAGGAACTGCGCGGAAATAAAATCATTGTTTTTCACCGCATTCCAGGCCTCCATATTATGCCCGTTTTCACTTCCGTAAATTACCCGATCGGGATAGGTTTCGTGATCCAGATGGTATCTATTTTCGGTGTAATTGTATCCGGCAATATCCAGACATCCAGGATATTCGGTTTCGTTCGACATGATTACCCCGGCCAGGGCAGCAGTTACCGGACGCGATGTATCGTGTTTGCGAACCTCCGAGGAAAGACGCTTGGCAATATCTCCCAATCGCTCAGCTTTCGGATGATCAGTCAGGTAGCCACCGTACACCTTCTGGTTTATTCTTCCGTGCTCCAACACCGGATGTGAATACGGATCGTTCGGGTAGTCCACTTCGTTGCCAATGCTCCACATGATGATCGACGGATGGTTGCGGTCGCGTTTCACCATGTCGGCTAAATCGCGGCTGCTCCACGCTTCAAAAAAATCGTACGAACCTTCGTAGCCCGGTTCGCCTTTGTTCCATCCGGTTATCCACTTTCGTTTCGGAAATTCCCATTCATCAAAAGCCTCATCCATCACCAACAGGCCAAGCTCGTCGCACAAATCGTACACATCGGGCGCTTGCGGGTTGTGGCTCATTCGAATGGCGTTACAGCCCAGTTCTTTCAGGGTTTTCAATCTACGTTTCCAAACTTCTTTGGGCACGGCACTTCCCAAACAACCGGCATCATGATGAATGCAAACGCCTTTTATTTTCATTCCTTCCCCGTTCAACGAAAAGCCCGTATTGGCATCAAAATGAATGCTTCGAATTCCTACCGCTGTTTTTGTTCGATCGATGATTTTTCCATCACGTTCAATTTGCGTTTCCAACAGGTACAGATTTGGATTACCCAAGTCCCATAACACCGGATTTTTTACCGTCAACTCCGATATTCCATTGGCTAACGAATTCGGTTGAACCTGAATAGTTTCTTTCGAACGGGCTATTTCCTGACCTTTCGAATCAATCAGGAAACTCACCAGTTGCAACTTCTGAGTTTCGGCTGATTCGTTTTTCACCTCCATCTTTACCTGAACAGTCGCCTTTTTTTCGCTCACCAGCGGTGTAGTATAGCTTACCCCCCACTGATTGAAATGAACTTTGCCGGAAGTGATTAGGTAGACGTCGCGGTAAATACCAGAGCCGGTGTACCAGCGCGAATCGGCAGACAGGCTGTGGTCTGCTTTTACTGCCACAACATTGTTTTCGGAGCGATTAATGAACGGTGTAATATCGTAACAAAACGAAATGTAACCGTTGGGACGGTTCCCCGCCAGTTGACCGTTAATGTAAACCTCGCTGCGGTTGTAAACCCCCTCGAAATACAGGTAGGCGTTTTTATCTGCCGGAAGATTTGAAAAATCGAGTGTTTTGCGATACCATCCAATTCCACCGGGCAAGTAACCGGTACAACTGGACAACGAAGGACTGAGCTGAGCTTCAATACTCCAATCGTGGGGCAAATCAAGCTTTCGCCATTTTTCGTGACTGAAATCCGCAGTTTCTGCCTTGTCAGGATTGCTGAGCGTAAAATACCAATCGTTGTTCAACAACTGACTTTCGCCAAAGCCGGTTTGGGCACCCGACTGAAGATGAAACATGGCGCACATAATTAGTGCGAATAAGCCAGGTTTTAGTCGATTCAAAGTATGGTGAAATTTATTCATTATTAGTGGTTTAATTGATATGTTGATCTTTAAAATCAGTTTTAAAAAAGTCAACCCAATTCGTTCGGATTAGTCAACTACTTATTTTCGGGTTGAGTTAGCAAATAGCTTCTGTCGTACAATTGAAGTTGACGTTTCTTCCAAACGGCACCTTCAAGAAATACAGGATGAGGTTGAGCCACATCCCAGTGGCCCAGTTTTTTCAACAAAGATTCTGTAATGTCGATGTTTTGCAGTGCCACATTGTTCTGTTCCGAAATATCCGTTGAAAGGTCGAAAAGCAACGGCAAACGGTCGGGCAAACGAACTAACTTCCAGTTTCCCTCGCGAATGGCAGCGCTGATGGTGAAGCGCCAATTGATGGTTTGGTGAGGTTGGCCGCTTTTTTCATTCAACAAAAACGGCATAAGATTTACACCATCAAACTGAACGTTTTCGGTTACCGTTCCTCCGGCCAGTTCAAAAAAGCTGGCCGCCAGATCGAGCGACCACACCGGATTTTCGTAGCTCGTACCGGCAGGCAATTCGCCTTTCCATTGCATAATAAACGGAACATGAATGCCACCTTCGAGCAGGATTCCTTTTTGGCCGTTAAACGGCGCGTTGATCGATTCATTCTGATCGCAGGGGCCACCATTGTCGCTTAGGAAAACCACCAGGGTATTTTCAGCTAATCCTTGTTCATTCAGTGCTTGCATGATGCGGCCAACATTTACATCCAGCCGATGAACCATCGCACAATAGTTTCGTCGTTTAGCCTCTTTTATATGGTCGAAAAGACGCAAATCGTCCGCAGTTGCCTGCATTGGAGCGTGGGGAGCATTAAAGGAAGCAAGTAAAAAAAACGGCTCCTTTTTATGCCTTTCTATAAATTGAATACATTCGCTTCCCTTGTCGTCGGTGATGTAAGTTAGTGGCTCGGGCGTTTTATAATTACACTCAATCGGGCACTCGTAGCCCTCACCATCCGGCTTCGACACAAAATAGTCGTGCCCGCCACCGGTGTATCCCCAATATTCGTCGAACCCTCTTTTTAGTGGGTGAAATTGAGCCCGATTGCCCAAATGCCATTTTCCGATCAGTCCGGTTGTGTATCCTAAACTTTTGAGCCGGCTTGCAATTGTTGTTTCTGTGAGTGGAAGACCATTGTATTGTTCATCAAAACCGGGTTGAACTTCGGCCAAATTATTGTCGTGCCCAAAGCTAACCTGATTTCTGCCGGTGATAATTCCGGCACGCGAGGGGCTGCAAACCGGGCCCGAGACATAGCCATTGGTAAAGTTCACTCCTTGCTGAGCCAGGCGATCGATGTTAGGCGTAGGAATTTGGGAGCTTCCGTTTAAGCTCAAATCGCCAAAGCCCAAATCATCGGCTAAAATGATTATAAAATTGGGCTTTGGTTGTTGGGCTTTGGTTGTTGTGACTGAAGCTACAATCACAACAACCAATAGAATTATATATTTTTCAATCCTCATTTTATTCATTCACACGATAGGGTTGAATGGTATAACCATAGCTATATTCATGTGGTAAAAGCTGATAAATTAAATGTGGTTCGTCGCCCCAGCTGTTATCGCCACCAACACCCATCATTCCGTAGTCGATGTTCAGATAGATTTCACCGCGCTTTTTAAGGTCGAACTGGTGCTGCATATAGTCTTTTTTATCCACCTCGTTGTTGTAGTCGCTTTTCTTATAATACTGCGCGCCAAAACACAAAACATCATCGCCGGTTATCGTCATTCCAACTTTATCGTTCTGGAATTTCACCCAGCGAACATCAGTACGATATCCGTTTTCCTGCGGGCGGATGTAGGGGAAATAAAGGCCATCAACCGTATTTTCGTAGATACCTACGAATGCGGACGATTTACGGTCAACATAGTTTTCCCATGGGCCGCGTCCGTACCACTCCACATTTTTTAGCGAGGCATCGATTACCAGTTCGTTACCAACTCGCGGAATGTTTGGCTTTTTCACGTTCGGCGCATGTACGATTGAATTTTTCACTTCGATAACTCCAGAAGCAAGAACATGATATTCGGTGAAATACGTCAGGTTGACTTTAGGCAATTGCTTTTCAATTTTCACAATCACTTTTCCTGCAGCAACTTTCTCCACCTCAAATTTTTCAACGGTTGAATTCTCATTGGCAACTTTCCAAACTCCCCGGTTCTTCACCATGCCATAACCGTAGTCGTTGTCGGTTGGCACACGCCAGAAATCAGGTTTTGGGCCTTGCGAAATCAACGTCTGTTCCTGAAATCTTAAGTGTTGAATCGTTCCTTCCGCCTTGCTGAACGTCACCATCGTTTCGCCGGCTATTATCGAAATCTCCGAATCGTTTTCGGTTACTTGCAATTCGCCCGCGTTTTCACCGGCCGGTTTTGCTTTGCCGGTTTTCAACAGAACTTGTTCGGCAGCAACTATATGTCCGGTGGGCAGCAAGTCGCTCGCTTCTTTTTGTTTGAAATAGAAATTGACGAAATACTCGCGTCCGTCATTTTTAACGGCACTCAGGGCAATCTCAACATCCTTTTTCGTTTGCGGCTCAACACTCAACGAACCAACTACTTTTGTTTCAATTATTTTACCATCAGCCAGAATTTCGTAGCTGAAATCGTATTCGTTCAGGTTTGAAAAGAAGAATTTATTGTGAATTGCGAAAAGGCCTTTTTCGACATCGACTGCTGCCACACTTACATTCTGATACACTTTTTTCACCTCGTAAATGTGCGGATTTGGCTTGCGATCGGGGCCAACCAACCCGTTTAAGCAGAAGTTGTTGTCGTTGCGCGAACCTTCAGGTTCCAAATCGCCACCATAGGCATAATAGTCTTCGCCGGCATCATTTTTGGCAGCAATTCCCTGGTCAACCCAGTCCCAGATAAAACCACCCTGAAGGGCCGGATATTTCTCGATCGTTTCCCAGTAATCTTTCAAATTACCGACACTATTTCCCATGGCATGAGCGTATTCGCACAAGATTGCAGGGCGATAAATTCCGGGTTGCAGCGCGTAGTTTTCCAGTTCCCACTTGGTAGCATACATGGGGCAAAAAATGTCGGTATGATTTCGCAAACTGGCTTGTTCAAACTGAACCGGACGGTAATCGTTGGCCTTCAACCAGGCATACCCGGCTTCAAAATTACAACCATCACCCGCTTCGTTTCCGAGTGACCAAACAATGACCGAAGGATGGTTTTTATCGCGCTGATACATGCGTTTTATCCGGTCGAGGTGGGTGAGCTCCCATTCGGGCAGATCGGCAATATGAGGCAATTTATATGGTGCTTGCTGAGCCGCTCCCATTCCGTGCGACTCAATATTCGCTTCGTTGCAAATATAAATTCCGTACTGGTCGCAAAGCTGATAAAAATAGGGATCGGACGGATAATGGCAGGTGCGAACCGAGTTGATGTTGAACTGTTTCATCAGTCGAATGTCTTCTTCCATTCGTTCGCGAGTGATGTAGTGCCCGGTAATTGGGTCGTGCTCGTGACGGTTGACACCTTTCACCAAAACAGCTTTACCGTTTACCAACAACTGACCGTTTTTGATTTCAGATGTGCGGAATCCCACTTTCGAGCTGTGCACTTCCAATGTTTCACCCTTTTTGTTTTTTAGGGTGATGAATAAATCATAAAGGTTTGGATGCTCTGCCGACCATTTCTTAACGTTTGCAATTTCGGCGTTAACCGAACCGACACCTTTCCCATCTTTCAACTTTAAAACAACGATGCCTCCAAACTCTTCCGTTTCATTCTTCAGCAAGTAGTCGACACTTACCGTTTCAGTTTTCCCTGCCGCTGATTCAATTTCAGTTTCGAGATTAAAAACGCCATTGGTATACTTTTCATCGAGCGAGGCGATAACTTTATAGTCGCGAACCCGAACAGCCGGCGTCGAATACAGGTAAACATCGCGTTCGATACCACTAATTCGCCAAAAGTCCTGACACTCGAGAAACGAGCCATCCGACCAGCGATAAACCTCAACAGCAAGCGTGTTTTTACCTGCCTTCAAGTATTTCGAGATATTCCACTCTGCAGGTGTTTTTGAGCCCTGACTGTATCCCACTTTTTCGCCATTCACCCAAATGTACATAGCCGATTTTACCGCACCAAAATGAATAAATACCTGACGGTTTTCCCATCCTTCGGGAACCGTGAAGGTTTGGCGGTATGATCCTACCGGATTATAATCATCCGAGATGTAATCCATAAACGGAGGTTCGGGCCGCTTGTTGGGTGAAAAATCGAACGGATGATTCATATACATGGGAATCCCGTGACCCTGCAACTCCCAGTTTCCGGGTACTTTTATGGTTCCCCATTTCGAATCATCGAAATTAGTGGTGTAAAAATCCAAGGGGCGATCTGCCGGTTTACGTACCCAATTAAATTTCCAGTCGCCGTTTAACGATTCATAGAACTTTGATTCCTGTAAGTCGAAAGTGCCTGCAGCCTCCTCATTTTCGAAAGGCACAGAACACACCCGCGGGTCTTCTTTATTAATTCCAACGACTGCAGGATTCTTCCAATCTTGAGCATTTAGATTAGAAAAGAACAGCATGCAGATCAGTAAAATAGTTCCAATTTTAGCCATGATTAATACGTTTTATTCGCTGTATTTATTCAATAATTATTTTTTGACTCAGTTGTTTGTCCTGCATTGTGAGCTGAACGATGTACACTCCCGGAGTTAAGCCGGCAACACTAATTTCGTTTGTATCGACCTCAATATTTTGAGCCATTTTACCATTCAAATTAAAAATACGAGGTTGCGACGACTGGTAGTCCGGATGTAAGTAGACCTTGCCATTTTTCACCCGGGTTGGAAAAACGATATAGTCGTTTTTCTCAATATCAATTGACGAAGTTGTTGTTCCCACATTAAAAATGAAGCAGTTCAAGCTTTGCGAAGCAATATCGGTCTGAAACGCATTGGTTTGCGCAGAGACATTTTCAGAAGAACCCGTTATTGGGCTGTTAGCGGTCCAGTAGGTTTTACTGACTTCACCGGCAATCTTATCGTTTGAAATTGAAACAGGAACAGCACTGTAGTCAATTGTACCATTGTTGATTACCCACACTACGACTTTATCGTCCAGTCGGAAGGCCATAGTGTACACATCAGACATCGAGTTCACAGAGGAAGTTATATATCTGCTGTCCAATATGTTATTCGCGAACTGTTTCATGATGTAGTAGCCACGCATTGGGGCACCTGTGCCACCCCATGGGAAATAGATGGCTCGGGTTTCTTTGTTTATACCTCGCGACCAGATTTCGAAAAATATTTCTCCCTTTAAACCCGATTTATACATCACACATTTTTCGACATAGGCAGCCAATGGTGAAGTAATCTCCGGTTCAACACCTGATGTTGGACCTCCATAGCCACCGCCGGTTTCGTCGTCATAAGCCGCTTTGCCTAAATTTGTAGAGGCGGTAATAAACGCACTCCACTTTGTTTCATCTTCTTTTTGATAATTGTGCGTACAAAACGCGTAATAAAGGTCTTTAGATCCCAGCGTCGCAATGTCGGCCAGTTGCTTGATCCCCTGACTTAAACTCCAGTAGCCCTGATCGATAATGAGTGGTTTTTCAATTTGGCGGGCATCCAGTTCGCTGTTCAGTTTCAGGATTACTTCTTTTGCAACCGCAGCAGTTACGTAACTACTCCACTCTTTTACAATTGACAAGTACGAAATAGGCAAACCTTGCTGGCTCATGTACTCCACATAATCGGCCAGAAAAATGCCATATTTATCGGTATCAATTGCTTTGGTTTTGTAGTTGCAAAACCAATCGGGAAGATTATTATTGTCGCCATACCCGTCGTAATCGGTTCGGGGGGTCGCAAAAAACCTGATCGCCGGATTGCTTTCCTTGACCATTTTCATGGACAGGATTTGCTTGGCATAGAAATCCCAATTTTTGGTGCCTTCCTCCAGTTCCTGATTTTTATCGAACTGCACCCGGCAAACATTAAAAGCGATGTCTTTAAATGCCCAGTCTACTATTTCTTCTTTATTCTTAGCACTTTGAATGGCATTTGAGCTTCGTTCCATATCGCCGCCCATCATGTCGATGGTCTGTTTATAGTCAGTCGCATCGATCGTCACCGACTGTGCGCCGGCAAGCATCGGGAACATAAAAGCGATGTAAATCCAGCTTAAGTATTTAGGTTGAAGTATTTTCATCTCGGTTCTTGTTTTTTCATTCTTCCCTGAATTCAATTCCGACACTTACCGTGTACATTCGGATTCGAATAAATTAGTTGTTCTATTCGGCCTTAAATTTATCGGTCCGAAACGGACGAGCCGGCAAACCGGCGGCATTGACCAGATTAACATTGGGCATTGCCGAGAAAGCATATCTCACATACGTTGGAGCTGTCAGCTCACTTGAAGTCAAAACCACTTTTTCACCCTTTATTGTAGCTGTGGCACGCACCCATTTTCCGGACACACCGGCCATCCAAAATGCTTTTGGCAAGTCACCATCCGTGGTTTTTAAGCCTTTGGCATTTTCATAGGCAATGACGATTGAGTTCCGCTTAATCGACACTTTTTTCAGCAGCGGACCATCGGACAAGCCTTTGTATCCCAGTGTAGATTTACCCGCCAGCAAGGCCAGACGCTGCCCAACAGGTAATTTATCCTTAGGGTGAATGTTGGTTTTATCTCCCAGGTCGATCGTTGTAGCAATTGCCGTATTAGGCAGTTCCAACGCTTTACATTGCGATTCGCGCATCCACGCCCACGAAAGAGCTTCCGGACTTTCCATTAAGCTGTCGGTTAATTCGAGAGGTTGCAACTGGTTGCCATAGCCCGGCAACATCACGCCCAGAAAATGCAAATCAGGTTGATTCCACTCGTTTCGCATACGCTCGATCCACAAAGGCAACGTTTCGCCATACTGCAACATATCATCAATATTTTTGGCATTGGCTTCGCCCTGGTACCAGACGATCCCCCGGCAGGCATAGGGTGCAAAAGGTTTCATCATGGCATTGTAGATGATGTTGGGCTGCGTGCGCAATAAGATATCGCCGGGAGTCGACCGTTGCTCCACCGCCAGGATGCTGTCGATTTTAGCCTTTTTCACCTCGTCGGCATCAAATTCGGCCATTATTTTTTTGAAATGAGGCAGCTTTTCAGTCATATCACGCGGCATCCAGCCTTCGATAGAAGAACTTCCCCAACAGGTTAGAATAATGCCAACCGGAACATCGGCTTCAGCTTCCAGAAAGTAAGCAAACGAAAAAGCGACTGCACTCTCCGGAACTTCATCAACCCATTGGCCATCAATGTATTTTTGCTCTTCGAAAGCAACTGTTCGCTTAAATTTAAACGTGCGAATATTCTTTGCTTTAGCTTCCAGTTCGGCAACTTCGGGAATCCCCTTAAAGCCCATTTGCATATTCGACTGCCCCGAACAGATCCATACGTCACCAATCATTACATCGGTAAATGCCAGCGACTCATCGCCCGAAATCACCGAAAAGCTGAAAGGGCCACCCGCTTTTTGTTTGGGAAGTGTTGCCTTCCATTCGCCAACGGAATTGGTTGGTGCAGTCGCGATGTAGTTTCCCAGCTTTACGGATACTGAAGAACCGGGGACAGCCTCGCCCCACACCTGAATTGGCTGGTCGCGTTGCAATACCATGTGCTCGGTAAACGGCGACCCCAGACGAAGGTTGCCGGCAAACACTTGCGCTACCAGCAATAAAAATACGGCTAAAAGCAGCCCTCTCCTTTTCACGATAATACTCCTTCCCAGCCTTTATTCCTAATTTCCTGACCAACTTCGCGGAGCACTTTTACATCTTCGGGGTGCATTTCGCCCGAAGGAAGCGACCCGGTGTTCAACAAAAGATTCGCCGGATAACTATCCGCTTTTTTCAACATGGCAATCACCTCCTCTTTGGTTTTGTGTTTTCCATCTTGCTCCGAAGCATATCCCCATTTATTACGTTGTAAATGATCGCACAACTCAAGGGGCTTCTCCGGTCGACCATCCGACTCATATTTACGTTCCGGTGCCAAAAAGTCCTCTGTTCCCAACAATCCCTGCTTGTACGACACTAACATGTGTGGCTGCTTGGCATGAATCATATCGTACAACTCCTGACACTTAAACAACGACCGGTCGCCTGACAGCGGCACACCAATACCATCCAGCCAAATAGCACCAACACCGGGAAACATCGTTAGCAATTCGTCGACCTGATTGTACATATACTCGAGATAGACCTCCAGCTTGTTCTCATCGCCATATTTATAGTAAGGCTCCTGTGTGTCGTATTGCGGCCGGGCATTACCACCCCAATCTCCATTGTTGGGCGCATGTGGATGGCGCCAGTCGCGGCCGTGAGAATAATACAGGTACAAGCCCAATCCTTTCTTGTTACATTGCTCGTAAAGCTCTGCAATCAGGTCGCGTTTAGCTGGTGAATTTGTACTTTTAAAATCGGTAAATTTTGTATCCCACAAGCAGAAACTATCGTGGTGACGAGTGGTAATATTGATATATTTCATTTCGGCCTCCAAAGCCAAATCGGTAATGAAATCAGCATCGAATTTTTCGGCGGTAAACTGATCGGCTAACTTTGCATAGTCGGCCACGTGCATTTTATCTGACAATTGCACCCACTCTCCACGTCCGGGGATCGAGTATAAACCGTAATGAATAAACATCCCGTAACGGGCGTTTCTGAACCATTCTATTGCGGCCTTGCGCGGGTCCTGAAGGTAGAGGTCTTTATCATTGTTTAAAAAAGCTGGAATATAAGCTTGCGATTTTCCCATACACCCCGGAAGCAGCAAAGTTCCTGCTCCGGCAGCGGCTACTAATTGTAAAAAGTTTCTTCTATCCATGTCTTATTGATTTTTCTTCTATTTGGTTTAATTCATTTGTATTCGCTTTCAACATGATTCATAGAATCTGAAAACACTCATCATCGGTTGACTTAAATTCTAGAACCCGTTGCAGTAAACCTTACCGCTTGTTCTGATTAGTTTGCCATCAGACTTGCTGTAGCTCACCCGATAAAGAAACAGGCCTCGTTGTTGGCAGGGACTCCAGCCAATTTCCATATTGTTGGATGTAAAGATGTGCTGCCCCTGAATCGTGTATATATCTAACTGATAGCTAATGACATTGGCAACATAGTTCAATGGAAGAAATTGGGCTCCTGAATTTTCCAGCAAACCTGGAAAGATTAATTCTGACACTGCCACCGGTGTTTCGTTAATGGCAGTAACGGTAGATTCATTACCGACCCGACCTTTTTCAATATCAGTAAACGTAAACTTTACGGTATTGTCGACAAGCCCTGTTGACACCATGCGTACTTCTCCCGCTGAATTAACCTGTAAGCGGGGCATCGACGTATTGTCCAAGGTTGTTGACAGGAAAAAGGTATCATCGTCATTTCTAGTCAAACTCCATTTAGCCTGGGTTCCGGTTGAGCTCCGTCCTGTCATGTCTGCAAAATCGCTACGGTCTGTCCTGATTCGGGGATCTGCCACACTTCCGATGCAGTCGATGTAATAGTAACCTTCGTTTGTCGATTCCTTCACTGTCCACTGCACCTGATAATCGGTCGCTGAAGTTGAAGTTGTAAAGGCATTGGTGCCATCGGCTCCCAATCTCAAGTTCCATTCCGGACAATCGATAAAGTATCGGGCGTCAGGATCAGGAAACGAAACATCAGTGTCGTTGACGGAAACATCAAATTCAAGGCTGTTTCCGCAACCACTTTCATCGATAAAAGTAGCAGTGTACACACCTTCATCAGTCTTGTTAACATCAGAAATGGTAATTTGGCGTGAACCGGATGTGTATCCGTTCGGGCCACTCCAGATCCATGAACCGGTAGACGAAGTTTGGGGTCCGAGCTCCAGATAACTTCCCTCATCCAAATTTAATGTTGTCCCTGTGAACCAGTTCTCCTTGTCAATTCGGTAATACGATGTTAATGAAGGAGAATTTGTGCACGATAGTGCCAATGTCATCACCAGGTGATTTATGTCGCCTTCCGGGCTGGTGTACGATGCCACATATTCGCCCGTATTGTTTGCGTCGATATTATCAATTGAAATTTCGCGCGTTGTTGCAGTAAAATCATTCGGCCCGCTCCAACTCCAGGTACCACTTTCAGGCATTGGAGCAAAGTTTATTTTACTTCCTGCACTTGCCACAACACTGGTTTTTTCGACCCAGTCACCACCGTCAATTTGAGATCCCGGTGTGAGAGCTGGCATGTTCTTCAGATAAATTGCCATGTGTTCTTTCCCTGAATTACCGATTGCACCGGTTGTCAGATCGATGGTGTTCCAAATATTGTACATTACCAACCCATCGACTCCGGCTGCCACAGCTACCTCAAGTCGTGATCCGGTGGTGTAAACATCATTATGGTTTACTTCCGAATCCCAAACAGGCAAGTTTTTTGCTTTGGCAACGGCTATAAAATCATCCCAGTTTTCGTGATTAAAACCCAAATTATGGGTTCCTGCAATCGTTATGTCGTCGGCAATAGTTGTTTCTTCCAATACACGAGTACTTGCCGGAATTCCCCACGCACAGGGTCCAATGAGTTCAGCGCCATTTACCTGACCTTTCAAGCTGGAATAAATAAGATTCATTTGACTTGCACTCCAGGCTCCTCCCGGAGCTCCGTCCTCATTGAAGGGATTGATCCATTTGCAAGAATATTCCGCTGCAAAGTCCTTTATCCTGTTGATTAGAACAGCTGTTTTCTCGCTATCATCCTTTACTGAACTGAGGTCTCCATTCAAAATACCAATCGCTATTCGCTGTCCTCCACTGGATTGAGCCGGATTGGCAAAAATTGGAAATCCTTCGGCCACCGCCAGACTATAGAAATAATCGAACATGGGTTTATTGGGATCCATTCCTTCTGCAAAAATTGGGACCCGTATGCCATTCACGCCCAAATTCTTCAAGCCTTTTATTAGGTTTTGGGCCTGCTCCTGTGTTGTTATTTTATCTTGAATGAAAGCCTGTTTTACGTCGCCCAGTACATAATCCATATCGTTCGTATAGATTGTAGTTTGAGCATTGGCGCTTAAAAAGAATACAGTGGCAAAAATGATTGAAATAATTCGGTTCATTCTTTATTCGTTTGATATTGGTATCTATTCGAAAAAGTTAGGTTGAAACGCGTTACGATTAGTCGTTTAAAAACAGCTCGATAACCGGAATTTCAACGTTTGGTTTATTAACCGGCAAAATCAGATTCAACGCTTTAGCATCTAATTCGTCTTTGCCCCATGCGCCGTGGCGTTTACCTACTTTAATCTCTGAACCATCATGTAAAAACTGTGCATATTTCACTTTATCAGCAAAACCCGGCATCACAAAATTCTGTAACGGATAGTCTAACAAATGAACATAAAGACGATTCGTTTTCGGATTGTAAGTGAGTAACGAATTAGCCGGAGTCTGAAGAACGTCCGGAGCTTGTGTACACCCATAAATGGCGCGACTATTAAATTTCATCCACTCTCCCATCCCTTCAAGACGCTCGTCAGCGCGGTAATCAAACATCCCACGTGCAGTAGGGCCTACATTCAGCAATACATTTCCACCTTTGCTCACCGATTCAATCAGCAATGTCAACAGTTGCTTATTATCCTTCCAGGTGTTTTCGTCGCGATGGTAGCCCCACGAACCGGAAAAAGTCTGGCAGGTTTCCCAAGGAATACGAACGCCGTTTTCTTCGGGCCACTTATCCACTTTGAACTGCTCGGGAGTTGTAAAATCCCATCCCCCCTGGTAGTCTTTCAAGTCCAGGCGGTCGTTTACCAAAATTCCGGGTTGAAGTTTGCGAACCATCTTCAGCAACTCAACCGATCCCCAGTCGTCTTTATCTTTTCCGAACTCGCCCGGATAGGAGAAATCCAACCAAAGAATATCTACTTTCCCGTAATTGGTAAGCAATTCTTCAACCTGATTTTTCATGTACTGCCGATAAATTCCCATATCACGATCCTTGTTCAGCTCGTTATATTCTTCTTTCGATTTCGCGCTCTGCGGGTGACGGCTATCAATGGTAAACTCAGGATGGTGCCAATCGATGATTGAATAATAGAATCCAATACCCAACCCTTCGGCACGGAAAGCATCAACCCATTCTTTCAGAATATCCTTTCCATACGGGGTATTCATAATATCATAATCAGTTTGCTTTGAATCGAACATACAGAAGCCTTCGTGGTGCTTGGTGGTGATCACAGCATATTTCATCCCTGCAGCTTTTGCTTTTTTAGCCCACTCTGTTGGATTGAAAAGATCCGGATTGAACATCTCGAAATATTTTTGATAATCCTGATCAGATATCCGTTCCCTTTTCTTCACCCACTCGTGGCGGGCCGGTTGCGCATATAATCCCCAATGAATAAACATACCAAAACGAGCTTCGGTCCACCAAGCCATCCGTTCTGTTTTTTCCTCTTCAGTTTCGTTCCATATTTTCTTTTGCTGCGCATTGGTCCTTGTGAAAAGCAGGCCTATTAGGCAAAGTACAAGTAGTTTTTTCATTGGATTTTATTTTTATAAGTTATTGATTATAATCTCGTTATAATTCAGCCATATTATATCACAGCCAGGCAATTGACTATTCGCCCACCATGTCGGTTTAGTTATTCTTTCTCCTTTTAATCGCCAGCTCCCTTGTTTGCAATGGGAACTCATCATGATCAGTTCTTGCGCTGTTCAATAGTTCAAGCATCTCCTTTAGCTTTTCAGGTTCTTGCTGTGAAAGGTTTACAGATTCGCTTATATCTGTCGAAAGGTTATATAACTCAGGGGCACTTTCGAGCCTCCACACCAACTTCCAGTCATTTTTTCGGATAGCCTGAATGGGGCCATGCATTTCGTTGAACTCCCAGTATAAGTATTCGTGCGTTTGCTGCTTGGCATGATCTCCCATAAATTCCGGAACCATTGAAATTCCATTGATGTCCGTATTTGAAGGCGCAACACCGGCCAATTCGCAGGCTGTTGGCAGAAAATCCCAAAACGCGGAAATGAGCGTACTGGTAGAACCGGCCGGAATTTTTCCGGGATACCGGGCAATAAACGGAACGCGTATGCCGCCCTCGTATAATTCGCGTTTGCCACCCCGTAATTCGCCGTTGCTGTTAAAAAATTTATCTTGTTTTTCGTATTCCGGGCCATTATCACTGGTAAAAATCACAATCGTGTTGTCGTCAATTCCAAGCTCTTTAAGCTTAGCAAACAGCCGTCCTAGATCTTTGTCCATACGCGAAATCATCCCCGCGTAGGTTGTGTTTCCTTCCTCGTCGTTTTTGTAATGGCCGGTAGTATTCATTTTTCGTTTAGGCCATCCCAAATCCAGGTAGGGTTCTTTCGACTCTTCGGGAACGGTTAATTCCAAATGCGGAATGGTTAGTGCCAAATACAGGAAGAATGGGTGATCCTTTTCCCGTTCAACATAGCTAAGAGCCTCGTTAACAAATATGTCGTGGGTATATTTCCCCTGCTTCAGTTCAAATTTGTTGCCTTCGAGAATAAAAGGCTCGTTGTTGCGATAAAGTGTATCCCAATAGTAGTGATGGGCTTCTCCGTGAGTTTTGTATCCCAGGAAATAGTCAAAGCCATGGTTTGATGGCATGTTCCCCTCGGCTTTTCCTTCCGAAAGTCCCCATTTCCCGATTATAGCCGTGTTGTAGCCAGCACCTTTGAGTTCATTGGCTACCGTTAGTTCGTTTGCTTTAAGGTTAACCGGAGCGCCACTTTGTGTCCAAGCAGGATTCCCCCGCACCGAAGCATGTCCCTGATCGTAGCCGGTTAACAAACTTGCCCGGGATGGCATACAAACGGTTGAACCTGAATAGTGATTGGTGAAGATCACTCCTTCGGCCGCCATCTGATCCAAATTTGGAGTGCGGGTATTTGTTTGGCCGTAACAACCTAAATCGCCATACCCCAAATCGTCGGCCATTATAAAAATGATGTTGGGCTTCTCCTTCTGTGCTGAAGTTCCGGCAGCACCAATTAAAATTGCTGATAGAGCGAGAAACGATCTTTTTACCGTATTCATATCGAAATTTAGTCTACTTGAATCATTAAAATATTCGGAGCACTTTCTCCGGTCGTATGCAGTTCAATATAATTTGCGCCTGCTTTCAGGCTTTGAACGGTCGTTACTTGTTGCCAATCAGAGCTCCAGGAACCAGTCGGCTTAAAGCTGAGTGTCGCAACTTTTTTAGTATTGATAATCAGATCCATTGGGCGCATTGATTGCGGATCCATATTCGCATAGCTTAGTTTTAGGGTGAAAAGTCCGGCACTGCCGTCATTTTCCTGATACCAGATAATTTTGCCTTCGCCACTTTTAAAGTCGAGGTATTTTTCATCATTTGTACCTTCTACAGAAGCTCCTGTAAAGTCGGCATCAACAGCCCGCATTCCCGCCGCACGATCGTTTGCAGTTCGGGCGCTTTTTTCTTCCTCCCAGCAAAGTCCCAAATCCTTATCAAACCGCTCGGTCATCGTCAGGATTATTTCACCATTTTGCACAACAATTGCCTTCACCGTTGTTCCCAATTCTACCGTAAAAGGCCCACTGTATAACTTGCTTTTTGTTGTCGCGTCTGTGCCATCCACCGTGTAGAATATTTGTACAAGTTCGGTATTGGGATCACCAACCAGCGTTAGTTTTTTAACATCAATGAATACCTTATTTGAAGTGATGAACTGTTTTTCTCCGAGAATAGCACCGGCTGTAATGCCAACGTTTTGAGCTTTTTCTCCCAATTTCAGGAAGGTTCTTGTTAAGCCCATAAAAGCTTTGCGGTAATTCACGCCGACATTCGGTGTGGTGTCAACTGGGTCGCCATTTTCCAGCGAAATTAGTTTAGCATTTCCGTCAATATGGTAATAAATCGTGTTTTCGCCATAGGGATAAACTACGCCGGCAGCATCGGTCACCGCAGTGGTAACAATGGCTGTGTTATCCTTTAAAATATTGAAATGAACAGAATCGTTCGTCAGCTGAATTCCGGCAGGGCTGCCAGCAGTGCGGTGCACCATACGTACAACTTCATTCCCATTTTTGAAGCCTATGGCCTCAATTGTTCCGGCTTCCCAGGGAACCATCCATTCGCATTGCATTTCGTCCCATTTCGTGCCCGGTTTGTCTTTCCCCATTGATTCTCCGTTCAGAAACAACTCCACTTCGTCGCAATTCGAATACACCCAAACCGGAATTTCGGTTCCTTCTTTAAGCGTTGGGTGAGTCCAGTGCGGCAGAATATGAACCATCGGTTTTTCGGTCCATTGGCTTTGGTAGAAATAAAACAGATCTTTTTCAAAGCCGGCAACATCAAGCGCTCCACCCATGAATAAGCGGAACGGCCATCCACCATGCACATATCCGGCTTCGCCGAAATAGTCGAACCCTGTCCATCGGAAATGCCCGCTGTACCAAGGTAGGTCGCGCATCAACTCCCAATTTTTACGAGCCGAAATACGAACCGTAGCATTATCATACGACGAATTGAAATGTTGTTTTCCGTTCACCCACTTATCCTGCGCAGCCCATTCGTATTGAAAGACTTCCGTTTCGGTAAGGTCAGGCAGCTCAAACGGTTGTTGTCCTTTATTGGGGTAGCCATCGCGAAACCAGGTTTTTGTACGGTAATAACCACGAGTTTGCCAGGTATGCGGTGCCTCTGTTGCAACAAAGGGTTTATCCGGTCTTTCTTTACTATAAAACCCTTGCTTTTCGCTTCCCCCGTTTACACCAAAAACATCCATAAACTCGGAGGCACTATGACCGGAAGTAACCAAACGGGTAGGATCCAATTGGTGACATTTCGCAACCAGACTTTCGGCAATCTCGCCATCGGTTTCGTTACCTACGCTGTAAATGATTATTGAAGAATAATTCCGGTTTCGCTTTATCCATTCCGTCAAATCCGCTTCCCACCATTCATCAAAGGCCTGAGCACCGTAGTCCATTTTTGCTTTCCGTTTCCATCCGTCAAAAATTTCATCCATTACAAGAAATCCCATTTCGTCGCATAGCTCGTAAAACATGGGAGGTGCCGGATTATGAGCCGTTCGAATGGCATTTACACCCATTTCTTTCAGCAAGGCCAACTTCCACCTTAAAAGAGGTTTTGTCCACGCCCCGCCAACCGGGCCACCTTCGTAGTGTTCGCAAACGCCCAGCAACTTAGTTTGTTCCCCGTTTAGCCAAAAGCCGGAGTCGGTTTTCCATTCAATCTGTCTGATTCCGTATTTCGTTTCAACCACATCAAGCAGGTTGCGTCCTTCCCACAAGCGACTCGTAATTATGTACAAATAAGGTGTTTCAGGACTCCACAAGTTTGGGTTCTCCAGCGAGAGCTCCTGAACAGACTGACATACGGTATCATTTTCCCAGTTTAAAGTGGCGCGTGAAACGTCGAGCGTTTTACCCGACGGGTTGGTGATCGTGGTCTCTAAACTTAATTTTTTCTTTTTTGATGAGCTACTCAATAGCTCGGTCGCTATTTTCAGATTCGCTTTTTGGGATGTGGCAATTGGTGAAGTGATCGCGATACCATTGGGTGCAATCCGATGATTGCCGGTAGCCACTAAGCGAACAGGCGCATAAATACCGCACGGATGATACCATCGGGCGGAGGGTTCTTTGGAATTGTCGACTCGCACCGCGATGCAGTTGTTGCCCGAAATGAGGTAGTCCGATAAATCGTAACGAAATGAAATGTAACCATAAGGTCGTTTGCCCAGATAGTGACCGTTAATCCACACTTCGCTGTTCATGTACACGCCATCGAATTCAATCGTCACAAGTTTGCTGAGCCATTCGGCGGGAACATCGAAGCTTTTTCGGTACCATCCAATTCCACCATCAAAATATCCGCCCTGCTCACTTTGCGCACCATCTTTCGAAACACCTCCCTCGTGTGCCCAATCATGCGGAATAGAGAGGTTCTTCCAACCGGTGTCATCAAAATCCACTTTTGAAGCAGTTGGCAAATCTTGCAAACTAAACCTCCACCCAGCATTGAAATCAATGCTCATTCGTTGTGCATAGAGGGCATGGCCTACCAACAAATTTGCCGCGAATACCAATATGATCGTCAATCTTTTCATTTACATCGGGTTTATTCTTCCGTCACCTGCTTCGCCAACCGCAATTATGGAAGATCGTTTAATTCAGTTCTGTATTTTGAAATTTGTTCCTGATTCCAGTGCGAATCGAAATCGGGATTTAGCTGATTTGGTATTGGCGCATTTGTCTCTTCGCACCAATTATCCATCAATATTTTTAGTTCATCCGCTTTTCCAGGATGCTCATTTACAAGGTTTTCCTTTTCTCCCGAATCTGTTTTCAGGTTATACAGCTCATAATCGTCATCTTCATAAAAATGAAGCAATTTCCAATCGCCATATCGCACCGATGTGCCCGGCCGTGTTCGGAATAAGGGGTCCCGGTTACAGCCCGATGTTTTTGAATATGCCTGCAGATAAACCGGGAAGTGAAAAAAGATCGGGCGTTCATCCAACTCTTCGCCATCAATCAGCAAGTTTTTAAGGCTTGTTCCATCCATGGGCTGGTTGCCCGGAATGTCGGCGCCAATGATGTCCTTAAACGTTGGAAAGAAGTCCAAATGAACAACCGGAACATCGGTTATCCGGTGAGAGATCATTCCCGGCCAGCGGACAATGAGAGGCACCCGGATGCCTCCTTCGTAATACGACCCTTTGCCAGCGCGCAGAGGCGTTTGTTTGCTAACTGCAAAAATTCCCCCATTATCGGAGGTAAATACCAAAAGGGTATTTGAAAGCTCTAATTCATCCAGCTTATCCAGCACTCTGCCGACATTAAAATCCATGGTTTCAATCATGGCTGCATAATCCGGTCGGTTATGATTGTTGTTGCCCGCTTTTTGCCGGTACTTTTCTACGATAGCCTGCTTGCCCTGAATTGGCGTATGCACGGTATAAAAGGGCAGGTACAAAAAAAACGGGTTATTTTTATTGTTCTCGATAAACGTAATGGCCTCACCGGTAATACGGTCGGTCAGGTATTCACCTTCGGGGGCCTCAATTTCAGGATAGACATAGGGCGCGAAATAGCTTTTTGGATGCCCCCAGCGACCTCCACCTATATTCACATCAAATCCCTGCGTACCAGGATCTTCGCCAATATGCCATTTACCAAAGTGTCCGGTTACATAGCCGGCATCTTTAAACATTTCGGCCAGGGTATAAACACTATCGTTTATAAAATCGGTGTTTTCAATTGGAATTAGTTTTCTGCTCTTCGCGTTTCCCCTGTCGGATGGAGAAACGGTATAAACGCCGGTTCGGGGAGCACTCATCCCGGACATTAAAGCAGCACGGCTTGGAGCGCAATTAGCAGCACCGGCATAGGCGTTCGTAAACACCATGCCGTTGCCTGCCAACCGAGCAATATTGGGTGTTTCATAGTAGTTGCTTCCCATATACCCCAGGTCGCTCCATCCCAGGTCGTCAACCATAATAAAAACCACATTCGGCTTCTCTGTATTCTTTTTCCGGGTCGACTCAGCTAACTGGCCGCAACCAGAAACGGGCACCAGGAGACCGAACGCAAACAGTTTTAACAGGGATCTACACACTACCATGATTCACAAATTAAACGTATATAGCCAGATATATTTCGCAGCTTTTGCTCGCTATTGCCGGCACAATGCTACATTCCCGACAAGGTTTGCGCTTCAAAAGCAAAGGTTTCAGATTCTGTTCTGGCAGTCTTCATATACTCTTTCATCTTCGCAACAACTTCCGGATGCTCTGCAGCGACATTATTTTCCTCGCCCTCATCAACTAGAAGATTGTATAATTCGAATGGTTTATCCTGCTTTTTCACGTCATAAATAACGCCTTTCCAATCGCCCATTCTAACTGCCAAACGGCCACCCAGCTCATGAAATTCCCAATACAGGAATTCATGTTTTTGCTGCTTTTCGTTTTGTCCCAGAAGCTCCGGCAAAAACGACAGACCATCAGTTGCACTGTCCAGCTCAATTCCCGCGAGTTCGGCACAAGTAGGCATTACGTCCCAAAATGCTGAAACATGATCACTTACTCCCGGCTTAATTTTTCCGGGCCAGTAGGCGATAAAAGGCACACGAATTCCGCCTTCGTACAAGTCTCTTTTGAATCCTTTTAAATTGCCATTGCTATTAAAAAACTCAGGATCGGCTCCACCTTCCTCGTGTGGGCCATTGTCGCTCGAAAACATGACAATCGTATTTTCAGCAATTCCCAATTCTTCCAGTTTTTCTATGATCTGACCGACGTAAGCATCTACTCTGGAGTTCATGGAAGCAAAAGTAGCTCTGGGCTTCGGTTGCGAACAATATTTCCAGATGTTTAGATTAGGGCCGTAGTCGCCGTCGGCCGGCCCTTCGTACGGTGTTTCCTCAAACTTATCGTCGAACTTTTGATAAATTGAATCGTTGGGCGAAATTAACTCAGCATGAGGCAACACAATTGGCACATAAGCAAAGAATGTGTTACTTTTATTTTTCTCAATAAACTCTAATGTTGCCTTCTGAATTTCATCCTGCGCATAGGTAACCGTGCTCTTCCAATCGTTACCGGCCATTTGTACTTTCTCCTGATTATGCCAGAGGTAAGGCGGATAATAGCGATGAGCCATTCGTTGGCAATTGTAACCATAGAACTCATCAAATCCCTGGTTGTTTGGATCTCCTTCAGACCCCGGGAAACCCAAGCCCCATTTTCCAAAAGCACCGGTTGTGTAACCGGCCTGTTTCATCAACTTGGCTATGGTGAGGGTGTTGGCAGGCATCGGATGCTGCCCTTCGGGTTTTACCTCCAAATTGCCCCGAACAGGCGTATGACCTGTATGTTCGCCGGTTAACAACGACGAGCGAGATGGTGCACAAACAGTTGACCCGGCATAGTGCTGGGTAAACCGAATACCATTCGCTGCCATTTTATCGATATTAGGCGTTTGGTATTCTTGCTGTCCGTAGCAGCTCAAATCACCATATCCCATATCATCGGCCAAAATGTAGATGATATTGGGTTTGGAAGATGATAAATCATTTTCTTGATTTCCCTTTGGCGTTGGTTGACAAGCTGAAGCAGCGATTACAACACAAAGGCTCAAAGGCTTAACTAACATATTCTTATCCATGAATCATTGTTTAGGCGGCGATTAAAATGCAGGAGAAAATGAATTTCTCCTGCACCTATAAATCTTAATATTTAGTTCCCATTACCACTCTTCGAATCGAAGATCCAATTCAGGAGCCTGGCGAAGAATTAATGTATCCTTTACCTGATAGGTTGTTCCTGATTTAGTAAGATTTACATCCAGATAGAATGTCGTTTCATCTTCAAGGTAAGTACAATCGTAGCTATTAATCACCACATCAGACGAAGCTAGTTCTACCGAATTATCGCTATTGATTGTTAATTCCATATTACCTGAAATATCGTTTCCGAATTTATCGGCAGAAACTACATTTACGGCTTCAGTTGTTAACTGCTTTACCGCATTTTGACTCAAATTTTCATTGTAAAATAGCGTCGTATCTGTTGGATTGCCATTTATATCCAAAGTATACTGTACTCCTTTAGAGTAATAATATCCTGAATATTGGCTGATATACTTTACAACCAGAATCGTAATATCTTTCGACAATATCGTTGCTGTTTCCAAACCACTTCCGGGAATGCTATCTACTGTGGCATTGGTAATTCGCAACGGAATAGCATAAGTATTTGCAAGTGATAATGGATCGGAGGTAAACGCATCTCTATTCAACGTAACATATACCGTTCGCATATGGTCTTTTATAATATCGAAATTAGACACATTACCCAGTGTGTAATACTCTTCTGGCAAAGCTATAAACCCTGAAGCTTCAGGAATAACATCCAAAAGAGTTGGGTCAACTTCAAAATCCACACTATAACTACCATCGTCGGTACGCATTCCCCCTAAGGCGACTCCCACTTCAAACTGCATCTCATCGCGGGCAACAATTGTACGCAATGGTTTTTGCGTACTAAAATAGGCTGACGTATAGTCGAAATCATTCACATAATCCTCGTATTTTTCACAAGAAACCATTGTGGCGAATAGAAGAAGGGATGCAAATATCAATTTATATGTATTCATAACTCTCTGTATTTAATTGATTTAAATCTATCTAAAGCGATCTTACCACCCTTTGTTATTTTCCAAATAGGGATTTTTAGCCATCTCGTCATATGGTAGCGGGTGGTAGTAATAGCGATCAGAATCAAAGCTGCGTTTTTCTACTTCAATAAAACCGGCCGGGTTTGCCGGATCTGTGCCTTCGAAGGTGTATACTCCTGTTTCATCCTGAGTTACACTCATTCCGCGTACGGTCTCGGCTAACGGAAGCAACCAACGACGCAGGTCGAAATAACGGTGATTCTCGAAAGCAAACTCCAAACGGCGTTCGTTTTGAATTAATGCTCTAAAATCGCTTTTATCTGCCACTTGTGAATCAAGGTATGGATCTGAAGCTCCTAAACCAATTGACTTAGTTCTGGTATTTTTAATAATGTCGTAGGCAGACTGACTACATCCAGGAACAATACCGGTTGGTCCCGCTGCTTCGTTTGAAGCTTCAGCAAGATTGTAGAACGCTTCCGCACCACGAATAATTGGGTAGATATGCTCTGCATTTAATTTCTGATTGATGTCAGAAAGCATAGCAGCCTTATCAGAAATCCACTTGCGCAGGTAGTATCCAGTGCGCGTTCCGCGGTAATCAGCCCCTTCAGAATCTAATCCTTTACGATAAATCACGGTGTCGGAAACGATCGTAATAACTTCGACCATATTACCGAAACCATCATCCACTTCTGTTGTATCAGCGTCCAATACAAAGTATTCTGCAATTGTTTCAGCAGCTTCCATACCTCTACCGCCATCCTCAACAGATACACCATTGTAAATTACAGTATTGCGGAGACGTGGGTCACGACCTGCAAACGGATTCTGAGGATCATAGCCAGAAGCCGGGTCGGCAATCGGATACCCATTGGACATTGGAAATGCGTCAACCAGATTTTGCGAAGGGTTGGTACGACCATCACCCCAAAACGCAGGCGGTAAATTTCTGCTTTCCAACGAGTTATTATTGTGATATCTGCGAAACAGGTAGTCACTGGGAGTCGTTGACAGGTCAGGTGTTGTAACTAAATTGTAAGTAAGTGCACTGTAGCTAATACCAGCCTTATCAATCGCATCCTGGCTTAGTATGGCAGCACGCTCCCATTTTTCCTGAACGTCGACACCTCCATTGTAAGCAGGACTTGCAGCAAAGGTAGCTACGCGGCTCTTCAATACATAAGCAGCTGCAGCTGTGGCACGACCGATATGAGCTTTACCTAAAATTACATCATCTCCGGTATAAGCCATCGGGAGAATAGAGATAGCGCTGTCGCAGTCTTCTAAAATTTGCAGCACACACTCTTCGTAAGTATTACGAGGCATATTCAAAACTTCGTCCTTCTGATCTTCGTCCACAAATTCAGTGACGATTGGATATCCAAGCACCTCACCTGATTCTGTAACACCTCCATAAACTCTGAGCAACTCCATTCCCCAATATGCACGCAGGAAATAAGACTCGCCCATCAATCTGGTGCGTTCTATCGCATCCTTAGCATCATCAGAAATCCACCATTTCACGGTAGCCGTGTCTGCTGATTTTTCCTGAAATAAATGGATCCATTGGAAACTGGAATAAGCAGCATCCCAAATCCCAATCGGGTTACTGGTACTTGACATTTTACCACCTCCAAGGTCGTAAATATTTGAGCTATATTGGTTGGTAACCGCATCGCCCGTAGCTGCATCAAGGAAGTCGCCATCGTAATGATCTATCTGACCGGGAATAGCTCCATAGGCATTCGTTAAAAATCCTTCAACCGGTCCAGGAAGTGTATAAGCGAATTCATCACCATAAGGCGAATCCACTTTAGGATCCAGATAGTCGTCGCAAGCAGCCAACGAGCAAACTAAAGCGAGCGATCCAAGTATATATCTAATCTTTTTCATTTTGTTTTCCTTTTTCAATATTTATCAATTAGAAAGAAATAGACACTCCACCTGTTAACATGCGAATGACAGGATAATTAGACACTCCGGCATTGGGTGCTTCAGGGTCTAAGTCTTTAATGTCAGAAAGCACTAACAGGTTGTTACCCCGCACATAAAACTTCGTTTTCTTTACTGTGCTTCCGGGTGCAAACTCAAGCGTATAGCTAAGTTCCACGTTTTTCAAGCGGAAAAAGTCGCCACGTTGCATCCAGAAATCAGAACTCACGGTATTGTTAGCGCCAGTAGTAGTTGTTAAACCTGGCTGAGTACCATTGGGGTTACGAGAAATATGATAAGCATCATTGGCTAACACGGAGTACTTACTTTCGCCATTGTTGCGGTAGTAAGTATTGCTTAGCGTTTCCATTGAACCCAATGAGGCCGTACCTAAAGCATACAATCCCCAATTTTTATATTTCAATTCTACGTCTAATCCTAAAAAAGTAGTTGGAGTATTCAGGCCAAGCTCTACTTTATCCAGATCATCAATCATACCATCACCGTTCTGATCTTTATAGGCAATATCGCCTTCGCCATAAGGGCCAAACATTTGTGTTGGCGCTCCGGTTATCTCAACATCTTTACCAAATAAGCCTAATGCCTCGTAGCCCATCATCACACTTGTCGGACGACCTTCAGTGGTGCGATCAGCTGAATACGCTACTTCATCTTTTACTTTATAGTTGTTTTTTGAATAAGTAAGATTAGCGCCTACACGGTATGAAAAATCACCGACAGCATTTCTGTAATCGATATCCAACTCGATACCGTTGTTGGCAACTTCTTCATAATTTGTGTAGTATTTGAACGGACCAAACATCGAGGCATATTGCTCATCAACCTGGTCAATCATATCGTAACGGTACTCGTTAAAGTAGTTCACTTCAAAAGACAATTGACGGTTAAAAGCCAACCCTTCAATACCAACGTTGATCTCGCGGGATTTTTCCCACTCTAAATCGGGGTTCCCCCATGAGTCCAGTGAAACTTTACCCGGTGAGTCACCTGAGTTTTTTTCACCGAATGACTGCGAACCATTACCGCTCCAACGGTTTTCATACAGATAATGGGCAGTAGCAACATCGTAACCAAGAATACCGAAGCTGGCTTTTGCTTTTAAATAATCGAACACATCACCAGACATGAATGATTCCTCAGACAAGATCCAGGCGGCACCGATAGCAGGTGACAAGAAATGACGGTTTCCCTCCATGAAACGATTGCTTCCCATGTATGCAAGAGTTCCTTCAAGAATGTACTTATTGTCAATCGCATAATTAGCTCTTAAAAACAGATTGTCGTTTTCAATATTCTGTGATGAACCTGCAACTTCTTTTAGGTAGTAGAAATAGCCAGCGGAGGCATTCAACAATCCTGCTCCAATTTCTTTTTCATAACCAACTTTTGCATTCATTGCAGTTGTTCTAAGCGTACTCTTAGAGTTAAGGTTGTATTGTGTATCAGTTACTCCAGCTCTTGCCAATTGAAAATTGACTAAAGGCGAACCATCTTCAGTAAGTGTAGTATAGTCTGCAACAGGAATATATGTTGCTGCTTTAGGAGCTATTACCTGACTACCGAAGAAGTAATTGTCAAACGAAAGTGAAACGCTGGCCTCAAGACCTTCGGTAAAATCACCAAGATCGAAATTAAAACCAGTGGTCATTTGCTGGTTAATATACTGTTCATTCGTATTACCCTGGTTTTCCATACTAGCCAACAAGTTGGCAGCATACATGTAGCTGGCGCCATAAGCAGGTACTCCGTCTTTAGTTGGCTCAATATACTCTTCGCCAATTAGAAAAGGATATTCATTAGGGCGGTGAGAGCTAAGCGCACTGAAAGTAGATGAATGATCTAAACCACTATATTTCCACGAATCCATAATGGCCGACATATTGATAAAAGAAGAGATGTCGTTTGTAATATCCATATCCAGATTAATCCGAATATTAAATCTGTCCTGGCGAGGATCGGTTCCAACTTTTTGCAAACCGCCGTATCCCATGTATCCGGCCATAAAAGCATATTGGGCATTTTTATTCCCCCCCGACACATTTAAGGTGGCTTTATTGTAGGTGGTATAATCACGCAAGAAATAATCGTAATAATCTGCATTCGGATACAGAAGGTCGTTTTCACCGGTACTGTTTTTATAATTCGCAATATCCTCACTTGTATAACGAGGAGTCAGACCATCATTTGCCCGAGCTTCATTATAAAGAACAGCATACTCAGCTGAATTAAGAAACTTAGGCATGCGCGATGTTAAACCGACTCCAAATTCCACCTTAGAATCAATTACACGTTTGTGCGCTTCTCCTCTGCGTGTGGTTAACAAAATTGCACCATTAGCAGCACGGGAACCATAAAGTATTTTGGCTGTTGCGTCCTTTAAAATTTCGATGGTTTCAACCTCTTCCGGGTTAATGTCGTCAAATCCGCGTTCGATTCCATCTACGATGAAAATTGGTCCGTTCGTATCGTTGCGCGATAATCCCCGCACATATACTGAGGCTGCGTTGTTGGCCATCCCGCCGGCATTCATAATGACATTGAGTCCGGCAGCCATCCCCTGAAGCGAATTCCTCAATAGAGGATCTGCATAGCGTTCCAGATCACGACCTTCAATCTTAGAAACAGCTCCAACTAAACTGCGTTGACTCACCTGGTGCTCCAAAGGCAAATTAACCATGTCGTTAGCTCCCATTTTGACTGGAATCTCGTCCATTAAAATCTTTGCCATAACGGGCTCTTTTGATAAATCCCAGTAGATAGGTGCAAAACCTTCCGCTTCGATTAGTATTACCGTACCTTGTTTGGCTTGTGTAGTGAATTTCCCTTCAGCGTTCGACAGTACGACCACCGCTCCTTCATTCGCATGAACAGTCGCGCCGCTTATAGCATTTCCCGAGGCATCTTCCACAACAGAACTCACCTCTATAAGTTTGGCTTTATTTTTCTGAGCCATTGTACTTCCATACGGAAATACAAGCATCAGAGCTAACAAAACCACATTTAAATATTTTAAAAATCTTTTTGTTTTCATATTATTTAATATTGCATTATTGATAAAGCATTCATTATAAAATGATGTTTTACCATCCCGGGTTTTGTTGAATATTATATAAACGATCCATATGGGATTGAGGAATAGGATACCAGTAGTTTCTTAGTGAATAACCACGTGACTCAGTCTGGATATCTACTACCTCATATTCGAAAGTCCAGTTTTCCTGATTCGTTGTACCGTCAGTCGCCACAAGTGTTGCACTCATCCCTTTGATCGGATATGTTTCACTAAACACTTCGTCAAACAGCATCCAACGGCGCAAATCGAACCAACGGTGGTACTCGAAACTCAACTCAATACGACGTTCATTACGTATTCTCTCGCGGAATGCTTCTTTAGAACCAGGAGTAATAATAGCTGGCATACCGGCTTTTGCTCTTACTTTGTTTATACATTCCAATGCGGTATAACCTGTTGCGCCTGTAACAGAACCTGTAGGACCTGCCACTTCGTTTAAGGCTTCGGCTAAATCTAACCATACACCGGTAGTGCGAATAAATTCGGCATTGTAGTGGTACGTACCAAAACCATCGGGATTAGAACCGATCTGACCGTAAGCCTCGGGCCACCAAAATTTCTTAAACATATAGCCGGTTGGGATGGTCTTACTGTAAGACGAGTAAGCGTTATCCATTCCCCATCCACTACCCAGGTCAGCACTCGCTCTCCAGGGTTCGAAATAGTAAGGACTGTGTACTGGTGCTTTCTTGTTGTAAGCAGGTAAATCATGCGTTCCAACATGACCGACTTTTCCCCACTGACGACCAGCATAAATTATGAAGTTGTAAAAACGGGGATCACGATCCATATAAGGTTTAGCGGCATGTTCCGGGTTGTTCCAGTCGAAAGCGGTACCATCAGCCATTTCGAACGCATCAACAAAATTTTGAGTAGGCATGCTACACGAGAAACCCCAAGATCCGGAACGACCAGAAACACGAAGGCTTTGATAAAGCATCGAAAGATCGGCCTCACGGTCACGGGCATTACCTCCGGCAGATAAGCCATTGCTACTCCGACAGAATAGTGACTCTTTGCCAATGTAGTTTGTATGATAGAAAATCTCCGTATAAAGGCTATCTCTTTCTTTCTCAGACAACCCTGTTGGATCAAACATCATTTTAGATGGACGATTCGTTTTAATATAATCTAAAGCAGCAGCAGAGTACTGAGCAGCCCGGGTAGCCCAATCGATATCATAATCGTCTCGTTCGATTGTCTCATCAACACTATTTTGCATTAACGGACTGGCAGCGTAAAGTGCAACCATCCCCTTTAGGGCATGAGCCGAACACTTTTCCACACGTCCCTGGTTCACATCAGGCCATTCGTGAGGCAATAAACCAATCGCCATATCCAGGTCACTAATAATATCTTCCGAACATTTTTTGTAGGATTGACGAGGTAAGTCAAGCTCCTCACCTCCGGCATATACTTTATCGACAGCTGGCATTCCACCTACGCGGCGAATCCACTCAAAGTAATACCAGGCACGGAAGAAATAAGCTTGCCCCATCAACCAGTTTTTCTGGTCCTGATTGGCACCAATTTCTGGTATCGACTCAATATTGTCGATCAGGTTGTTGGCTATACGCAAACAGAACGAAGCGTTGTAAATGGGCAAACCGGAGCCAGTCGCGTTATCGCCATTCTGATTGGTACTATTCCAACCGACTTCTTGCATGCCACTCTTATTATACCAGTCTCCCAAATTAAAGGCAGCATTGGGGCTTTGTGTACAGGCATTGTCGGTAATCGTTTCAATTTGGTAAATCCCCATACCACCGGCTGTCGCTCCGGAAAAATCATATAAGGCCCGGTAGCAATTGTCCAGGTAGCTCTGAGCCGTGTAGTAAGTTTCGTACACATCTTCTTCACTAAAATCCTGAGATGGTACCATGTCCAAATATTCTTCACAAGCGACAAGTGAAGCCAGTAAAAGGACAAACATTAATTTATATATTCGTTTCATCTGTTAAATATTAAAAGTTAAGCAATGACAATCGTTAAAACGCAGCTCTAATACCCAGGTTGTAACGTCTCACCATTGGGAACACACCTAAAGTAGTTGCCTCCGGATCTAAACGTTTATCCAGATCTGTGAACGTCAGCAAGTTATTTCCATTCACATATAGCTGTAGCTTACTCATTTTAAATCTGTCCAAAGCTTTCTTATTAAAGCTATAACTAACCTCGACATTCTTCAAACGCCAGTATGAAGCATCGCGATAAGAATAAGTACTTGTTTTTTGGCTGTAGCCGTTATATTGAGCAGTATGTAATGCAGGCTTAGAAGCATTCGCTTGATTATCTACGGTCCAACGTTCGGTAACATCAGGCCCTGCCGAATAAATACCGGCATCACCACTTAAATTATCGTAAAGAATAAAATCCGGGACGACCTTGCTTACATTGGAAACGCCATAAAACCGCATACTCATTGCCCATCCTTTATAGGATATACCACCTGCAAGGGTAAAGGTATTCAAGGGGTATTTCACGTTTTTGGTCACCACGTTATCATCGCTGGTAATCACTCCGTCGGCGTTATAATCGACATAGAGTTGATCGCCGGGCACTAACTTTGATTGCTCTGCGAAACTGGTTGCCGTGGTATAATTATAGATATCATCCAAACTAGTGTAGTAACCATTGTTAATATAGGCTGAGGTCCAGCTAATCGGTTTACCTGCTTGTTTCAAGTGGTCGGCAGTATTTACTCCATCGTTACGATAAACAATACGGTTTTCGTTGAAGGAAGCATTACCGCTTACCCAATAGCTCAAGTTTTCGCTTATTCGGTCATTCCATTTCAGTTCCACTTCAAGTCCGCGGTTTTTGGTCTCTCCCATATTGCCGGTTGCTGTGCTTCCGGTAGGCAAATACCATAGTGGAGCCCAAACGTCCATTAAGATATCCTCACGTTTTTCATTGTATAAATCCAATGTTCCGGTAATCTTATCAATTAAACCGAATTCAAACCCTAAGTTCTGCTTAATTGAAGTTTCCCAGGTAGCTAAGTCATTTGCTGCATCTCCCTCGCGATAAAGAGGTGACTGTACATTCGTTTCTGTGTCACCAAAGTATACACCACCACGCCAAAAGTTACCGCTTGAGGCAGCACTGTAACTCTGAAGATATAAGAAGCGTTGAGTACCATCCAACCCTGAAGTACCATAAGAATAACGCACTTTCAGGTTGTCCAGCCACTCACCGGCAAATTGTTTCACCATTGGTTCTTCTGAGATACGCCATCCAAGAGATCCTGAATAAAAGAAACCAAAGCGAAGTCCGGGAGCAAACGCTTCCGATCCATTATAGGAACCGTTTGTCTCTAATAAGTAACGATCCTTGTAACCATAAGTCACACGACCGACCCAGTCCTCTTGACGATACTGCACTTCATAAGTCGCAGGCTTACTTTCGCGACGACTAAACAAGGCCAAACCTGTTACTCTATGATCACCAAAGGTGCGTTCGTAGTTTAAGGCTGCCTCGTAGTAAATTTTCTTATTATAGCTTTTAAAGCTGTCATACGAAGCAGAAACAGGTCCGATACGCGACTCATCGCCAGGCCAACGTGCTTCGTTCAGCAATGGTAAAGTCCCGTCGTCATTCGGATTTGCATAGTCGTAAGAACGACTGTATAAAATAGCATTGGAAGAGAACGACCAACCTCCCGCGGTTATGGAAGATTCCCAGTTTGAATCACTCGTATACGAGAAAGAACCTTTTGCACTCAAACCTTTCGTAATAAAATCTAACTGCTGGTTCAATTTAAAATCCAAAAATCCCTGGAAGTATTTGTATTCACGTTCACCACCTGTGTTGAGTGCAACGAGTGGGTTACCACCACCACCCTGGTCGGCGGCATAGGTACCATCTGACCATGTAGCAGGATATTGGTTACGGCTTGCCGTGTAAAGACCGTTGAAAAACTGCTCTTGTCCATAACCATCTTCGCCGCCACCATCGATACGGTAACCCGGCTGATGGCGGTAGCCTAATTTCCCGGCCATATTAGCGGAGAAAACTGTTGATTTTGTTAAATTAAGGTCGAGATTGACACGCCAGTTATAGCGTCGATAGCTAAACGAAGGGTCAAAATCGGCGTTCTCCTGGCCTTTATATACATCACCATCGTTAAGATAGCCCAACGATGCAAAGTATTTCATAAAGTTAGTACCACCACTCACGTTTACGTTGTACTGCTGCTGGTAACCTACTTTCCTCATAATCAGATCCCACCAATTAACTTCCGGGAAGTAATCATTGTTAGGGCCATAATTGCCGGTAGCATAGGCATTTTCCCAAGCTGCAATCTTATACTCAGGGATTAACTCATCCCACAACTGGTCGTTGGCCACTGCCTCGTTCCACATCTGCATAGATGTGATATAATCGGCATACTCAGGAGATGCTGTTGGTTGTTTCAATCCAAAATTTGCTGAAAAGCTAACTTTGGGCTTTGAAATGGTACCACGTTTAGTAGTAATCAAAATAACACCGTTAGCACCAAGTACCCCAAATACAGCAGTTGCTGAAGCATCTTTTAATACCGATACACTTTCGATTTCATTTGGATCCACATCATCCATATCACGCTCTACTCCATCCACCAAAACCAAAGGGGTATTCCCCTGCCACGAGGCCATTCCCCGTATGAGGATACTACCTGCATCAGCTCCCGGTTTACCAGTACCGCTTGAGATAGAAGTTACACCAGGCATCATACCTTGCAAAGCTTCGGTGACAGTATTAACACTACCCACCTTTAAAAGCTCTTCTCCCTTTGTCTGAGAAATGGCAGCTACCGAAGAAGCCTTCTGTTGCGTACCATAACCAACAACCAATACCTGATCCAGTTCTGTAGTCTCACTCTCCAATTCGATGCTTAATTCTACACGTCCGTTTACCGGAACTTCCTGGGTGATATAACCAATAAATGTTACCACCAGAACTGCATCTTTATCTACAGTTAAAAAAAACTTTCCATCAAAGTCTGTAGTCGTACCGACTATCTCTGCGGATTTTGTTCCTTTTACCACCACCGATGCTCCGGGAAGTCCGCCCTGATCATCATAAACTGTACCCCGAACAGATATTTTCTGGGCCCAGCTAGCGGTAGCTATGAGAAACAATAACATTAACATTCCAATTTTTTGCATAGCCATCATTAGGTTTAAAAATTAATCTTTAATTAGGTTTCTTTACACATTTTAACAAATCTAGCTATTGCGTACCCATTAAGATCAGATATTTGATTCAATCAATCCCACTTATCATTCACACCCACTAGAATCTATATATCAACCCATTACACAAACCAATGACTAATTACTCATACTATTTGAATGATTTAACCGACAAAAAATCGCAATAAATGATCCTGCGAATCAATTAATGGCAGATCGAATTGTTAACAAACCGCACCGTTTAAAACATGAGGGTAGGCAATGGGAAAGCTGGAACCAAAAGAGCAGTTCTTTTTTATCTGTTTAAACAGAGAACTAGACTAGGGAAAAGAGGTGGCCTCCGTAGAGACCAACTGTTGGATTATAAAGAAGTGTGTACACTACGATTCTCGCTGAAAACATTAAGCGGCATTTAAGGAAGAAATTGTGCCGGTTGACTTGCTTTCAGAATACTTGCTCCATCTGCAAACAGGCAACAGCTTTTTCGAAACAAATCAAAACAAATTTCAGAAATCCAATTGAATGGCTATTTCTCTGGAGTCAACCGGTCGCCAGTTTGATAGGCTGTGGGAGTTACGCCGTACATTTTTTTAAAGCACGACCCAAAATAGCTTAAGTCGTTGAAGCCGCAGTTGTAAGCCACTTCCGAAACGGTAAATGCTTTGTTTTTTAGCAATTGCGCTGCTCGTCGGAGCCTGATATTGCGGATAAATTCGTTTGGCGATACCCCGATCAGGGTTCGCATTTTACGATATAACATTGAACTACTGGCGTTAAGTTCCTCTGCCAGCAGTTTCACCGAAAAATCCGCATCGCCGATGTACTTTTCAACAATCGACTTAGCCTTCAGAATAAAATCCTCATCGAGCGGAGTTATGCTAACATTCTCGGGTTCAAAGATCTGATTCGATTTAAACTGCCTCATGATGGCTTGCCGCTGTTTCAGAAGCACTTGAATCCGAAGCATCAACAATTTAATTTGTACCGGCTTTTCGAGATAAGCATCGGCCCCGGCTTCGTATCCGGCAAGTTTCTGCTCTTCGCCAACACGGGCAGTGAGCAATATGACTGGAATGTGGCTAAACTGAATATCGGATTTTATTTTTCGGCATAATTCTCGTCCCGACAAAAGGGGCATTCGAACATCGGAAATGATCAGATCAATATCTTTTTCACGGGCAATTTCGAGCGCGGCCTGACCATCAGCTGCTTCATGAACAATAAAATATTCGGATAAGGCCACCCGCAGTGTCTTCCGAAAATCATCGTTATCCTCAGCAAGCAATATAGCCGGCTTAGACCTGCTTCCATCTTCGCTCAAGAAATGATCATATCCTGTTTCATTTTCTTCCTCATTGCCGGGAATCTCCATAATTTCCTCCGGCAATATCGAATTCATTTCATTGATGGACGTATCGTCACCGGAAGAATAGATCGGCAAGCTGATTATGAAACCTGTCCCCTCTCCTTCAATACTTTCAACCTGTATTGATCCGCCTAACGCATCAACCAAACTTTTAGTGAGATTGAGTCCGATGCCAATTCCCGGACTGCTTTTTTCATTGGCAACCCTGTAAAACCGGTTGAACAGATTGGGCAGCGCATCCCGCGAGATACCAATTCCGCTATCTTTCACTCCAATCTCAAACATTTTCTCATTCAGTGATGCTGTCTTCAGGCTGACACTTACATTTCCGCCTTCAGGGGTAAATCGAAACGCATTGGACAGCAAATTATGGAGAATCATTTCCAATTTTTCGCGATCTGTTTTTCCTTTTAAATCGGGTTGAATCTGAAGGTTAAAGTCAATCTTCTTTTTTGCTGCCAAAAGGTTAAAATCCCGAACCGCATCGTTCACAAAGCCCGACAGATCTGTTTCTTCCGTTTTTATGCCCATATTCCCGGTTTCCAGCTTTCTAAAAAGCAGCAATGAGCGAATCAATCGATTCAGGTTGTTGATATTACGCTCCATTACCGCGACTGACTCCGGCAGATATTGTTTTTTCAAATTCAGAACTTCAACGGCCGATGACAAAATTGAGATCGGTGTCAGTAGCTCATGCGATATGTTGGTGAAGAAACGTAGTTTATATTGATTCAGCTTCTCTGATTTGAGGTGTTCGACCTGTTCCAATTCCAATTTCTGCTTAATCTGCAAGGCTTTAAACCGAAAATATACCACCATTCCGAATACCGATAATATGACCAGGATATAAAACAGATAGGCCCACCAGGTAAAAAAAGGATTCGGACGGACAACGATATCCAGAACTTCTTCTTCGGCACTCCAAACCCCCTGCGAATTGGAACCACGAACCCGTAAAGTATATGTTCCCGGCTCAAGATTCGAGTAGTTGGCTCCGCGCATCTGGGCATTTACATATTTCCAGTCCTTATCAATTCCATCAACCCGATAGGCATACTGATTGGCATCGGGGAAAAGATAACTTAACGAGGAAAAAACAGTGCTAAAATCGTTGTGAGTATGATCTATCTCTATTTTTTTTGTCACACCCTGCACGTACGGATACCGCTGGCCATCGACAAAAACATCTGTAACAACAACATTAAAAGGATCATTTCCTTTGGTAATATGAAGCGGATCAAAAATATTGAACCCATTGTGTCCTCCCACATAAAACCGACCGGACTTATCGTTGAAGAAAGAACGCGATATAAAAATATTCCCCTGCAAACCGTTCCTGTAAAAATACCGATCTGCAGTTTCCGGATTGTTTAATGAAAATCTGGCAAGACCATGATTGGTCGTTATCCAAATATTACCATATGAATCCTGATTGATTCCATACACAATATCTCCGGAAATAAATTGCACGGGATGTGGGGATACAAATTTCTCGGTCGCCTTGTCAATGTAAAACACCCCTTGCCCTTTTGTTCCAATCCAAATCCGGTCATTTGAATCTTTAAACAACGTAATGATTTTCAACGGCGCTTCTTCTTTTGACCAATGCGTAACCTCCGTCTCTCCTTTATTTAGTTCCAACATAAAGAGCCCGGCCGACTCAGTTGAAACAAGCAACCGATGATTATCATACGACACAATTCCGGTTACCGCTCCTCGTGCCGAAGTTTTTGGGATGAAGTTGAGAAAATCAATGTACCGAATCTTAAATTCGCCATTCCCATGGTGCGAAATACGATTGATACCCAATTCCGTGCCGGCATAGATATCCCCATTTTTTTCCAGATACAGAACGTTAACTTCGCGCCCCTTAAAGGCTCTCTGTGTGGTGTTGTTATTAATATATTTTATTTCGCCTGTTTTGGGGTTAACCTGAACCAGACCATTGTACCTGGTCCCCATCCACAAAACGGAGTCCTGATCCCAAAGGAATGAATTGACCGTATTCAGATCAAACTCGTCCGCAATTTTTCGGTATTCCGGAACATCTTTATAGTGAGAGAACTGTTGCGATTTGAAATCATAAACAACAAATCCCAGACTCAACACCCCGAGCAATAATCGTCCTTTTTTGTCGATTTCAAAAGCGTGCACCGCTTGTGTTCTAATTTGCTGATCTAATTCAGGAATTTGTTTCGTGACGAATTTCTTCTGATCCAGGTTGAGTTTCATTGCTCCCCCGCCCTTTGTAGCAATCCAAAGTAAATCGGAACGATCGCGGAAAATATCCTTAATAATATTAGAGGAAATATCTTTATTGTTGCTGGTGGTATAATGGCTAATCTGGTGTTTTCTGGTTAGTGGATACCGAATAGCAGCCAAACCGTATGGTGTACCAATCCAAATTGTATTATTGATATCTTCACGAATGACATGGATAATATCTCCGGGGATTGAATTACTATCCTCTGGATGATACGTAAACGACTTGATCACATTAACTGCGGAGTCGGAGCTAACATCGAGCACATGCAAACCACACCCCCAGGTTCCTGCCCACAAATAGCCCTGACTATCGATGAAAAGCGAATTGACGGAGTTTGTAGTCCCAATTGGCGATGTACGTTCAAATAATTTGTACGAAGTGAGTTTTTTACTTTCCGGCCGAAGCAATAAAAGTCCGCGTTCCCAGCTGCCAACCCAAATTCGCCCCTTAGAATCTTCAACAATTTGTTTTGGAACAATATTAGTTCTCCCGTCTTCAAGTGTAAGTATGTTGGCTGTTTGTGCAACAGGATCTAACTCATAAAGAATTTCGTCAGTTGAAACGTATATTTTTCCGTTTCGGGCAGTTAAGCAATCAACAATACCCTTCTTATCCAACAGGTCGACTGCAAATTGCATGGTCGGTTCAAACGCTTTTGTATACGCATAAAACCCATGATTTGTACAGATAAAAATACGATCCTCGTTATCCGATACAATTTTATTAATCTGTACCCCATAAAATAATCCAAGTTGCGGGTCTGTCTTAAAACTTCTGAATTCGTAGCCGTCGTAGCGGGCAATACCTTCATCAGTTGAGAACCACATGAAGCCATTCGAATCCTGATAGATTGAATTAACGACATCTGAAATCAATCCTTTGTAGTCGCTGTCGATTCTTTCAAAGTAAAGCTGGGAGTAACTCTGAGCTTGGGCCAGAGACTGCAGTATTAAAAATAAAAGAACAAAAAACAACCGGATCATAATCAATGGCTTTGGTTAGTTATATTTGTTATTGTAGGTTCAGTGCAATTCAAACTGCAATTTCACGAGTGCTATAAAAGCGCTACAAGGTTTGACAAAAGTAAATTATTAGATGAAGGATGCAAATCCATCGGGTTGCATTGTTTCCTTTTTATCGGCTCAATTTTTACTTTCGATGATTTGGACAAGCATCAAAAACCTTCACAACCAATTTAGAACTGATGCTTCTGTTTTTCAATTCGTATTTTCGACCTTTCGCCATGTAGATATCCGTTCCGCCTGCACCTACCAAGCGATTATCCAAACGAAATACTTTGCAGGAAATCGCAAAACCAAACTCATATTCGATTACATTTGGCAAAAATAATGATTGTATGGTAATTCCTGTCTTATTGGTTGTTGCGGGATTTGTCTCCTTGATTTTTGGAGCAAACTGGCTTGTTGACGGAGCTTCAGCTTTAGCAAAAAAATACAATGTGTCGGATTTGGTGATTGGGTTGACAATTGTGGCTTTTGGCACTTCGGCTCCTGAATTAGTTGTAAATATTATTGCTTCGCTGAATGGCTATTCCGACATTGTTCTGGGGAATATCGTCGGAAGCAACAATTTCAATTTGTTTATTATTCTTGGTTTCTCCGGATTAATTCTGCCGATTAAAGTTCAATCATCAACAGCGTGGAAAGAAATACCAATTTCACTGTTTGTTGCCCTATTGGCATTGTTCCTGCTAAATGATTTTCACTTTTCCGGACCAACCTATTCAAGTAGAATTGATGGATTTATAAACCTGGGATTGTTTTGCCTTTTCTTGTATTATGTCTTTACTCAACTGAAAAATGAGCCTCAGTCTCATACAACTGACCATCAAAAATCAGCGATAAAAATCTGGAGCTTTATAATTTCAGGACTTGCCGGATTGATATTGGGCGGACACCTTGTTGTGACGAATAGTGTTAGCATTGCCTCCACATTAGGCGTTAGTGAAAAAATCATCGGGCTAACGATTGTTGCTGCAGGAACATCGTTGCCGGAACTGGTCACATCGATTGTGGCAGCAATGAAAAAGAACAGTGACATCGCCATTGGTAATGTCATCGGTTCAAACATTTTCAACATCCTTTTAATTCTATCCATTAGTAGCATAATAAAACCGATTGAGTATAATCCGAAATTCAATTTGGATTTGTTCATTTTAATCGGAGGAACTGTTTTTGTATTTACTTCGATGCTAACCGGCCAAAAGAAAAAGTTAGACCGCTGGGAAGCGGGGATTTTATTTGGATTTTACATTCTATACACCGCCTATTTAGTGATGCAGGAAATATAGTGGAAATGATCCGGCAAGATGGTCGTGATAGTATATGCACAACCACAAAATATTGGAGCGTTACCATTAATAATTATAAAACTACGCCACCTCAATCATATTTTTTGCAAAAAACAAATCTGGAAATATAAAAATCTATATTTGCGAAAAGTTCAAATGAATACAATCTGGATTTAAGTCATTTCATTTCCCGCTATCCGGGTAAAGTCTTTGTTGTCTCCTGCAACAGGCAGGTAGCGAACGAATGAGCAAATTTTTTGAATTTAAATCGAATTCAGATTCCTTATAGTTTACAATTAACAAGTTGGAGAATTGCTTAATAAAGTAGTTGAAAATGTGATGTTTGGCTTTGTTAATTAAATATCATGTCCACTCCTACAGGGAGGTAACAGAGTGTTGTAATAAAAAACAAGTTGAAAAAAGAATGAGTATGAATGCTCGGCATGGGTTTTATGTTAAAAATTTGGCTTTAACCAATTTTTGTGTCTGGGTTTTAATAGTAGTAAGTGTTTCAATTGGAGGGTGTTCAAAAGGAACAAAAGAGTATTATCCTTCCGCTGACTTTGAAGAGTGCGAAACGGTGTATGTTGGATGGAGTACAGCTACTCCGGATTTTACGAAGGATTTAGTAAAAACCCTTTCTATTTATGAACATGTCACCCTGGTATATGATGGGGGTAAAAAGAATGAAAAAAAAATACAAAATGACTTGCTTCAAGAAGGGGTTGATTTAAAAAATATTGATTTTTTATCGCTCGAAATCCCCAAGGCTTCCTTTTGGCTAAGAGATCATTTCCCGGTATTTCTGTATGATAAAAAGGGTCGTGAAAAATTGTTGTTGATGAATCGATATCCCGAAGGAGATTGGCTGATGAAAAAGTTTCCGTTTAAATCGAAAACCAGATTAAGTGGGAATGATTTATTTAGAAGTATTGGAGGAGCGCGCGAATTTAACGGAAAAGGAACTGTTATTTTGGTCAGGCAATATGAGAAATATATTAATGCAGACTGTTTTACGGATCAAATAGAATTCTACTATAAAAATGCTTTTAATCAAACTAATATAATTTGGCTGAATAAAGGATTGGTAACAGATGAAAGCAAAGGAGGAATAGATGGTGATTTTTATTACGAGTTCGCCGGCACAAATGGGCATGTTGATGAGTTTTGTCGTTTCGTAAATGATAGCACGGTTTTGTTGGCAGAAGTTGATTCGATATTAGCCTCTACCGATGAATTAATGCATGAAACTTACTTACGAATGGAAGAAAATTACCAGATTTTGCAAAATGCCCGTCTGCAGGATGGACGAAAGATAAATATTGTTAGAGTACCGGTGGCTCCAATTATTTTGGGAGAAAATGGAACGAGGAATGGAGAAAAGAAATTATCCGTATTAGTTTCAAGTTACCTTAATTTCCTGATTACTGATAAAGTAATTGTTCTACCCTCGTATGACAATTATGTAGATAGTTCTGGTAGTTACCAAAAAGCAGATGAAAAAACAGCCAGTGTTTTTAAGAAACTGGCTCCCAATCATAAAATAGTGTTTTGTGATGCTTATAAATTAAATGCTTCCGGAGGTGGATTCCATTGCGTAAGTTATAACAAAACAAGAAAGCGTAAGTGTTCATAACAAACGGCTGCAAAATAGATAGTCGACCTACGACCCCACAGTTATTCGATCGATGAAAAGATTATAGTTTCGCCGCAATCTCCCATAAATCATTATCCCCATAATGATCTAATGAGTTACCACAATGAACAATAACAATTTCCTTATCGGGAATAACATAAATGTTTTGCCCTAAATTTCCGGAAGCTGCAAATTGAAATGTGGAATCACAATTTGAATGGCCCCACCATTGATAACTGTAAAACACCCTTTTACAACCTTCTCCAAACCATTCGGGATATCTATTGCGAGGAATGCTCTCATTTTCGGTGGTTGACTCCAACACCCAATCCGGGGAGATAATTTGGGTTCCATTCCAATTGCCTTCATTCAAAAAAAGCCGTCCAAATCTGGCGTAATCAATAGCCCTTGCTATCAAACGGCTAGGCATATATTCAAACCCTGATTTCTTACTATCGATCGAAAACAAGGCATCGTATTCCATAATTTTTGACCATAATTTTTGTTCAAGATATTCAGATACCGTGCGATTAGTTGCTCTTTCAAGAATTAATCCCAGATAGCTGGTATTGTAATTGCAATATTGAAAATCACCTCCTGGTTCAGTAGCAATTTTTACCTTTTTAAGTAAAAGTTTACGAACATTCGGGTGGTAGTACCCCACTGCCTCATCGTGCCAGGGTGCATGGATATAGGTTCCGGGCAGATAGCTGGTATTATATTGAAGTCCGGATCGCATTTCGAGCAGGTTTTTGATCGTGATATTCTCAAATCGATGATCGCGTTCCTTGAGTTCAGGAATGTATTTTGTCATGGGATCATTCACTCCTGAAATCAGCCCCTCGTCGATCGCAATACCAATTAAAAATGAAATAAATGATTTTGCCATAGACTGCGAATGAAAATAGGAATCCCTGCTAAATCCGTTAAAATATTTTTCATACAAGATTGTATCCCTACGGATAAATATCATGGCAGTAGTTTGCGACTTTTCGGCCCATTTGTCAAATGTTTTAAAGCCTGATCTGGAGATTCTATCCTGAAATAAGTCTTCAACATATTCATCGTTTTCGCGTTGGGTAAACTGAAATGCATTGGCAGAAGCCGCAATCGTTCTATTTTCATAAAACTGGTAATCATACACATCAGCCACATTTTGAGTAACTAGTCGGTAAACATAGGTAGGAGAATACAAAATCGATAAAATCGCCAGAACGAGAACGAATAATACAATAGGCGTTAATGCAAGAGTTGTAATTACTTTTTTCATCTGCATATATATTAATTAAGTTACTGATTCGCTGTTGGATCAAACAATAAACCTTTGAACATCTTCTGAATCTCACGCGAAACTCGCAGAGTTTATACATTACCTTTTGTTGTAATTTGTACCATGCTCGTTTCATATGTCTGCCACTATTTTTTTTTAATGGCTTCTCATTTTATTCGCACACCAGCTTTTCATTTTTTTCCCTGCTTATAATGCGCCATACCTAAAACAGATACTAATTTTTTAATTCTAAGTGTGGTTTTCGTAAACCACTATACAAGAGCCAGAATGCCAACAAAATTTCGGCAAGCGCCATCGGGAAAGCAAGAAATGTTTCAACCGACTGAAGTTGGTTCGGATCGAAGAAACTTAACTGTCGGGCACCATGCAAAAACGTATAGCCAAGCCCGCCGAAAAAAAGCAAATAGCCTATCGGTTTAGGTACTGTTTGTGACTTAAGTGATAAAGCTCCCAAACCGATGAGATGCAATCCAAATATAATGAGGCCTATCGACCATAGTCTTTCAAACAGTTGAAAATGAGCTGCCGTTTCGACTGCAGTAAGGTGATCGTGAATGGGGTTATCGATTGCTATCGCCGGAACTATTTTAAATAATTGCAAAATGGCAATCCCCAATAATAGCGTGTAAAAAACTCTAATGAAGGCAGTTATTGCCGACAATTGTTTCGAGGCATTGCGAAAAAACCCATACAATGCAAAAGCCACAATCAAGTCAAAAATAAAAATGATACTCCAGCCAGCCAATTCAGTATAAAACAGTGATGTGTTGGCAATCAGATTATTTAAAATCCCTTCAGGGGAATTTGCTCCCAGTTTGCGGTGTGCATAGCCAAACGTGAACCCTGCAACAATGGCCATAAGTACGAGTGAAATGCCTGCTACAATTCCATATTTTTTCGCTCTAAAGTTCATTGATTCGTGTTTAAATTGAAAAAAAATTAAGTAGTTGGTAAAGCCATCTTTTTCGTTGATGGTCCGTTGGCCTGCTCTTCCAACTGATTAGATTGACCAACCATCGGATCAAGTGGCAAAACCCGCTTGAACCGGGTATGCACCCTATTCCCGTCTCAGTATTTTCACAACACGGTTATACACCATTTCAAATAAGCTCCAGGTATAGCCATCAAAGTTGGTTGTATTCACAAATTGAATGACCACCGTGTCGATATCTTTGTGGTATTTTGCAATACTCTGGTAACCCGGAATAAGGCCGGTATGATTGTATACATAGATTGAAGAATAGATTTCCTGTTCTCCTTCATCAAACAAAGAGCCGTCGTTTAAAGCGCGTAGAAATATCCCCACATCTTCTGCTGTCGCAATCATTGAGCCATAGTCAGTTGTTTTAATATCCTCTTCTACACCAACATAATAGCCACTCATTAAATCGTCCAAATTCACCTCGTGAAATGATCCGAACGTATTTTTCAGCCCGAGTGGATTGAGAATTTCCTTCTTAATATATTCGAACTTGCTCATATCCGTCACTTTTTCAATAAGTAACGTTATCAGTAAATAATTGGTGTTTGAATATTCATAGTCTTCGCCCGGGGAAAAGCTAGCCGGCAAATCCAATACGCGTTCAAGCGCTTCGCTGCTGCTTTTTGGGGGATCGATCCAAAAATTTGGAGTGTTCGTTAAATTCGGAATACCACTCCGGTGCTCCACCATCATTCTCAAGGTAATCCTCTCCGCATTTTCAATTCTTCCCACAAGCTCTGGAAAGTAATCGGCAAGCGTTTTATCCAACGACAGACGGTTATCACCGACCAATTTGGTAATGGCCAGAGCATCATACAATTTACCGATACTGGCAATCTTGAACAAGGCATGCGGATTGGCTGGTATCCTATTTTCCCGGTTTTTCCAACCTGCGGCGTAAAATGCAGGCTCTGTTCCTGCGCGGTCTACATATACAAGGATTCCATCAAATCCAAGTCCAATGGCGTCATTTACTTGCTCCTGTACGGTGTCAGGAAGTGGCGTCAACCATGTCTTCACCAAAATCCAGGGCACGAAAAACATGGAGACTACGGTTCCGATAAGCAATACGCCCCGGAGTATTTGTTTGGTTTGTTTCCTTGTCATGATAGTATATTTTTTTAGAATGATGTAAAATCACAACGCATTCATAACAGTCACTTTTCAACTTTGTTTAATCTCCATTTCAACCCAAATAAAGGTCTTAAGAAACTAATCCTTCGAATGATAAATTCATAAATGATGTAGCAAACGCCAAATGTAAACACCGTTATAACGATGAATTTCATAACAGGCGAAATCTCCAACGGTAAAATAATCATAGCACCGGCGTACAAGGCAAACATGTGTATAATGTACACCGGATAGGCAGCTTGACTTAAGCGACTGAGAGCAACACTAGGCTTGTTTAGGTATTTGTATCCAAAACCGAAAAGCCCGAATATCCAGCAATTTGACTCGATGGCCATGAGATAGCCCGGCGAAGTTGTTTCGAATTCCAGCAATCTGATGGTGTATAAAATTACGGCCAGAGCGACATACAGCCACTTCCATTTCGATATCGTTTGCCAAAATACGTTACCACTATACACGATAAGAAAGCCAAAAAAGAAGGCAAGCAAACCAAGGAAAAATCCATGCCATGTTTGAGCATAAATTGAATATATCTGAGGTTTGATAACCATAGCTTCCACAACAAAAAAGATGGAAATAGAAATGGGTCCCATCGGATTACTCAAAAAGGAAGATAGTCCTTTTCTGAATCTCCCTCCTTCTTTTTTCATCAGGTACACAAATAGTGGCGACAACAGCAGCACATAAACAAATATATTCCCGAGAAACCATAAATGACCGGCATGAGCATAATAGCTTAAAGGCAAATTATAGTGCTTTTGAAAAATAAACATATGGAGCGGAGCAATAGCCAGGATGCCAAAAAGAAAAGGGAACAAAATCCGCTTGGTACGCTCAGTAAGCAACTGCCGCAAATTTCGCTTTTTCATGGCAAAATACAGGCCCATACCCGACACGTAAAACAAGAGTGGAATACGCCACACGTTTAGCATAGTCATGGGTTTCCATAAGCTTTCCAGGGGTTCATTGCTTCTGATAAAGCCAACAAACATGGCCCAGGGTTGGAAAACAATGGAGATATGATAGATTAACAACAGGCCAATCGCGATCACGCGCAACCAATCAATATCGTGTCTTCGTTCGGTTATCATTTTAGTTCTCATTTTGAATTGATTACTGCAACATCATGGCAATCACCGGGCGTGTTTTTTCCAGTTCCTGCAAATCAAGTTTTAATCCGAATGGCTCCAATTGTTGCTGAAGCATTTCATAAACAGGCTTCATGTCTGCAAATGGTCCGGCAACAGTTTCGCCAGGTGTCGCTCCGTACTTGTTTTTCAGGGTTTTATCGGCTTTGGCATCCATCAGCATCTGTACAATCTCAATACGACAAAAGAAAGCCGCTGCGTGCAGAGCAGTCGACCCTTCGTTATTTTTAAGGTTTAAATCGGCATTGGCATTAATTAGTGCTTTAACAATAGCCGGTTTGTTGAAAGTGGCTGCCGACATTAATGGCGTTGAACCACTCATTTGATCTTTCTTATTGAGATCGGTGCCGGCTTCGATGTGCTGTTTTACGGCTTCGAGATTGCCCGATATTACAGCGGTCTGAAGATCGATTTTCGGTGCCTCTACTGTCGACTTTGCTTCAACATTTTTTTCCGCCTGCGTGTTGTTGCTTTTGCCCGTTTGCGTGCATGCACTAAAAAAGAACAGGAAAAGAAACGAAAAACTGACAAGCATTTTGATTGAATTAAACTTTTGTGTTTTCATGATTTTAATTTTAATGTTCGACTTAAAAAACGCTGTCACAAAGATGAAACAATCGCCCGTGCAAGGTTTAATAGCTATGCAGCCAAATGTGTTAAGTTTGAATAAGGCATAAAAACTATGACGCACAAATAACAACTATGCAGCAAACAGGCCCTATTAGCCGATTCTGTCGATTGACACATTGCCTGCAATTGCGTAATTTTTTCTACTTTCGTTAAATAAGAACAAGCATGTCGAATACCTCAAATACCACATCCGATTTTATCGAAAAGGCAGAAGCGATTATTCTGGAGAACATCTCGAACGAACAGTTTGGAGTATCTGAATTGGCCGAAACAATGCACATGAGCCGTTCCAGTTTACTTCGAAAAATAAAAACAAACACACAGCTTTCTGCAAGCCAATTTATTCGTCAGGTTCGCCTTATAAAAGGAATGGAAATGCTTGAGCAAACGACAATGTCCGTTGCTGAGATTTCGTATCAGGTGGGCTTTGGAAACACATCGTATTTTATAAAATGCTTTCGCGAACACTATGGGTACTCACCCGGCGAGGTAAGAAAAGGAATTGCTCAGGATGAAAATAAACCAAGCCGTCTAAGTGTTTTGACCAAATACAAATGGCAGCTGATAACGGCCGCGTTTCTACTCATCATCGTCATTCCCCTGCTGCTTTTCAGTATAAGAAGTACCGTTCCAACTGAAATCGACATTGAAAAATCCATTGCAGTGTTGCCTTTCAAAAATGAAAGCAGCGATTCGTTGAACCTGTATTTCGTTAACGGGCTGATGGAATCGACCTTGAATAATCTGCAAAAAATTGGAGACCTGCGAGTGATCAGTCGGACTTCGGTGGCAAAGTATCGGAATACGACGATGGGCATTCCTGAAATAGCCGAAGAACTGAATGTGAATTATCTGGTAGAAGGAAGCGGCCAGCGTGTTGGAAATCAGGTTTTGCTGAATATAAAATTAATTGAAGCATCAAGCGACCGACCGATTTGGGTGGAGCAATATAGTCGGGAAGTGGAAAATGTTTTTGCGCTTCAGAATGAAGTGGCCCGGAAAATAGCTGATGCGATAGAGGCCATTGTGACGCCTGCCGAAATAAAACAAATTGAGAAAATACCGACTGAAAATTTACAGGCTTACGACTACTACCTCAAGGCTCTGGAGCCTTATTACTCCCGAACCAAAGAAGGTTTGGAACAGGCTATTCCGCTATTTAAGAAGGCGATAGAAAATGATGAGCAGTTTGCGCTGGCCTATGCCAATGTCGCTATAGCGTACTACTTTCTCGATGTGTACCAAAAACAAAAACACTATACCGAACAAATCAACGCCTTTGCAGACAAGGCTCTGCTTTACGATCCCAAATCGGCTGAAAGCCTTATTGCCAAAGCACTTTACTATATGCAAATAGAAGAGTACCAATTGGCTTTGCCACATCTTGAAAAGGCTTTGGAGTACAATCCGAACTCTTCAGCTGTGGTTCAGATGCTTGCCGATTTGTATGCCCGCGTAATTCCCAACACCGACAAATACCTGCAATACGCGTTGAAAGGCATTCAACTCAATATCGCGGCCAATGATTCGATCACCCAAAGTTATATCTATTTGCATTTGAGCAACGCGCTTGTCCAAACCGGTTTTGTAGATGAAGCGACTACTTATATTAACAAGTCGTTGGACTACAACCCTGATAATTATTATGCGCCATTACTGAAAGCCTTTATCCTGTACGCCAAACACGAAGATATAGCAGAAACAAAAAAACAATTAATTGAAGAATGGAACAAGGATACGACCCGCCTGGACATTTTGCAGGAAGTGGCGAAAGTCTATTATTTTCAGGAAGACTATGACAGCGCCTTTTATTATTACGAAAAATTTGTCGATACCAGAGAACGATTAAATCTGGATATCTATCCGCATGAAGATGTGAAAATTGCTATGGTCTACCACAAAAAAGGATTGAAAAAACAGGCAACAATATTTTTTAATTCCTACGCCGATTACTGCGAAAAGGATCAATCGATTTACAAAAGTGCCAGCATGGCCGTAAAGTACGCGTATGAAGGTAAAACCGACCTGGCGATTGAGCAACTAAAAGCGTTTGCCACACAGGATAACTACCAATACTGGATCGTGCTATTCCAGGGAAAAGATCCGATTATGAAGCCATTAAAAAGTCATCCGGATTACGACTCGACCATCAAAAGAATAGAAGATCGCTTTTGGAAAAAACACGAGAATCTGAAAAAGTTATTGAAAAATAAGCGACTGATCTGAGCATAGCTGGATTTGGTCAGCTTTATTTGCAGGCTGTTCATAAAGTTGCACGGTTCAAATCGAAGCAAATTTATTTTACCGAAATAACCCGGCTTACATTTACAATCGTTTATGCAACTGGCAAGCTGTTTGAGGCGATTTGTTGCGCATCGTCGCCCATAGAAAACCGCCCCTGATTGTAAGCATCAAAGCGCCTCATTTGGCATTTTGAGTTTTTGCTCAACTACTCAATTCGAGTTACCAATCAAAGACGGCTTCTATAGGTCGAAATGTATTGCTACCCTGAAATACTCCAACTATAATTCTAATGCTTGGATTGATAAGCATTAAACTATTTCATGCGATTGAACACCGATGAACTAAATCACCTTAATGGTACAAATCACTTCTGATATTTCCGGTGTAAAATAGGCTAGGATAGGAATCGCTTCCGCGCCCGGAACCATATTAAAAACCCGGTCTTTTTCGGTATCCTTTATCGTTAATGGTACATTTGATTCAACGACAAGCTTCCCTTCCGGTTTCTCTACTTCAATAACTGTAGGGGAAACCTGAGTCACCTTTTCGCCAGTTGGCGAAATGACTGGCAAAACCAATGCTGACGGAGAACTAATCTCCTGATCTCCTGAAGGTTTCACCTTGAACTCAAAGCGATCGTTAGTGCAAGCATAGTTGATATTAAACACGGAAGCGGTCCCTTCAACCAGCATCCGCTCTTCATCTTTGAGCGAAGCCTCAACATCAAACGCAATTCGATGATCGTTCTCCACCACATTTACCCTGGCTTCCAGATCATAGAGGTTCGTATACCATCGGCCATCTTTAAACGTCTCTATACGAGGAGTCAAAGCAAAATCCTCTTCTGGGTTGGGTTGCTGGTTATTGGGTTCAACAAGAAGGTATTTAGCCATGCTGGCGGCAAACAAAGTACCAACTTTATCATGATACAAAACAGCCAGTGAACCTCCTGTTGCCTGCTGCACATGTTCCTTGTAAACTGCATCGTAAGTGGTTACTGTTCCTCTCCATGAACTTGCAGCAAACAACCAGGTGGCGATCTCCGGAAATTCTTTTACACCCTTAGACACAGCTCTTGGCAAGGCTGTGTCTGGATTTATCCGGGGTAATTTTTTCCCTGCATCCAAAATTGAAGCAAGAGGTTTTGCATGTGCAAAAGTATGATGGATGCATGGCTTAACACCGTGCGAAATGAAATGCGGCCCGCCATGCAGCAAGCCATCGGAAGTACACCGCTTTAAAAGCTCGGTGCTACGAATTGCTGCCGTACCAAAAGCCGGATTTTTATCTGCCATCATGCCAAAGGTTACCTGACTGCCGTCGGTTGTTCGGCTTCCCCAATAACTCCACTTCGCCTGCCGTGTTCCCCAACTGTTGTCCCATGCTCCATCGGGCAGCATAAACTCCAGATGACTTTCCATTGATTTGGAAAGCAGCTCCAACATCTCTTCATCATTTTCGTGAAGTGCATACATCACCGGGCCATTGAGTGACTCTTCGACATTGTAGCCCAAATCAACAAAATTTAATCCACGCGGACTTTTAATATTACTCGGTTTACCTTCACCAAACAACAGCTTATTCGGTTCGGTAAAAAAGTCTTTTACCTCTTTTGCCAATTCCCGGCTTCGCCGGGTGTATGCCGGTTTATCCAATACCGATCCCAAAAGGTTCATGGCATAAACACAGGTAAAACCGTAATTCACATTGGTAAAGGTCATGGTAAATGTATCGTACAAATACCCACCAACCTTTTCCAATCGATTAAGCCATTTCGTTTTCAGCTCATTATCGAGAAGATGCCCATGGTAATGCAAGGCTTCGGCCAGCGCAATGGCACCAAAAACGCTGATCCCTTTCCATGACTTTGGATTCGGGATTACAGTCCAGCTGCCATCTTCCTGCGAAACATTGTTTTCAGCCCAGTTCATGACCAGGATTGCGGCGTCGAGGTACTTTTTATCACCAGTGCTATCTGCCATATACATGAACGGATACACCGCATCCATGCATCGTCCGTGGATAAATCCGCAGGATGGACATCCCAGTGCTCCATGCCGTGCCGGGTTTTCAGGTTCAATGATTTGATGTTTTAACATTCCATTGCACCAATCGGTCAACAGATCTTTCACCAATGTCTGAAAGTATGGCAGCTCTTCAACTGTTTTACTACATCCTGACACTAGTCCGTAAAATGGCGTTGCTAATAAAACCCCTCCCATCGAAAGGGTTTTTACAAATCTTCTTCTTTCCATTATCCTCTATTCCAAGTGAAAGTCAGCCCAATTATTATCCGCTGAAGAGCTTCCTATCATCAATTTGAAAGCTCCTTTTTCTGCTTTCTTTATCATATCCATTCCGGTAAATTCAAGCATTTCCGAGTCAATCTCAAACGAAACTGTTTTTGTTTCGCCAGGTTGCAGACTAATTTTATCGAACGCTTTTAACTCTTTATCCGGTCGTGTTACGGAGCCATACAAATCCTTGATATAAAGCTGAACAACCTCTTTGGCCGACACGCTGCCTGTATTTGTAACATCAACACTAACGGACAATTTTGAATTGATGGTTAGAATCGTATCTGACAATTGCGGGCTTGAGTACGCAAAAGTTGTATAGCTTAGTCCAAAACCAAACGGATAAAGCGGAGTAGTATCCGAGAACAGATAACCTTTCTTGTAATTGATTTCCTTTTGGCTATAGTGAAATGGCAACTGCCCAATAGTTCTTGGTACGGTTACAGGCAATTTTCCGGAAGGAACTGCATCGCCGAATAATAGTTCAGCCACTGCCCGGTCGCCAAATTCGCTTAATTCCCAACAATCAATAATTGCGTCGGCTTTTTCTGAAAAAGTATTGATCGACAAGGTTCGGCGGTGTTTTAACACAACAATAACCGGCTTTCCTAATTTCTTCAGTTCCAACAACAAATCATCCTGATAGCTAACCGGGTTAATATCATCGCGATCACCGATGGCTCCGTTAAAAAATGCCTCTTTCGATGTATATTCATCGCCACCGGCAAAAAGAAGAACCAAATCGCTTTTACGTGCAACCCCCAGAATTTTCTGAATACCTGCTTTGCATTCGGCCTCAGGGGTTAGCGATGGAACGGACATTTGTCCATCGGTTAAATTATATCCTTTCTCAGCAATAAAGTTAAACTGGCCACCGGCAACATTATTAAAGTACTCTTCTGTTTTTTCGTCCAAAACAGGCCCGACCAGAGCAATATTTTTCCATTTACCATGCTGAACAGGCAAGATCGAATTTTCGTTTTTCAATAAAATGACAGACTCCAAATCAGCCTGATGTGCTAACTCCACTGCATCCTCATTACGGGTAGTTGTTTTCGCTTCTTCTTCTGAAGTGTACGGATTATCAAATAATCCCAAAATATACTTGGTACGTAAAACGTGTTTCACCGAGCGGTCGATATACTTTTCTAACTCAGGGTCTTTTTCAACCATCTGAGGCAGAAGCGCGTAGGCATCATCAGCGTACAAATCAACATCCATACCCGCCTTTAGTCCAAGTTCAACGGCATGTTCCGGTGTTTCAGCAACTTTCATAAAATAGTGTAACCGGCCAATGTCATTCGCATCAGAAACAGTGTAACCTTCAAAACCCCATTGGTTTCGTAAAACCTCAGTGATCAACCAGGGGTTACCATGACTTGCAATGCCGTTTATATCGGCATGAGAAGCCATAATTCCCAATGTATTGGCTTGCTGAACGGCTGCCTTGAAAGGAGGAAATATTTCGTCGATTAAAGTACGGGGCGAGATTTCCATTGAAGCAAAATTTTTACCTCCCAGAACCTGAGCATAGCCAGCAAAATGCTTGGAAACGGCGCCAATGTGAGTACTTTTCAAACCATCGAAATCCCCTTGAATTCCAGTTACAGCGTTCACAATCATTTCAGTGACCAGATAGGTATCTTCGCCAAAGGTTTCGCTCATACGTCCGAAACGTGGATCGCGTGCAAGATCGGCTTCAGGCGAATGTGTCAGGTGTAAACCACGCAGACGAGCCTCACGCCCCATCGTATCGTAAACTTTCTTTATCAGTTCAGTATTCCAACTTGATGACAATGCGATAGGTCTGCCGAAACGGGTACATCCGTGTGCATCGACCCCGTTGTACGATTCGGTAACAAAAAAGGTAGGAATCCCCAACCGATTGTTTTCAACAATGTATTTTTGAAGCTGGTTATTCAGTTTGGCTGAACGTTCCGGCGAATAATGTTCTCCGGGGTTTTTAATGCCGGCTATACCGTTTTTCAACCGTTCTTTTACATCATCCGATAAAACAAGGTTATCATTTTCATCTAGCTCAATTCCCTTTGAGGCATGAAACATGCGCATTTGAGCAACCTTTTCATCCAATGTCATTTTCGAAAGTAATTCATCTACCTCTTTTTCAAATAGTTTTTCTTTGGTTGGAGATTTGTCTGTTTCGCCACAAGAAACAATTAAAAATACCAACATCACTAATGCAACAAAATTCTTCATATTCATAATTATCATGGTTTTACTATTTTATTTTTCGTTTCAAATTACCCAATCCGCTGTCTGCAATTTGTCTTATCATTCCTAGCTAAAATTAGTTGCAAACAAGCTGTATTCACTACTCAATTGCACGCAGTTTAATTTCACTTGACTCAAGGCCGTCAGAGACAGCTTCGACGCGGATTTCCCCCGGTTCAAGCTGACTCTGCAATATCATCAAACATTTACCATTAAAGGCTTTGCGCTGGTTGAGCTTAGTCGATGTTAAATCCAGTGGGTCGCCATTGTCGACTCCAATATTATTTGCCGGACCGCTAATTTTAAATTCAATTAAATTGCTGGCATTGGGTACAAAGTTTCCATCCTTATCCATCACATTCACCTCTAAATGAACACAACTTTCACCATCGGCTCTCAGCGTTTTTTTATCTGCGACAATCTCAATTTTGGCGGGTTCCGAGGCAGTTACAACGACATCTTCAGCGACAATTTTCCCATTAGTTGTAGCCACTGCCAATAAAGTACCCGAGGCATAGGGGACATCCCATGAAAGGTTCATTTGTGCGACATTCGGCTTTACCCCCAATGACTTCCCGTCTAAAAACAACTCCACTTCATCGGCATTTGAATAGGTCCAAACCGGAATTACTTTTCCTTCCTTGCCAGGCCAGGTCCAGTGAGGCAGGATGTGCACCATTGGCTTAGTTGTCCATTGGCTCTGATAAAAGTAGTAGTGATCTTTTGGGAAACCGCACAAATCGATAATCCCAAAGTTCCAGAACCGTGATGGCCAGCCTTTTATAGCTTCCCCCAGATAATCGAATCCGGTCCAGCGGAATTCGCCTGCAACATAATCCAGACTATCTGTTCTGCGCCATGAATCGCGGGCACTAATCCTTTCACTTGAATTATCGTACGAAGAGGAATAGAACGGTGAGAACTCCGGAAAAATCTCTTCTTTACTTAAATCAGGAACGGCAATACCTTGCTGTGGCGATCTCATTTCAGTTGTCGTTTTGTAAACGCCCCGCGTTTGAAATGAATGAGGAATTTCTGTCGCTATAAATTTTCTGTTCGGGTAAACAGCCTTATCCTTTTCGTAGAAAACAGAGCCACCACCACCATTGTAACCGGTAACGTCCAACATCGAAGCAAACCCAGTTTCGTTTGCCAGATGAATAAAACAACATCCACAGGTTACCGGACGGGTTGAGTCGAGCGCATGAACAATCTCCATGAGCGGTTTTAAACGCTCTGGTCCCTCGGGGTAGCACTGGTCAGGTATTTCGTTTCCAACACTCCACATAAAAATACTTGGGTGATTGCGGTCGCGAATAATAATATCTTTTAAATCTTGGTGAGCCCATTTTTCAAAATGCTCATGGTAACCATGTTTTACTTTACCCTGGTTCTTTTTGAAATCCTCCCAGGGCCACGAAGCAATCCATTCGTCAAACACCTCGTCCATCACCAGAAATCCCATGGTATCGCACATTGTATAAAATTCAGGACTGAACGGATTATGAGAAGTACGAATCGCATTACAGCCCATTTCTTTTAGAATAACTAACCGACGGTGCAACACATCGTTCGGAACCGCAGCTCCAACAGGGCCACCATCGTGATGATTGTTTACCCCTTTTACCTTGATGTTTTTCCCGTTTAGCCAGAAACCTGTTTCTACTTCAAAACGGATATCCCTAATCCCGAATGGTGTTTCGTATTGATCAAGCAATTCGGTTCCCTTCATCAGCTTAGTTACCAATAAATACTGAACCGGTGTTTCAATCGACCACAAATCAGGCTCTTGAACATCAATCGTTTGATTGATTGTTGCCGAAGCACTTTCCGCCAATTGTTGCTCTGTTATTTGTTCACCAACCTTCTGTCCTTTCGGATTGAAAACTTCAGCGACAATGGTGATGTTTTCGCTATTCGCGGTGGCATTATTGATCGTTGTTTCAATATCTAACTCAGCAAAATCAGCACTTACATTGCCGGCTTTAATATAGGTGCCATTTTCAACTATCGAAACCTTGTTTTTCACATTCAGCCAAACGTTACGGTAGATACCGCAACCAGTGTACCAGCGGCTGTTGGGTTGCGCCGAGTTATCGGCACGCACCACGAGAGTATTGATTCCGTCATTTAAATGTGGTGTTAAATCGTAAGTAAGGCCAACGTAACCATTTGGGCGCTCACCTAGAAGCTGTCCGTTTATCCAGACTTTACTATTGCTCATCACGCCATCAAAAGTCACTAAAACCAGCTTATCGTCCCAGTCATCTCTATATTGAAATGTTTTACGATAGTAGCCCACTCCACCTGGGTAAAATCCGCCAAAGTGGCCGGATGGGTTATCTTTATCAATTTCGCCTTCAATGCTCCAGTCGTGAGGAATTTTCACCTGCCCCCAACCGGAATCGTCAAATCCTGGTTGCGACGCAAGTTTGTGCTCACCCAACTGAAAACTCCAGCCGTCGTTAAACATTATTTTGCGCAATGAAACAATACTTTCCGGACTACCGGAATTACATCCGGCAAAACAAAGGATAATTGAAAAAAACGATACAAATGTTAAAACTCTTTTCATACGATTTAAATTGAAACAGCATTAGCGCACCCGCTAACAATGAACTATTGGACGATTAGTTTTTGGGTATATATTTTTCGGTTTTCATCAGTCACCTTAACGAGGTAGATACCCGGCACAAATTCAGAACCGATGGATACGCGGATCACATCTTCATCGGTCGATTTCGTATAAACCAATTGGCCGGACATGCTGTAAATAGCAATGTCTGCTCTTTTAATATCGCTCAAGTATATTTTGGCTGTTTCGCATGCCGGGTTTGGATAAACTATAATAGCTCCTTTATCTTCTTTAAAATCATCAACACTTGTCACCAATCCCCCTAACCTTGTAAAACTCCATTTGTAATTATCTATCGTTGAAGTTCCTCTTCCCACATCGGTACCATCCGATTTAACATTCAAATTAACGCTCGAGCCGGCATCTAAAACTCCACTAGCTATGATATACAATTCTGAACTTACTTCCGTTATGCTAAAGAGGGCATCACCAGAAGCAAGAAGTTCTGATGTAGGAGTTGCTAACATAGCAGTATTATTACTGGAAGAATTAATGATTACTATTTTTTGTTGATCTCCTGTATAAATGTTAAACTTATCGCCGTTGGCTACAAGGTTAAATTTATTAATATCCGCATCACCTGTACTAGTAACAAGGGCATCATCAGTTGCAATATCATACGCCAACCACTTTGATTTACCGAAATTATAGATCTCATATTGGCCTTCTCCTGAAAAGAAAGTATTCAGAGGTGTTTTTATGGTAATAGTTCTCTCTACTTCTTCATTGTTTGCATCTTTTGCAACAAGTCTGATATTATAATTCAGTTCTGTCAGATTTGTTAAGGTCCACGTAAATGGAGCTGCAGTAAGCGTTCCTTCATTCACATCATTAACAAACAAAGCTACCTCAGTAAAATCGGCACCAACAATAGCCTCCACAGTTAAATCACTGCCCTTGTCAACTTCCATCCCGTTGTAGATATCTTTAAACCCCAGCGTCCGGCCTGCATCAGCGACAACCTCGACAACCATTTGTCCCTTTTTATCCGCATCCGCCTGCAGAGTATACTCACCAAATGATAAACTAGTACCTTCTCCGATGTAAAGCGTCAAATAGGCTTTATCCAGTATTTGTTCCTGACGAACGACGGCAAAATGCCCGATGAAGTTTAGCCCAATTTCCTGAATATTAAAAACCGTCGAGGCGTCTTCCTGGCAAATCACATAGTCAACAACTGTTTTATTGTCAACCTGACTTGTCACCTTAGCTCCTACAATAACGTCTTCCCGATACAAATGCTCAACCGATTTAACGCTGGTATTAGTGGATTTTGATGGTTCAAAAATATGTACATATGGCTTATCCCAGGCTTCACCCTGTTGTCTTACGGCCAGAATCTGTGTGTTTTTGTCGATGTATCCACCTTTTGCTTCGCGTGTTGCCGGCCCAAGGGCTTTAGTATATTCGCGTGCTACCCCGGCCGGAGCAAACATGTTCATGTATGTATTGGTTTCATTCAAATCAAAACGTACCTGGATCGCTGCGTCTGTAGACTCTGTCACATTTGTTTCTTCAAAATATCGCCAACCCGGTGATTTCTGCAAATCACCAATGTCGTTTTGATAACGTGTGGTAGGCGATACACTGAGCTCATTACCATCCATTGTCATGACCTTAGTCGCATCGCCCAGGTTGTGGTAGATATAATCATGAAAATTATTTGTGTCAAGAGATTTTGAACGAAACAGATCAAAATAATAACCAGTCGTTTCACTTGTGCGAATGGTGCTTAGTGTTCGTTTTGATTGCTCATTATTTATTTTGTCATCCAAAAACTGGGTCGAAAAACTAAAACTCGGATGAATCGGATCTTCCAAATGCTTCGGTTCTGCGGCAACATTTACGGTCGTATTCATCCACAAATACGAATCTGTATTCCACGAACCGTTTTGAATACCATGCGTTGCGCCATTGACAATCATTGTATTGTTTCCGGCATGCCGCCAAAAATAGTTTTCATGCTCCGGCTCACTCCTTTCGGCTAGTGTTTTGGGTAAACCGGCATTGGCCGCCATAATATAACCTGCGCCATAGAGCTCCATAGTGATACCCGTACAATGTGAGTGAACGTAATGAGCGCCTCCAATAATACCACAAAGGCCATAATCTTCGTTGTTTTCGTCAACATAATTACGTTGAAGTGCAACGCCCGCATGCTCAATAATTACGGTAGGTTTCTGAAAATCAATCTCGTCCTCCACTGTTTCCGGAATGTCAATTCCCCAGAACAATTGTTCAAATGCCTGCACATTATCAAAGGTGCTAATCGGCACAAGTGGATTATAACCACCAACCGCGTCATAACCTTGCCTTAGAGCAACTTTAGCTTTTTCTTCATACGCGGTAAAACCTCTTCGCTGCGCCAGGTTTAAGGTATATCTGTATAATTCATCTGTCTTGTCAATGTCGCGGTGAGAATCGCCGTAACGCACAAAGCGCCTGTTCGGATGTCTCAGGTTATCGAAAAGGAAGTTGCCATCCAGAATATGCATATTGTTGGCCATCACATTCAGATCCGGCTTAAGACGATCAACGATATTAAGTACCAGGGTAACGTTCTGCATAAAGCTATAACTGACTGCCTCGGGCCAGATACCTTGTTCGCCGAACATTGGTAAGATAGTTTTGGTAAACGAGTTTTGTTCTTTTGTTCCAACATTCCAAAACACATCAAACATTCTTTCACGTTCGGTATCATCTTCAACACAAAGAATACTGAACAATACTCCTGAAGATCTTAGAATGGGGTGGTTACTCACTGTTTTGCCATATTTTGTATCAGCGCCTCCATGCTCATTCAAGGCATTCATGGCAATATTGTAAACCGCCTTTTGTGCTTTCACATTATCAAAATCCACTTTTGTTCCCGTAGATTTCTGATACACTTTTGTATCGGCTGTCTTTAAGAAGTTAACCATAAAGTCATAGGCAATTGCAAAATGCGCATAGCCACTTCGAGGGTCATAAAAATCGCTTCCGCTAAAGGCTGTTGTTTCGGGCGTCCTCGAAGCTACTTGTTCGATGTAGTACCAAAGAATATCGGCAGCAAACTGCCCGTACTTTTCTTCTCCTGTTACATAGTACACCATAGCCGCGTATGAGGCGTAGTTGAGTACCTTAGCGTGTCCGGAATTTGCAGCACTAGCCTCAGATTCAGATAGATTATCATCTGTTGCCAGTGCAGGTATGGTATTCAGAATAGTAGCAGGATTTGATAAGTGAGTGGTCACTTTGTCATCAATAGCAGCTTTCGCCTTAGTGATAATACTACTTGCCCAGCTATAATTCTCGATTTTTGCTAAAACGTCAGCCTTATCGGCTGGTGTAGTCCAGATTACCGGGTGTTGCAACGTTTGAGCAGCGCCAGTGAATGATATTGACAAACTACAAAATGCCAACATCAACAACACATTCAATTTATTCATAACTTGTTTTATTTCAATGATCTAGGTTTAAAATGCAAATTCAAAAAAAAACAATGACTGTGTTCTTTATTCCTCGTCTGAATAAAACGACGGACGATTCCTCGGATATTGTTTTTCCATCAGCTTCTTCATTCGCTCCTCTACTTCCTTGTACACTGGATCTCCTGAATAATTATCACTGTCAATATGATTATCTTCAACATAGCGATACAACTCCGCAACTTGAACTTCCTGTGTATCACTATCTCGCCATTCCGTATATCGCCACTCTCCATCGGTACAAGTACATCCCATTATCTTTCTTCCGCGTGGATAAAGGCTATAAGCCCCCCTGTCCCATTCAATACCCGGATTATCAACGACCGGCAATATGCTTTTGCCATCGATATTTTTGGGCTGAAGTCCGCAAGCTTCGGCAATCGTTGGGAATATGTCGATGTTCTCAACCAAGGCATTCGTTTTAGCATTCGTTACCCGTGCTTTGTATCCGGTTTCCCGACTAATAATCATCGGTACATTTACGTCTAATTCAAAATTGGTATGTTTGCACCAGGCACCATATTCACCCAATTTCCAACCGTGGTCACTCATGAGAATCACAATGGTATTTTTTCTTAAATCCAACTCTTCCAGTGCTTTCATCACTCTGGCCATCTGCGCATCCATATAGCTCACGCAGGCATAATAGCCATGTATCAGCTCTCTGGTCTTATCATCATCCAGAAGTCCCTCCGGAGGTATTCCATAATACTTTCGCAACTCCCCCCATTTTGACAATGCCAACCGGTACATTCCCTTAGGTGTCTCTCTGCTAGGTACTTGAAAATCATCTCGATTGTATAAATCCCAATATTTTCGGGGTGAATTGAAGGGCAAATGAGGCTTACTTAGCCCCACAACCATCATAAACTTTTCATTCTTTATTTTGCGAAGTGTCTCAACGGCATTTCGGGCGACACGACCATCGGCGTAAGCGTCGTCATCCACATCGGCACATTCAAAAGCAGGCCCGTTTCTGGTATCCCCGGCTTTAACCAGGCTATCAATAATCGCCATATTTTCAGGGTTCAGCCAGTCATTTTTTTCCTTGGGAAAATGAATACTCCAGCTCTCCTTATCATCTGATGAATGATGATACACTTTTCCGACACTAACAGTGGTGTATCCATTTTCCTTAAAAAACTGAGGCATTGTAACCATCTCTTTATGCACCGACCGAAGTGGCGTAAATAAGTCATATATACCAATGGTTTCGGGACGTAACCCGGTTAACAAGCTCATACGGGAAGGTGCACAGATGGCCTGCTGACAATATGCTTTTGTAAACATGACTCCGTCAGTTGCCAAGGCATCTATGTTCGGTGTTTTAATTTGATTATTACCATAGCATCCCAACTCGGGACGCAAATCGTCAAACAAAAAAACAACCACATTAGGCTGCTCTGCCGCATTTACACCGGTAAGGCCAACAGTTGTAAGTACCGTTAATACAGAAACAATTTTTATCATGAATCTATCTTTCATTGTCATTATTCAAATGAATAGGAATCAAATTCCACCGACTTAACTTTCTCACCCTTAAACACAAAACACAGGTTTATCGTATCAGGAAGCGATGTTGTAAACTTTCCATAACTTTGAGGCTGACGGCAGGTGATTGATGAGATTAAATCGCCACCAGGATTATTTTTTCTGAGCTCAACAGTGCACTTTTCAATTTTCGAAAAATTAAGTCGGATACCTTTTTTCTCCTTGAGTCCTCCGACATTGTTAAAAATCAGATATTCACCGTCATTGATGGCAGAAATGCTAAATCCGCCCCGGTTGTTTTCTACCTTTTCGATACCGGAAGAATCGTAAAAATCTTCCGCTTCGATCGTTCCATTGCGGGCCTGATAATTACCAACTCCTGTTCCGTCGACCCGAATCAGTGCTATTTCACCATTTTCTTTGTAGTGTACATAGCTCATGAATGTATCGCGGAAATAGCGGTTTCCGGTTTGGCTAATGTCACAATAGGCAAAGTACGACTGATTGTGCCATTGAAAAAAAGAACCATGCCGTCCTTGCCGGAACCCAGTGGGCCATGTGGGCTCAATATAGCCCGAAGCAAAACTGGTCGAGTCCATGATGCAGCCCTTATAGTCAAAAGGGCCATACACACTCTTGCCCATCGCGTAAAAGCAGCCCCACGACAAATAATAGTTCCCGCGATAATAATGCATAAATGGCTTATCATCGGTCGGCTTTTCCATGTTTTTACCATCCAGATTATAGGGGCCACACGGATTGTTTATCTCTATTTTTTGTGGTTTCTCTGCCAACGAGATCATATCTTCATTCAACTTGGCGATATAATAATCCCAAACACCAAAAACGATGTAATACTCACCGGCCTGATCTTGTACAATCCCGAGATCATATTCGTGAGTTGGCGTCATTTCCGAGGTCAACAAAGGTTTTCCAAGGGGATCGCGCCATGGCCCGTTGGGTGAATCCGCGACCATCACTCCTGTTTGCTCGTTCCCCTCCGAAAAATACCAATAGAATTTTCCGTTACGCTTTACGATATCCGTCGCCCAGCAACTTGCAAAAGGCTTTCCGATATAGGTTTCCTCCGGGGTCAAAGTGTACTCGTGCTTCCAGGTTACCAAATCATCCGAAGACCAAAGCCACCAGTCTTCCATGACAAATCCCTTATTATCGATTGATTTATCGTGCGAAGCGGACAAATAGGCTTTACCATCCATAATCCGAATATGAGGATCGTTTGCGCCTTTGTTTGGAATGATCGGATTAGTTGCAAGAACCGATTCTTGCAATGCAAACAGAATTAGGATGAAATATAGTTTAGTCATTGGTCTGTCAAAAAAAAACGTGATTTAGTAATTACTTTTCTGAAGTTTTAGCTTTTCATTTCTCACCAGCAGCAAAGTTCGGGTTTCGTAGTTTTGCCAACTATTTTCTTCGGAAGCGTTGAATGGCCGACTCCCCGAAAGACACTTACCACTAAAAAACGAAACGCTTTGCTTTAGGATTAAACTTCGTCTACCGTACACGCTTAATATTCTTCGTTTGGTGATTTTATTTACACCGAAATTTCATTTAAGCAAGGATTTAAGCGAACCGTGCTGTACACCGAAAACGATTTCGCCATCGTTTTATCCTTCTATGAGAGAAACTGTTATAGAGCTGTTTTTCAATTTATTCAACTTGGTTTTTTCTCCCACTTCAAATCAAAGCATTGATTGCTGCTTTTTATTTCAGTATTGTGCGAATATTAGAAATATTGTTTCATTTTCATTTTTCGGCCTTTTTCAGGACCAAAAAGCGACTTTCTGCAGCTAATTTCCGGACAAAAAAAAGAGGTGCATTTTCATACACCTCATATCCCTCAACTTCGCTTTTTGAATAAGTCTTTAGACAAACTATAAACGAGTCCCACTCAAAATTCAATGATTTTTTTATTTCCGAACTAGGTTGCTGGCTTTGTATCCGATCCGGTGTGCCTTAACCATTATCTCGGCACCGGCGGGAGCGGTCAACGGTTCCTGGAATATGGTCCACGTCTGCGGTTCAACACCGTCCTCACCAATAATTTTATAGCCAATTGATGCCCCCTCGGTCGGGCAGGCAATCGTCAGTTTCCCGTTGCTTTCAACGATAACCGGATCGGCCGTAACAGGCTGCGAATCGGTTCCGTTCCAAAGTTGCTTAATGAGTTCTGCTTCGGGGAGGTTAGGCTGGTCTCCAATTTCAGCAATCCAACGATCCATCTCAAACTTAATTCCTTAAGCTTATCGCCATATGCCGGATCTCCTGCCAAATTATTCAACTCGTGCGGATCAGCTTCGCAATCAAACAACTCTTCGCGAGCTTTGCTTTCGCGAAACCACTGCGACTGAATGCTGTTCAACCTGCCTGCGTCGCGCATAATCAACAATTCCTGCATCGTTGGAATTTGTTCCCGAAACTCTACCGGCAAATAATAAGGCTGTTCGGGTCTGTAATTACGAATGTATTTAAACCGTTCGTCACGAACGGCTCGAATCGCATCTGTAAAGCCGTCAAAACGGTCGGCAGCCGCATGGATGTACTTGCGTTTCTGTGGGGTAGTATAGTCACCCATAAAAGCTTGTCCTTGCAAATAATCCGGTGGTGTAACATTGGCTAAAGAAAGTAGCGTAGGTGCAAAATCGACAAAACTGATCAATTGGTTGTCTTTTGAGCCCGCCAATTGTTTTCCCGGAAACCGGATTATCATAGGTGTGTTCAAGCCTGAGTCGTAGATTAACCTTTTCTGACGGGGCATTGGGCCGCCATGGTCACCATAAAAGAAAACAATGGTATTTTCCAATAAACCATCTTCTTCCAACTGCTTTAATACGGCTCCAATCTGTTTGTCCATTTCAGCAATATTGTTGTATACTTTCCACATATCTCTGCGCACCGTGTCTGTTTCCTGCAAATATGGTGGGATATTGAATTTTGTATCCTTCGGTAAATGAACCGGTGTTTCCTCTTCCGTCATTCTATCGGGCGCCCAGGTATAGCTTCTGTCCCCTTGGTGGTAATGCCTGGTCTCTATATGCCTGAATCCATATGGATCGAACAAACCCGACTCATGTGTATCGGTAAAATTGAAAACCGCATAAAAGGGTTGTCCATCGTCGCGGTTTCGCCAATGGGCATAGGGACTGCTTTCGTCCCACGCTGTAACTGGTGCTTTAAACTGATAATCTTCTTTATAATTATTGGTACAGTAGTACCCTTGTTCCCGAAGCATCTCACTTAGCATTTTCACATTAGCAGGCGGAACCGCTTCGTATGCAGGCAGGCCAGTTACCTCCATGTATGAATTGACACGCATGTTGCTTGCTCCAATCCCCGATGGGTACATTCCGGTAGCAATAGCAGCCCTGCTTGGCGCGCAAACGCCTGCCGTTGAATAAACCTGCGGATAAATTATCCCTTCATCTGCCAACCGGCTCAGGTTTGGCGTTTCTATCGTAGAGTCGCCGAAAGCCGGGATATAAGGCCCCATATCTTCGGTTACCAGCCACAAAATATTGGGCTTTTCTGCTAACTGCACTTTCGAATAGTCGGGAGTACTGCTCCCATCTGATTTTGCTTCGCTTTGGCAGCCTGTAAACAACGCACAGGCTATAGCGACAATCAGTGTTGCTCTAATACTGATTCCTTTTCTTTTCATAAACATATAGTATTGTTACTTATTATATCGGTTCTTTTTCACGTTCTTTTGCGACTTGGTTCCCATAAATAACACAGGAGCCGAATGCGAAGATGTTATGGAACGCGTTTCATATTTATCAGGCATTTTTTCAATGTTCACTCAGCATCACTATTTAGCTGCTTTTGGCCCATCGTAATCATAAGTAAACCAGTCAATATCAATATAACCTTCTTCTTTTAGTTCATTCCAACTGAAAAAACCTAAACGATCCCCGGTCCATTTGCCAAACTCGATAGTAAACTCGGGGCCAAAACGTTCAAAGGTCGTCCCATCCAGGCTAAATTCAAAATAAGCCTGATTTATTTTGTTTGAAGTTCTTACGTACAGTTCATCGCTTTTCAATTCGGGGCCGACGATTTTCGATCCCTTTTTATCCATGAAAAACAAATGCCGTTTGCCATCCTCTTTAACCCATGCGCCGAGCAAATGAAATACGCCGCCATAGCGCACAAAACCAGCCAACTGCCCGGGTTTCATTCCAGAGAGATCGAATTTGGCGACCGCTGTACCTGTTGTAATGCCAAGGATGCGCTGACTCAACGTATTACAGACTCTCCAAAAGTCGGAATCAGAACCATCGTCATTTGTCCACTCGTTTTGAAGCGGGCCATGAGTTTTAGCCAGAGGTAGCGGCACACTTGCTTTTAGACGTAAATATCCCGGATTTTCAGTAAGCGACCAATGGGTAGTTCGAGGGTTGTGATTCCACTCCCATTGCAGGCCCAAAGTTTCGGACGAGAAATCATCGTCCGATTGTGGTGCTGAGATTGGATAACCGTCGATTGGTTTTTTATAAGTCGCAACAGGTTCACCAATGCCGTCTCCATCTTCATCAACCCCAATAATAGGCCAACCATCGATCCAAGTAACAGGCTCAAGGCACTGAGGGCGTCCTTGAAAAGGAATGTCATCATTTTGAATGAGCTGGTGCATATACCACCAGGTACTATCCGGCGCTTGCATCAATCCACCCTGGCTGGCACTTCGGTGTCCAAAAGCAGTCCCTTTTTCTAAAACGATCTTTTTATCGTAAGGTCCATAAATGCTATTGGTTTGCGAACGAAGGACAATTTGCTTGCGGTCGTTCATCGGATTTTTAACCCCGGGCTTTGTTGATCTGTCGCCCAAGTACCATTCAGAAATGAAAATATACCACTGCCCATTAATCTTGTATATTTTTGCGGCTTCAGCACCGTCAAAAGTATACACCAATTGTCCCTCGTCGAGAATTTTAGTGCCATCCCAACTCATGCGGTAGATGCGATTCTCGTTACCCGGAATTTTGTTCGAAGAGTCTTTTTGTTTGCCGGCTGTATTGCAAATCAGATAGGCCTCATGGGTCTCATTGTCCCAAAACACTCCCGGATCGTCGAGCACTTTTTCGTTGGGCAACATAGCAATTGGTGTTGACCAGGGGCCTCTGATATCCGCAGCTGTACTGACCATTAAACCATGATTGTAGTCGATTTGGTAACAAAACCAAGTCCCCTCGTGATAGGCCAAATCGCCCGCCCAAGTACCAAAGGAATAACCATTCATTCGATCCCAATTGTACTCCGGTGCCCACGAAAGGCTATCGAACACATGCCCGATAATTGTCCAGTTGACCATATCTTTTGATTCTAAGATTGGCATACCCGGCGACATATGCTGCTTGGAGGTAATCATATAATAGGTATCTCCGACCTGCTCAATATCCGAATCCGGAAAATCGGCATTCAATATCGGATTGGCATAAGTGCCATCGCCCTGATCACCCCAACTGCCCGTTTGCGCTTTAGCAGCCTCCATTGCACCTTGACTTGTGCAACCAACAAACAGAATCATTAAACTAAACACCAACATCTTATCTATCTTCATATTAAAATATTTACTGGGTTTTTCGAATTATTTCCGAACCCTCAATTTATACGATTGATGACAGGCAACTTTTAACGTTGCCAGATCCTCATAATTTAATTAAAAAACAGTTTCCCGCCCTTCCGGTACTAATCCAGAATGAGCTTGTGAACCGATCTGCTATGATCAGTTGTAACTTCTAACAGATATATACCTGCCGTATAGCGATCGACACGAATTTCCGCTTTTGCAAAAAAGCTGCCTGACAATACAACAGAGCCGCTTAGTGACAACAGTCGGTAGTTTGCTTGACTATTTTCATTTAATTGAATATGAAACAAACCGCGGTTTGGGTTTGGACTGACTACTAAATTCGCGATGGATGGTCGATCCCGGAGGGATGTTACATTCCCAACATCTGTGAGTTCGATGGTATTGACCGAGAGTTTTGGCAAAGTGATCGCTCCACTTCCTTCTTTTTCCAAACTTAAGGGGTCAACGTCAAATCCCAAAGCTCTCTCTTCATCCATGGATGAAAATGCCATCGTCTTATGCACAAATCCGCCTGTATACGCTGCACCACGAACATTGACATTGAAAGGAACTTCCTGATTTGAAAGATTAACAACAATGACACTGGTTTTTCCATCTTTCAAAACAACTCTTGCGTTTACAGCCTTAACGCCATCGACCAAATTAGGTACATCAACCGAACTCTTTAATAGAGTGCTGTTTTCGAATACTGAACGAATGATTTCATAAGTTGAACCAAACAAGGTTTTCTGCAACGGATATTTAATTCGTTCTTTTTCTTTGTTCGCTTTTACATCAAAATAGGTCTCCCACACGACCCACGAGTTAAGTTTTCCATTGACCGAAAACCAGTTTGCCCGCTCATAAGTATCCTGATTTTCGCTCATGAAAATATAACAGTCAGCCATCCCCAGGGCAGATACGGCATTGGAGCCACCTGACTTCACCCCCCACTCTGTTAACCAAATTGGCTTGTCGGGTGCCACTACTTTTGAATAATCGTCGATTGTTTTGCGAAGATGCTCCCGAGCTGTTAAAGCAACGCCATACGCTTCGTTGCTATTGGAGTTATCGTCCGGATCGTATCCCACATAGGTATGTACTGAAACGGCATCAAAGTAGTCAGTCGTTTTTGTTAAATCAGTATTCCACCCCGTGTTGGCGGGGACACTTTTGCGCTCCAGAGGAACCGAAAGTTTTAGCGCCGGATCTAATGCCTTAAGCGCGTTATAGATCGATTTTGCCCGAGCAATGTAATCTGATGTATTAGGGATTATTGAACTACGCTGACTTGGATAGAAATTTTCGTTGCCCATTTCAATGGCTTTCACTTCAAACCCCCGTTTAATCAAATCGTTATAACGAGCAACCGACACAGGACTACCGTTGTCAAAATCAGTACCATCAGCACTCATATTGAAGGTCCACATCATATCGTAGCCCTTGCCTGTTGCTGATTTCTTCTCATCATTTAAAGTATTCAGCTCATCAATACCAACGTATAAATTACTGGCATCCATGGTATTTATACTCGACAGCATTCCAACCTCAACTGTACGCAACATACCATCATCCTTTGTATAGGTAATTTTTTCATCTCCATAAAGTCTGGCTTTGTCCTGCTCCCAATCGTACCAATTGGAGAACAGTCCGTGAGGAAACCGGATGGTTATTGGATCTAAGCTTTTCACAAACTCCTGCCCTTCACTTTTTGCTAAATCATGAGTGTTGGTTCCCAGCAATAAATTGTTAAACGTTTCCTGAGAAGTAGGATCCAGATTGATCGTAGCCTGCAAATCAGCAGACAATGTAAACGGATATGACTGTGCCTGGCTTTGCGACCAAACAACAGCGACCAATATAAATGAGAAAAGTATTGTTTTCAATTTGAAAGGTTTTGTAAAGTTAGTAAGCTCTCCATTTTAGGGAATCGACAACAAGATCGATCGCTTTTCCACAGCTTTGCGCTACCCGCTCTTTTGCTGTTAATAGTTTTAGAGCTGGCATTTCGACCAACCACATAACACTATAAATATCAATGATGGAAATTTAACATTCATCTTTTCTAATTCTTAATTAGTTTTGATTGTTTTAAAAACACCGGTCCTACCAAACCAGCCGGAATGATTTTATCCCCTTTTTTATAAAAATCAGTAATGGTAAAAGTTGAACGCTGCTTTAATGGCGCGGTCTCATTATTCAGGAACCAGTCGGGCATCATTTCAGCGGTGCGGTCAAAACCTGTTTCATTCGGATAATCTTCATCACCAATCAAGCGGTTGGTCCATTGGTTGGTCACTTCAATCTGAATTTTATTCGTGCCTTTTTTCAACGCCTTAGTAATGTCAACACAGTAAGGGCTCATCCATAAAACGCCCAGATCCTGATCGTTAATAAGTACTCGTGCAACCACATTTACTTCACCCAAATCCAAGGTGATTTGATGATTTTTAGCGAGCATTGTTTTACCCAGCTCAAACTCATTTACGTAGATGGCTGTACCGGAATAGTACTTCACGTCTTCTGCCTGGTGATTTGTCCAGTCAATCAGTTCGGGGAAGAGGTAGTTTTTCTGAGCTGATTTTACATCAGGAAATGCCAGTTTCCAATCGCCGATCACCTGAAGAGGCATCGTTGCTACTTCCTTTTCCTGTTGTAGTTGATTATCATCATTTAAGGAATAATTGGCATCATTCAGCTGTTCAGCGGAAACTGCAGGTACGCCATCTGACGAAACTCTGAAAACCACGAATACGGATTCTTTCGACTCAAGATCAATCCAAACCGTTGTTCTGCCATCAGTGTTTGTAAACTGTGCAGTTTTTATCACTTCGCCATTCATCGGGTTCCAAAGTTCAGGTATTTTACCATCTACTCGAAAAGTACATTCAAAGCGTTGTGCTACAGAGTCGGGATTGAAGAAGAAATAGAGGTCTTGCTCTTCACCAAGGCTTCGATGTACAAATGGGCCGTCTTCTCTTCCTTTAATCTTAAAGTCGGCACTGATTTTTTCCGCTTGCATTACGTTTTCCCACGCAAAACCCGGATAAACATTCTCCATCTTTAACATTGCATTTAGCATTTGCTGAAAATCTGCCAAATCGGTCCCTGAGATTAAATAACCTGTAAGCTGTTCGGGCATTTCACCGATGACCGGTATACCTGCCTGCGCAATATCATGCAGCCGTTTCAGGCTCTTTAAGGAAAGCTTTTTGCAATTTTTCAGTACCAAAGCCTTGTATTGCGTTCCTTCGGGAAGCACCAATGCATTGTTAGCGATTTGAATTCTGTTGATCAGAACATCGGCATTCACACAATCGAAATTGCTACCAGTCGGTAAGGCCGGCTCAAAGTCATTGCGCAAATACACTGAATTGGGTGAGCCATCGCCAATAAACACGAGGAAGTCAGAAACCGGAACGCCTTGACGTAGCAGATACTGTCCGCGCATGATGTATTTAAACCAGGCTGCTCCGGCATTGTCCCACCAGGTTTGTACCCGGTCAAAGTTGAATCCCCAGCGCCCCATGGTCATTCCCGGGGCTATATTGGGATTGGCCTGGTGTGTAAAACGGTGAAACATGAACTCGTTAATCCCATAAGTCCAGGCCAAATCGCCTGAGACTTTAGCCATAGCGGGATGCCCTTTCCAGTTAATTTCCGGAGTAGAAGTAAAAGACTCGGCCGAGGTCACATTCTTGCCGTAAATATGCGAAGCCGAAACGGCCGATTGCACCATCGTCATTTCACGATTCATCCAGAATTCGCCCATATTAATATCCGCTTTGGCACCAACATCCAAATCGTTTACCGGACCAAAACCATAAGGTTCGATGTAGCTTTTAACGCCGTCAGCCCGGCACAGCTCAGCAAAATACCCAAAGTAATTGTCGGTCATTAACTGGCAGTTAAGCTGCCGGATATCCCACAAAACAGCTTCCGATGCTTCGGCACTCTCGACAAAACGTCCGGCATAAATCGGTAAGAAGTCGATCAAATTATAAGCATACTTTTCTTTAAACTGAGTCGCATATCCATCTGTCCAGTTTTGCCCACCCATTTCATAACTGTCAATTTCGATGTATTGCATCGCGTTGGGAGCGATTTCTCTCGTATTCTCGATTACTTTCTTAGCAAAAGCGTCGTAGTGCGTTTTAAAAGCAGCGCGGTCAAACTTATCGCATTCCAAACCACGACCGGCATCCGATGCAGGATTGTTAAACGCTCCGGTAGAAGTATAGCCAAATCGCATGATGGTCCATTCACCTTCGGGCAAAGTAGCCTGCAAATCCCCATTCTCATTCAACTTATCAGTGAGGTTGATAATCTGATCTTTGTCGATCACCATATCCGCGAAAGGCTTACCAATGGGCGTTAATTCCCGATCTTCGGTCCGCGCCATACTAATGCGCCCCAGAACATTGTGCAAGCATTGCGTTGAAAGCAGTTTGGCCTCCTTCAATGTCATGGTTTCGTTAAGCAGCAACCTGAAATATTTTGATTTGATGGGTTCAAAAGAATCATTGATGGCCCATTCCCCTTTTCCGGTGCGCACTTTGTACAAATCGCGGACTGTTCTAAAGTTCACGCCATCATCTGACACTTGCAATTTTGCCTCTCCATTTCGATCGTTAAACACAATAAAAGCCGAGCGAATTTCGTGTTCCCGGGGATAAGCATATTGTATCCAGGAATCTTTCTTCTCCACCTTCTGAATAGTGCTCACATCATCCAGCCGATTGTCCATCAAAAGATCGGTTTTAAAATTGGGATCAGACGATGTGATCAATGGTTGATTCTGAATATCAGCCATTTCTGATTTTAAGGCAGGATAGGCCAACACAGCAATATCCTGATATAGTCCTTCGCGGATTGTGGGTTGTGGCAATTTAATATGGATATCTCCACCGGCAATTTGCATCTCACTCCACACCACCATTTTCATACTCTGCTCCGGTTTTATCCAAGGGCCCCCACTCGACGACCATCCGTCGCAGTTGTGCACCCCAAAACTCAAACCCAAACGCTCACATTCGGCAGCTGCATGTTTCAACATTTCGTGGTGTTCAGGTGAGTTATACTTGATGAGCCCGTCAGGGATTTTCTGGTCGATATTAAACAGCAGCACCCCGCCAATACCGACGCGCTGCATTGACTCAAGATCTTTGCTCAATCCGTCTTTGCTCATATTGCCATCTATGGCATGCATCCAGGTTCGGGGTTTAGCTGAGGTTGGAGGGTTTCGGAAATTTTGCTCCAAAGCAGTATCCTGAGCGATGGCGCTTAGCATTGTGAAACCAAGCAATAAAGCCAGACTGATTTTAAGTGTGATTTTATTCATCTGTATTCGTAGGTTTTAATTGATTCCTATTTGATCATCGTTCCCCGGCCATTTATTCATCCCCCAACCAAAAGACAGAGGACACAGGGTTTAAGGTTAATTGATAGGTTACACTGGGCTGTCCATCTTCAACAAAATTGGACGATGCTTCTAACTTTGTCACTTTCCCATTGTGCGGATTCCAGGATTCCAGATTTAGTTTACCCCGAACGACGACCTCAGTTTGGACGACTTCATCACTCGAATTGGTGAAGAAGTAAATGTGTTTTCCATCCTTCATTTTGTGGATGTAATTAAATTTACCAAAATCACTTTTGAGTACCGGATTATCTTCAAATTTCACATCAGAAGAAGGCGTGTATTTCTCAAGTACTTCGGCCAGTTTTTGTGAACTAGGCAGGGGGATAAAAACAGCTTTCCCTCCACTCCCATTTTCAGACACCGCATTGTCATTCAGATCATTCTGCCGCAATGGATTGATGCCAAAGACATCCTCAATCAAATCAATAACTTCTTTATCCTTACCTGGCTCGGCTGATTTAAAAGGTAAAAGCGTAGTCGCGATAATTGTTCCTCCATCAGCATGGAACTGCTTTAATTTTTGAAGGGTTTTTAATGAAATGATGTTGCTTCCGGTAAGAATCATGACCTTATATTCCTGAAAATTCTCCTGATTATTCAGTTTTATTTGGCCATTTTCGATGCTGTATTTTTCATCCAAAAACAGTTCGGGATGCACAAAGGTAAAATCGCGACGAATATCGTTCGTCAACCAACCACTCACGGTTTGGTAATCGGTTTCGGGCGAAATATAAAAGCCCTGACGAATTTTATCCGGATTGTCGAAGCGGAACCATCCGGCCAGCCCTTCAAAAGGGTACATTACCGCAATGTCGCTCACTCGGCGACCACCACGCAAAAGCATACTCGCACGCCCTACAAACTCGGAATAGGCTGGCAATGCGGGTGCAATTTTTTCGCTGTAAGGTGATACCAAAGGCGAGATATAAACCAATTCAGGGTTGTACCACATACCATGTGGGATGACCACATTGACACCGCGGACGAATAAATCCATCATAGAACGATACAACATCAACGAGTCAAAAGTAGCCTCTTTATAAGCGCCATATATTTCAGTTGCCACCAATGGACGGTCGTAATAATCGGCAGCAGAACTGATTAATTTGTGCCCGTTTTGACCAAACTGATATCCAATAATAGCATCGGTTAAAGGCACCTGTGTATACCGAAAAAACTTGAAAATATCGGCGTTCATATCAATGGGTGTCGGATCGTAATTGCCGGGTGGATGTCCGGTACTTTTCACACCATGCTTTTCGTTCCATTCTGCCACTAACCGAGGAAAACCTTCGGCCAGCAACTCTGCCCTTGTGTTGAAAAAAGCGTTCCGGATGGCTTCGGTTTCAGGACCGACATTATACCACAGTGCTGGATAATATGGGCGTGGATCAAAGCCATTAATCTCCTGGAACTTTTCATTAAAACGAGGAGTCCAGGTTCGTGGATGTTGCCAAAAACCCACATCATCAAAAAAGGTCATTTTAATGGTGTTGCCAAAGTATTTCCCGAAGCGTTCGTAATACTTGTCATAGGTTTCATTTATCATGTACCTCACGGCCACCGTATCCATAAAATCCATGCAGAGGTATTTCTTATGGAAACTGTCTTTCACCAAAGGGAACATCATGATATTCCATTCGCCGGAAGGCACTTGCCATTCTAACACCCCATCTTTTTCGTAGCTCGTGATGTCAAAACGTTCTTTCGTTTCTGTGTTAATAGCTACCGCCGACATCAACTGAATACCACGCACACGATCTGAAAACAAGCTTGGCCCCGATACGCTGTGCTCCACTTTATCCAGTCGTTTCATGGTATGTTCAGGGTATAATTCTTCCATTTTACCTCCGGCCATACCACTCGGAAAATCGTTATCGTCATACAGAATGATCTCCATTTCCAACTCCTCGGCCACATCAATCATGTCCTGATAGCGATGAAAATACTCTTCAGACAAAAACTTTGGAGTGGTTCCCGGACGCGTTTCATCCTTTTTGGCCAGGGGCAACAAACTCACCCCTGAAAAGCCAACTTCGTTGGCATCCTGCATCTGTTGCCGAATGCCTTCGGTAGTCATTTCCCCATTAATATGCCAAAAGGGCATGGGTTTAAACTGTGCCGGAGGATTCTTAAAATTAGGCTCCAAGAGGTCATTGCTTCCCTTTTGTGCAAAGGAAAGTACGGCCATAAAGGAGGCAAGCAATACAAGGGCATTTTTTTTCATCTGCTAGTTTTTAAATCATTTCGGTAAATAGGCTTATCGTCGTTACATACACACAATCTATTCAATCACAATCAATTTCTGAGTACTTACGTTTACCGGCCCCACCAAGCCAGCCGGCAAGAGCCTATCTCCTTTTTTATAAAAAGGATAAGTCGTAAACGTAGAACGTTGCCCTAAAGGTGCCGGTTCGTTATTTAGGAACCAATCCACCATATTGTACTGATTTATAAGTGTTAGGTGCGGATCTTTAGCTTCCTGCGGTTTATTGATTTGTGGACGCAAATCATACCCGCTTACGTTCGGAAAATTCTCGTCACCAATCAGTCGGTTGCTCCATTGGTTTGTTAGCTCTATTTGCAGTTCGTTTATACCAACCTTCAAGGCCGAAGTAACATCCACCACATAAGGGTTAGTCCAAATCACACCCAAGTCTTTCCCATTAAGAATTACGCGTGCTACAACATTTACCTCACCTAAATCGAGGATTAGCTTACGATCAGAACCGAGAAGCTGCTTGCTTATTTTAATGGTTTTGCTGTAAGTAGCTGTTCCCGAATAGTATTTTACGCCTTCAAAATCGTGTGATGTCCAGTCTATCAGTTTTGGGAAAGTAAAGGTTTGTGCCCCTTTTTTTAGGTCGGGAAAATAAACTTGCCACTCACCGTCAATGGCTAATGGCTCCGGAATATCATCAACGCTTATTTGTGCCGTTGTGCCATCGGAAAAGTTCAATTTATAGTTCCCGTTCGCTGTAGCTTCCAGCACTGTTTTGCCTTCATCATTTAGCTTTACGCGAAATTTTGAATTGCTGATTGCATCCGCAGGGCGAACAGACTTTACCCCTTTGGCTGACTGCTGAAATACAATAAATGCACTTCCTTCGGCTGGCAGAGTAACAACCACTTTTGTGGTATTACCCACTTGTTCAAAAGCGCTCAACCTGGTGATAGTTCCATCCATCGGATTCCATAGCTCAGGTATCTTGTCGGTTACATTGAAGGTGCATTCAAATGTACGTTGCTCGCCATCTGGATTAAAGAAGAAATAAATGTCTTCATTTTCAGTTTTGCGGTGGATGTAATTGATATCTTCTCTTCCTGCTATCTTTAGGTCAACGGGAAGTTTGAAATCATGATAGACAGCCTCCCAATTCACATTGATTCTTGTTGTGGGGTGGCTCCAAATCTTGCTGACTAGCTTATTAAATTCAGCCTTGTCGGCTTCCGTTACCGAATAGCCGCCGATTTCGTCGGGTTTGCCTCCCAAAATGATGACCCCCTGATCGGATAATTCGTCCAATCGCTTGAGGGTAGATAAGTGCATCTGCCTCACATTATTGAGGTAAAGGGCATGGTAGCTACCCCCTTCCGGCAATATCATTTTACCATCTTTAACGGTTATGCGATTGCTTAATACATCAGCATTTACACAGTCGTAATTGATGTAATTAGGGAGGTTCCGTAAAGCGTTGCGCGAAGCAACGGTATTGGGTGAACCATCGCCCACAAAAGCCAGGATATCGGCTGCAGGATATCCCTGGCGCAACAAATACTGACCACGTGCGAGGTATTTAAACCAACTCTTGCCAGCGCTTTCCCACCAGGTTTGAGTACGGTCGATGTGCGAACCAAAACCACTCATCGTCATCCCCGGTTTTACTTTTGTATTCGGTTGGTGTGTGAAGCGGTGAAATACAATTTCGTTAATGCCATTCACCCAGCCTTGATCGCCCACCGTTTTCAACATTCCCGGGTGTACCTCGTAGTGCATATTCGTGCCCGAAGTAAAGGCTTCGGCAGAAATAATGTTGCGTCCGTAGATATGTCCGGCAGAAACCGCCACATCGACCATTGATTTTCCACTGGAATGAAATTCGCCCATCGGAATATCGGCTTTACGAGCGGCATCAAGTGTGTTAAAAGCCGCATTGCCATAGGGTTCCACATAACTTATCAGCCCATCGTTATGACACAGTTCCGTGAAATAATCGAAGTAGTTATCGCACATCAATTGACTATTGAAATTACGAATATCCCAAAGCACGCGCTCAGTGGTCTCTGCATCATCAATAAAACGGCCGGCATACAAAGGCAGAAACTTGATGATATCGTAATCGAACTGCTCGTTGAATTGTTTTTCATAGCCCTGAGTCCAATTTTGGCTTCCTACTTCATAGCTATCAATTTCAACATATTGCAACGCTTTAGGCGCTACCTTTTTCGAAGCATCAATCACGTTCCGAACATAGCCATCGTAAAACAGGTTGAATGATTCGCGGCTAAATTTATCGACTTCCAAACCTGTTCCTTCAATAGAAGCCGGATCATTTATGGCCGAAGTGGTGGTGTAGCCCACACGCATGATCGTCCATTTTCCTTCAGGCAATGTCGTTTTCAACACCCCTTTGTCATTCACCTTCGCTGTTAGGTTAATGATATCTTTTCCGGAAATCACATTATCAGGTGCTTGTTCTTTTAAGGCAGGTAAGCCACCATTGTTCGAACGGTGAATACTGGTTCGAGATATCATGTTGTCAAAACGATACAGTGAACTCAAATTAACTTCAGCAATATCTAACGCAAAATTTGTTACAAAGCGAAAATAACGGGCGGTGATTCCTTCAAAACTCTCGTCGATGGTGTAGAAATATTTCCCAAGTCGGTTTATTTTTAGCGTTTTCACCTCTGTAAACGTCTCTCCATCTTCGGAATATTCCAGGGTGAAATTTGCATTTTTAGTGCGTTGATTTTCTGATTTCAGGAAAAATGAGCGTACCGTAAACGGCTTACCAAAATCCCATTGCACCCAGGCTTTTTCTCCGTTTGCCACCGTTAACTCGGCGCGTTCATCAATCTTCCCATTGGTTGCAATATTGACATCAAAATCAGGTTTTGAAGCAGTTATAATAGGTTGGCTTTCTGTATCCTCTATTTCGGATGGCAGCGCAGGGTAAGCCAACACAGCAATATCCTCATAGTAGTTGCCACACTTTGACGGACCTGGAAGAAACATATCCACTTCACCGCCATCAATTACCACATGGCGGTGTACCACCTGTTTCATCGAGTGCTCCACAGGCACCCAAGGGCCACCGCTCGAAGTCCAGCCATCGCAGTTATGAATACCAAAACTCAACCCTAAACGCTCACACTCGGCCGCTGTATGTGCCTTTAATGCTATATCCTCGGGTGAATTGAATTTAACCGGGCCGTTAGGAATATTATGGGTCACATTAAACAGAATAATGCCACCAATGCCAGCATCGGCAATAGCTTCCAGATCCTTAGTCATTCCCTCCTTGCTCATGTTACCGCTCATCACGTGCATCCATGTGAGGGGTTTTGCCGAATGGGGTGGGTTTTTGAAGTTGTACCCTAAACTGGCAGTATCCTTTACCTGAGCATATGTTGCAGACAAGCTTAACAAGTATATTATAATCCCTAATATTGGCCTTTTCATCTATTCTATTTTGTTTGTATTAACTGGGGATACTTAGAGTCAGACATCACATATAAGTAGCAGTTACATCCCACTCTCCTGCACCTAATTTGAGCGTTAAATAAGAGGCATCTTCACCTCCCAATACGAGTCCATTCAACGAATCCTTCTTTTTTCCATTCTCCCACACCAACCTGTTATTAACTTTCACTGTTACAATTTCTTTATTGTTCTTTGGAATACCCACAACTGCAGTGGCTTCGTCCGGAGAATATAGTTGTAAGTGATAAGTATCATCACTTGACTCAATACTTAAGTCAATATTCCCTTTTACAGTAGGAATGGTTTTCTTCAGGTGTTTAAAATGAAGCAACGTTGGCATAATTTCATACTCGCTCCAAGCCACTTTAGTGGGGCGTACCCCTGCCACATATTTCGATAAAATGGTGTTCGATCCGTTCCAGGCATGGTTGTAACTGCCACCTTTGGGAAACATTTCGTACAAAGTAGTTAAGTTTGAATTTACCTGACTTTCGTACATTTCTTTCATTCTCGCCAATGATAAATCGGGTCTTCCGGCCATAAACAGGGCCTCTTCGGCCACCCACTCAAAGTGCGGACTACCATATTTATTGGGCACCAAAACATTGGTTACGATGGCCTCATAGTTTTCGGGCTTTGCCAATCCCGATGTGATAGCCAATGCATTGGCTCTGTCGTCTTTAAATTTCTCGTTCGAGCTGTAAAATCCATCTTTCCAGAATACCTTATCGTAATTGGCTTTGATGCTGTTAATGCGTGAAGTGTAGAACTCCAGGTGCTCCTTTTTCCCCAGGATTTTTGCCATTTTTTTAGCTTCGACCAAAGCCTGATAATAGTAAGCAGGTTGCATTGGGGCTGCATCGAGTGTTTCTTTTACACCCCAGTCTAACCAATCCCATGAGTCAGGGCTCTTTCCTTTTCGATACTCTGGCAAGCCATTAGTATCCATTGGGAAAAGCGCTAAATAGTTATAAACATATGGGTAAGCAATTTCCAGGGTCTCAATGTCGCCTGTATTGAAATAATAGGGCCAAACCACCTGAACAATAAATTGTAGGCTTTGACCCACCAATTCACGTACCCGAAGTGGGCCCAAGGCACCCAGTACATCGTTTTCGCTAAAATACACGGTTTGTAAAATGGCTTTTTTCAGCAATTGGCGTCCGGCATCATCCATTGAATAGAACAGGTACCCAGTTTGGTCAGCCACATCTCCAATCCACAAAGCCCGTTCGCGGTCGGGACAATCCATAAAGTTATCGCGCGCACAAACGAACAGTGTATTATTGCCCATCCACCACAAACGACTGAAAAACGGATCGTCCAGTTCAAAATTCCCGGCCATTTCGCCTACACTCATCCAACGGTATTTCAGTGCATTTACTTTAATGCCTGCGGGAATGGTATATTTAACTTCATGACCGTTCATCCACGAAAAACCTTCAAAAGCCTGCACACCCTCTTTGGTAATGTAGGTGGCGTTGATTTTATTTAAACGGTTATCGGTGGTAATAAAAATAGTATCTCCTGCTTTGGCTTCAATTTCGAGGTAAGGCGTAATTTGTTTGTTAAATGGAAGGCGACAGGTTATCGTTTCGCCCCGACTAACAAAGGGCAGTTGCAATTGTGCCTGATTTTCATAATCGACTAGCCCGTAATTAATCAAGAGTGGCACAAAGTTTTCTACAAGTTCATACCATGGTGCAACTCCGGCATTCCCTTTTTCTACGGCGGCAGTCCAGTTTGTATCGTTATAGTCTTCTGTGTACCACGCCTGATCTGTCCAATCGCTCATTCCTTTTTGCGCATTGTACATTACAGGGTACTGAGTCAAAGATTTGCTTGCCGGCTCAATCGTATTGTCGTATGCCGTATGTTGTATGGCCTTCCATGTTTTATCGGAAACGACTTGTTGATTACCCATTTCAGCATAGAAAAGAAATCCTCCTTTTTTACTATCAATATGGGTTCCCTTATGGGTTTCGCGTCCCCAATACCAAGCCAGAACTGCAATGGTATTTTCACCTTTTTTGAGATAAGGTTGAATATTAACGCTTTGATACCATGAATTGGAAGGCGTTACGCCATTTTTTCTGTCCCAAGTGCCCACAGGACTTGGCCCACGTGACAAGCCACCTTCAAAAAGAACCAATTCGCCATTTATCCACAACCAAAACTTGCTGTCCACGGCAATATGAGCTTCCACTTGATTTGGCAATTCATCCAGATTTACCGTTTTTCGAAAACTCATCCAGGTATTGGCTGGGCCATCCTGCTGTTGCCAAATCCATTGGGCACTGCCCCAATCCATCGTAAATGCGTTGGAGATATTTATTGAAATCATTAGTATCAATAATACGCGCTTCATAGATTAATTTTTAACGTAATTGTATTTTTTAACTATCGATAAATTACCCAAACACACATTGTCTCGAATTGCACCAACCTGTATTTATTAAAGTTGAGCTAATTGCTTATGGACTCAAGCGTCCACACACCTGGTTCAACTTCAAAACTGATAAACTCTTCGCCTGACTGTTGTAATTTAATCTGACTTATTGCGTTCTTAAATTTTCCTTTCTCCCACACTAACTTGCCATTTACGATCACTTTATCATTTTTAGGAAGGTAAACGGTTGCAATTGTTTGAGCCGGAGAGATTAAATCAAGCGTATAGCTATCTTCAGATTTGCTTATCTCAATTGTAATATCACCTTTAACCGAGGGGACAATTTGTTTTACCGAAGTTAGATGAGCCAAATTTGGTTTTACTTCAAAGGTTGCCCATGCCACATCGGTAGCTTTTACACCAGCTATATAGCGTGATAGCACATAGTTAGGAGCATTCCAGGCATGATTGGGAGTTCCGGGTTTTTTATCGTCGAATTTTTCGTACAAAGTGGTGAGATCGGTATTGTTAACCTGCGATGCATAACGTTGCTTCATCCTCAACAACCCTTTATCGTATTGTCCGGTAAGCATGATGGCTTCTTCGGCCATCCATTCCATGTGCGGACTGGCTTTTTGCACAGGCAACAATACGCTGTCCACTAAAATTTCGTAGTGTTCCTTTTTTGCCAGGCCACTAATTATAGCCAGTGCACTCACGCGTTCTTCAACTGGCTTATCTTTAGACCCATAACGTGTGTCTTGCCAATATTCTTTGTCAAAATTCGCTTCAATACTTGCAATCCGATTATCGTACCAGGCCACATCTTCCTTTTCATTTAAAGCGAGCGCCATGTTTTTAGTTGCCTTAAGCGCCATGTAGTACAAGACAACGTTTGTTGGAGTTGGATCCGAATCCTCGCCCCAATCAACCCAATTGGCATACCCCTTACGATGTTGAGGCAAACCGTTGGGCTGCATTTCCCAAAGTTTTAAATAATTTAAAATAGAAGGATAGGCATTGGCGAGTGTTTCCTTGTCACCAGTATTGAAATAGTATTGCCATACCACCTGATCGATAAATTGCAGGCTTTGACCTGTCAACTCACTACTCTTTCCCCGATACGCTCCAAATCCGGGAGCTAATCCCTGGATAGTATCACCATTGCGATAGGCAATGGTATTATCAATTCCTTTTTTCAGCAATCGGCGTCCCGCCTCATCCAAAGTATAGAAAATGGCTCCTGTTTGATCGGCTACATCGCCAATCCACAAACCTCGTTCCCTGTCCGGACAATCCATATAGCCGTCACGGGCGCATATGTAAAGGGTATTGCGCGCCATCCACCACAAGCGGGTAAAATATTGGTCGCTACATTCAAAAGTTCCGGTCATTTCGCCTACCCCAGTCCAACGGTATTTTAGTTCAAGAATCTCCACTCCGGCTGGTATTTGATATTCAATGATATGTCCGTTGAACCAGGTATATCCTTCGAATTCCTGAATACCATCTTTGGTAATATAGGTAGATGTCAACAGATTAAATGGATTGTCGGTATCCACAACAATCGTTTTCCCTTCTTCACTTTTCACTTTTAAATAAGGAGTGACCTGTTTGTTGAAAGGAAGCTTTGCCTGAATTACAATGACCGAATCTGTATTATTTATAAAAGGAAGTTTAAGGTTAAGCTTTTCGGAGCCAAAGTCATGGTAAAGGGATTCATAATCAGCCAATCCCCGATCATTCCATTGAGGAATAGCACGCGCAACCAATTTACCCCAGGGCATACTGTTTGCAGCACCTTTTGCCACCGGATAATCCCATTCACTATCGTCAAAACCGTTTGTGTACCAAGCATTTTCGGTCCAGTCACCCATCGCTTTACGCCCGTCGAAGCGTACCTTAAAGGCTTGCACACGGTTTGGACTGGCATTTCCTCCACTCTTGGGATCGTAAGCAGGATGAGCTTTCATTTTCCAGCTTGAGTTTGTGTTGATTTCGGGTACTTCATCTGACGATACATAAAGCCCTCCCTTTCCACTATCTTCGTGGGTTTTGTGCGTGTTTCCCCAGTACCAAACCAAAATAGCGATGGTATTTTCGCCTTGTTTCAGGTAGGGTGCAATATTCACCGGATCGTAGTAATTGGTATTTGGAGCTGCACCACGTGCCAAACCTCCTTCAAACAAAACCATCTCACCATTTATCCATAACCAATATTTGGTATCTACTGCTATTTTGGCCAAAGCCGCCGCAGGTACCTGACTAAGATCGAATGTATTGCGAAAGGCCAACCAGGTATTTGCCGGCCCCACTTCTTGCTGCCAAATCCATTGGGCATTGCCCCAATCGGAATTACCAGCATAGCTTACGCTTGAAAATAAGGTTGTTAATAGTAAAATCAACCCAATAAATGTTTGCTTTTTCAGTAACATGAGTTCAAGTATTGCTTAATTTGAAGTTTACTTTTTGCAGTTGCCATGACAACATGATTACTATGCTTTTATGGAAATCAAGATGGTAAGGTATAATACCTTTGGCGTTAGCCTTATTGGTATACCTAGCTTACAAAGTGATTTGGCCCCGGCTATGAATGGTTGTCACCAAAAAAAGCAATAAAGCAAATGCATATTTTAAGTCGTTTCTCATCCGGGATGCCTTATTTAATTCTTATCAATGTAGTCCAGCAGAAAAGTCTTCACCTCCTCAACGGATCCTTGCTCTAAACCACCACTAACATTTGCACCTGTTAACCAATAAAGCACCATACCGGCATCGGAACAATCCCAATAACCTTTCTGGAATTTAACCACATCGTCCACTTCGGCCATTTTTCCCATCAACCAGATGAACTTTATCCGGTCATCAGCATGATTCATAGCCCAGTTCCACTGGTCTTCAGACACTTTTAAATTTATATTCTGATCCGGAATGCGAACCTCTTCGATACCAAAATCCAGAATTTGCTGCCATTTGTAAAAGTCGCCGGCATCGTCGTTTGCCGGGTGATGTGTGATCACTTTTACAAACCGGTGCTTTTCTTTTGGCGTTGCATCCAGCGCAAAACCTATCAAATCGGGTTCTCCAGCCTCAACAATCCACAGCGGATCATCAGCTGTTGACGCGTTGATGGCTTTTGCCAAATCTTTAATCGTTTCATCCAATTGCCATTTGGCGTCGTAAAAAGTTAACCCCTCGAAACCGCCCCAGCGTCTTGCTGTACCATCGCAAGTTGTTTGCATCATGGCATGCCGTTCTTTTTCAGCTGCTTCCGAAATTCGGTTCACCCGAACCAAATCGCAAGAATGAGAATAATGAACCAACCGACTTTCCATACCCGATGCACGTAGCAAGGCTATTGAAACGGCCGTTCCTCCCAGGTCGTCCGGGTCGGGTGAGTTTCCATCGGCAACAACTGCAATACGACCTGCAGGAGGATTTATTCTGCCTTGTGATATTGCGGCGTTCGTAAAAATCAACCCGGCAAAGAAGAATAGAATTAGCTTTTTCATCGTTAATTTTATTTTGATCGATTTTAACACTTAGTACTCGAACAGATAGTTACCGGAACCTAGTTTGATTGCCAAATTTGAACCAGACTCGCTTATACCTTGCTTGATTTCGTTACTGAGGATGTCTGAATTAAGCAATACTTGCTTGCCTGCGGCATTGGGCAGCGTTACGGTTCCAGTTGAATTAGCAGGAATTGTTACTTCATAAATAAATTTATCACCTTGGGTTTCCCAAGCCGATTTCACGACTCCATACATGGATTCAAATTCAACCTTTGCATTGGTTAGCCCTCCGCCAGGATGCGGATGGAACAAGATGTGCTTATAACCGGGATTTTCAACATCAATACTTAATCCGGCCACATAAGTGTATAACCACTCTCCGATTGCACCGTAGGAGTAATGATTAAAGCTGTTCATCCCTTCGATGATCGATCCATCCGGTTTCATGGTATCCCAGCGTTCCCAGATCGTAGTTGCCCCCATCGTAACCGGATATAACCAGCCCGGGAATTCTTTACGGTTCAGAAGCATGAAAGCCAGATCATCGCGTCCAATTGCAGACAAGGTGCTGCACAGCAAGGGAGTTCCTAAAAAGCCTGTTGTAAGATGACCGAACTTTTTCACATCATCGACAAAGTAGTTGATCGCATTTTCACGCAAATGCTCCGGAATAAGATCGAACGAAATAGCCATAGCGTAAGCTGTTTGCGTGTGCGAAACCAAGCGACCGTTTTCCGTTACAAATTCCTTGATAAAGGCTTCCCTGATCTTTGGAGCCAACCCCTCATATTTTGTGGCATCGGCTTCATTTCCTAAAATACGAGCGACTTTGGCCAGCAAGGAAGTCGAGTAATAATAATAGGCTGTTGCAATAAAATCCGTTTCTGTATAAGCGCCCGGATAGCCGGAATTGTCAGAGTGAAAAGAAAGCCAGTCGCCCCACTGGTGACGTTTTTCGTTCCAAAGGTAATCATCGCCGGCATGCTCTTTTACGTATTCCACCCAGCCTTTCATGCTTTCGTACTGTTCTTCCAAAATTCGCTTATCACCATAAGCACGATACACGGTCCAGGGCACAATAAGCGCAGCATCGGCCCAGCCGGCACAGCCGCCCAGTTTGTTATTCCACATATCAGGAATGACATTCGGAACCTGACCGTTTGGCCGCTGATCTGCAGCCAAATCTCGTAGCCATTTGGTATAAAAAGGAGCCACACCAAAATTAAAGGCCGCGGTCATGCTGAAAACTTGCGTATCACCAGTCCAACCTACCCGCTCATCGCGTTGGGGGCAATCGGTTGGAATATCCAGGAAATTATCGCGTTGTCCCCATTGAATGTTGCTTTGCAATTGATTAATCAATGAATCGGAACAAGTGAAGGTACCGGTAGGCTTCATATCGGAATGAATGACAATACCGGTAATTTTATCTTTTGTGACCTCTCCCGGATAACCTTCAAGTTTTACATACCGAAATCCGTGAAAAGTAAAATAAGGCTCGTAAACTTCTTCGCCCTCTCCTTTCAAGGTATAAATATTGGTAGCATCAGCTGTTCGCAGGTTTGTTGTATAAAAATTACCATCTTTATCCAGTACTTCGGCAAACTGAAGTTTTACTTTGTCGCCACTTTTTCCATTCACTTTCATGCGCACATATCCAACCATATTCTGCCCTAAATCGAGTACCAATTCGCCTTTAGGAGTAGTGATAATCTCGATCGGCGTGATTTCTTCAATGGCTTTAACCGGCAAACCGTTTGAAGCAACCAGAATATCTTTCGGATGATTCAAAATAGCAACTTCATCCCAGCTACCAGCATCGAAGCCGGTATTGGCCCAGCCTGACATTTCTTTGCGGGCATCGTATTTTTCACCATTGTAGATGTCAGATTCCAAAATTGCACCGTACGATGCTTTCCAGTTTTTATCGGATACAATCAGTTCACTTGTGCCATCGGCATAAGTAACTTGCAATTGCACCAGCAAGGCAAGTTTATCACCATAATAAGCTTTGTCGCCATCCCAGCCAATATAGCCGCGATACCATCCATCGCCCACCATGGCGCCAATTGCATTGTCCTTTTGCAACATGGAAGTCACATCGTAGGCCTGATACTGCACCCGTTTCTTGTAGCTGGTATAACCCGGGGTGAAAAGCTGATCGCCCACTTTTTCGCCATTAATAAACAACTGGTACAAGCCAAGCGAAGTCACATAAACCCGTGCTGATTCCACCTTTTTCGAGCAGTTGAATTCGTTTCGATAGTATTGCGCGGGCAATGATTTTTCCGAAACTTCTTCTTTCATCGTAATCCACGAAGCTTTCCACTCATCGGTACTAAGTATGCCTGTTTCCCAGTAAGCAGGTTCGCTCCACGAACTTACCTTGCCCTTGTTGTCCCAAATGCGGACCTGCCACCAGAGGCGTTCCATCGACTTTAGCACTGGCCCGTCATATTCAACATTGACCGATTGAGCGGAATTAACTTTGCCTGATGTCCAGTGCAATCGCTTTTGACTGGCCAGATCCGTGGGTGATTGAGCTACCCGAATCTCGTACGCTTCCTGCAACACATTTTGCTGATCGGAAACCATTTTCCAGCTTAGCCGGGGGCTTTTAACATCGATCCCTACCGGGTTCGTCCGGTATTCGCAAACCGGATTTGCCACTTGCAATTTAGCCGAAACATTATTCGCTAAGTTGCAAGCTAACAACAGCAGAAAAAATTTGATTATACTATTCATAAGCTAAAAATTTGATTCGCTAAATGGTTTCTTTATCGCGGTTAGTTTTCGTTGCCTCCGTTTTTTTCTTTTGCCAACACCACATACATGCGGCAATCTTCGGGTGCATTTCCATCGCAATTCCCGGCCATGATGATGCTTTCACCGGCTTTTGCTTCGCGTTTAAACAACGACATGGTGACGTCACCCAACTTGAAATCATCTCCGGTATCGGTATAATTCTCTTTCAGGAACTTGGGACGTGCCACCCGGTCGTCGTGTCCGACATAAATGGTCATGTCTGCTCCTGCCACAAATTGCAACTGGTCGCGCGCCCAATATCGATTATCGGAGTTTGGCATACGGACATATTCCGAACCGTTTAGATATCGGGGAATTGTGGTATAATTATAGGGCAAATCGGTATATGCTTTCTTTCCCCACATCGCGTTTGTCCGCAACATGGCCGGAGAATCGCCGGTGTAGCTAAACTTCGTAAATAGCTTACTCTTAATATTTTCACCCGGAGTAAATGGTGGAATGAATGGCGTATGAACAGGCATCGGTTCTTCGGTTGCCAATACCTCAAACACCTGTGGCATTTCGGTTGACAGACCATCGGCAAAATCGACCTTCAGCGAAGTCAATTCGATCGTTGCCGGTTTTAATCCTTCACGCGTAGCGGTAACCGTTACCGTTCCGGCTTGCAACAACGAACGCAATGCGACACGGTTGATCCCACATTCGGTATTTAGATACAAATTATTTGTCGAATTCTCCAATCCGCTGTTGTAACCACCGCGCCAGATAGCCGCACCGGATACCGTAAAATCAATTCGTCCTTTATCCAACGGGCAGCGTTGTCCGTCTTTATCCACTACCTCAACGTCGAGCAAAACGATATCCGATCCATCAGCCAGCCATCCTTTTGGCCCTGTGATCGGGCTTAGTTTTATGGCTACCGGCTCACCAATGGTCTTCTTGGCTTGTGCAACCCGTAATTCATCGGCAATAAATGCTTCAGCTTTTATCTCTCCTGATTTCCACTGAACGTCGGGGAATTCGAAAACATACCCATTATCGGGGATCGTGTCGATGCCGATCAACTCATTGTTGACATATAACTTAACTGCAGCGCAGTTGGAAACGACATACATCGTCTTTTTTGTGTCTTCTGTGTAATTCCAGTGTCCAACAATGTGCACCTGAGGTTCGGGGCGCCACATCGATTTTAGAGCATAAAAAGCTTCTTTTGGTAAGCGAACGCCATCAACTTCACCACTGGCACGCGTTACTTCGGTCGGGCAGCGACCTCCATGAGGGCCATCTGAAAACACCCAGTTAGCGCCGCCACTGTGATAAGGTTTCTTACCCATTTTATTCCACCAGTGATCGGCTTGCCTTACAGCGAAGTCCTCAGATGTCAGCTTGTAGGTATTAAGCTTGAAATTGGGATGGCTAAAGAAATTGTCGTCCGGAGAATACTCATCCCATGAACGGCGAGGTGATTCATCCCTGCAATATTCGCTTTCAACGATTGGCAGGTTCGTAAATTCACCTTCCCATCCTTCGGTGCCAATTTCAATGCTGACATAATTAACGGAATGGTCGGCCAAATCGGCCCGTCGGTTCCCCATCAATCGTTTACCTTTTGAGTCGTAGGTATTGATCACATCAAGAATTTGCTCGTAATGCGGAGCCGACTCGGCCCAGTTACCACCTTCCCAAATGAAAATAGAAGGGTGATTGCGATAATACACCACCATATCGCGGAAAGCAGCAATACGAATATCCCAGGTCTCTCCTTCATCTTCCGATTCTCCGGCAACGCCCGGCATTAAGGTTACAAAACCATATTTATCACCCATCGCGATCTCAGCCGGTGAGCCGGCACAATGTCCCCATCGAATAAAGTTACCTCCGGCTTCATCCATCAACTGATAAGTGAAATCGCGCAACCAGTCTGGTAATGCCGTTCCCAAACCTGCCCAGCTGTTAGTTGGTTTTTGTCCCCAGCCGTGCAATTTGGCATACTCGCCGTTATTGTAAAAGCCAGAGTCCTTATTAAATTCGAAGGTGCGAATCCCCAGTGGAGACTCATAAGTATCAACAACAGTTTCGCCTTCTTTTACAACAGTAAGTACCTTGTACATATAAGGGTAGCGAGTGTACCATAACTGAGGATTTTCAACTGTGGCTTTTGCGGTAACGATTTGTTTTTGACCTGCTTTTAATTCGGTCGAAGAGCTTGCAGTAGAGACTAAATTCCCTTGATTATCGTATATAAGTGCCTCTACCGAAATATCTTTATCTGCATCATATTCGTTAAATATTTCGGCCTCTACATACACATCCGCATTCTCCTTGCTGATATTCTCAGCGTACACATAGGTACCAACCGTCTTTAAATTATCATACAAGGGCAATGTAATGTGAAGCGGATCCATGGTATGCAGAAATACATTCCGGTAAATACCGCCATGGATAGGATGCCAGTGTTCGTGGTTCCAAACCAAAGGGAAATTGTCTCTGAAATCATCTCCCCGGTCATTGTTCACTTTTACGGCAATCACATTATCTCCGTCGAAGTTAAGGTATGGAGTCAGGTCGTAACCAAATGGAATAAAGCCAGTTTGGTTTTTTCCGAGGTATTCACCATTAATGTAGACATCGGCAATTTGACGAACTCCTTCAAATTCGATATAAACCTTTTTCCCCTTTTCGGTTTCAGGAAGCTTAAAATGTTTGCGATACCATACCGTACCACGCCATTGGTTGCTTTCACCATCGTGATGGCCTAAACTATAATCGTCAAAAGTATCTTCGTCATTAAACGTATGCGGGCAACTGATGGTGTTCCAATCTGCATCGTCAAAAGCGATGGCATCTGCTTTTTCCTGGTTGGATTTAGTAAATTTCCAATCGAGATTGAAATTATACTTCGCCCGGTTACCTGCAGGCGCTTCACTTATCATTTGGTTTTGGTTCCGACATGATAGCATTATCAGTACGGATAAAAGTGTCAGTACGATTGGCCATCTCAACACATTCCTATTTCTTTTGGTCATTTTCGTTTTCATTATTGATCATTAATTCTTATCTGTTCTGTTCTGTTTGATCTATATGCGACATTAATATTCAGTTTTAGCGTAACCCGGTATCCTTGATACAGAGTGTTATTTTAAAAAAACATCAACCAATTACCACGAACCCTATCATAAGCTCATGGTAATTGGCCGAGTGTTATTTTATACTGAATATTTTTTCAAGCCGAATATTATCTGATGCACTTCCTGCCATCAGGTTGAATTCACCGGGCTCTACAATCCTTTTTAAATCCACTCCGGTAAACGACAAATCGGTTTCCGGAACAAGAGAAAATTCAAGTGTTTTTTCTTCTCCTGCTTTTAACCATACCTTTTCAAATCGTACCAATAATTTTGCCGGGCGGGTAACCGAAGCAACTTTATCCCGGAAATAAATTTGTACAACTTCTGCTCCGTCCCTCTCTCCTGTATTTTTCACTTTTAGTGAAAACGTAACATCTTCATCGACATTAAAAGCCTCTTTATCAATATTTAAGTCGGTGTATTCAAACGAAGTGTACGATAATCCATGCCCGAATGCATAAACAGGAGTTGGTGGTGTTTCCCAATATCCTTTGTAGAACGAGTTTGCTTTCATCGAATAATAATAGGGGATCTGGCCAGAGGAATGCAAAAAGCTGATCGTTAATTTACCCGACGGATTAACGTCTCCAAAGATTACTTTAGCCAACGCATCGCCGTTTGTTTGTCCAAGATAAAAGGTATTTACTATTGCATTTGCCTTTTCTGCAATCTCAGGTATCGCATAAGGTCTGCCGCCCATTAACACAACAACCACTGGTTTGCCGGTTTTAATGGCATCCATTACCAGTTTTTTCTGGTTGCTCAACAAATCGATGGTTGAACGGTCGCCTGCAACCCCCGGTCGGTAAAATGCTTCCCTGCTTGTCGTCAGGTTTCCGCCGACACATACAATGGCAACATCCGATTTCTTAACGACATCTATTGCTTTCTGTATCGATTCCCGTTCTTCGGCTTCGGTATATTCAATGATGGCATCTTGCCCGTTTACATTATCAAACTTTGCAATTTTGCATCCTTCTGCATAGTTCACTTTAACCGATGTTCCCACGTAGTTTGTTATTCCTTTCAGGATATTCACAACATGGTCATTTTTTATGGTATAAGTCCCCATTTCATCCGATGCAGCATTTGGCCCGATAACAGCAATGTTCTTAATTTTTTTGCTGTTTAAAGGAAGAAGGTTGTCTGCGTTTTTCAATAAAACGATTGATTCTGTTGCCATTTTTTCGGCCAGTTCAACGTGTTTTTCGTTTCCGATAAAAGAAGCAAGACCTTCGGTTTCGGTATATGGATTTTCAAATAAGCCCAGCATAAACTTCAAGCGTAATATCCGTTTTACGCTTTCGTCCAATTGCTTTTCAAGTTCCGGATTTTGCTCTACAACCTCTTTCAGGTATTGAAAAGCCGAAGAAGAAGGCAGGTCAATATCCATCCCTGCTAATAATCCGAGCATTGCCGCCTCTTGCGGTGTTGCCGCCATGTGGTGAAATTCCTCCAGCCGTTTTATGTCGTTATAGTCTGACACAACAATGCCTTTAAAGCCCCAGGTATCTCTTAACAAATCCGTTAACAGCCATTTATTTCCATGGGCGGCCACGCCGCCAACTTCGCAATGAGATGCCATCATCCCCAACGCATTCGCTTGTTCAACAACTGCTTTAAAAGGCGGTAAAATATCGTCATGCAATACTTTGGTATCAATAGGTGTCGCGGCAAAATTTCTTCCACCTTCAACTTGGCCGTAGCCGGCAAAATGCTTTGGGGAAGAAATGATATGAGTCATGCCCGGATTCCCTGACATACCTCCTTGTAAACCCGAAATAATTGAAAGCGCCATTTGAGTGGTCAGATAGGTATCCTCGCCATAGGTTTCTTCAATCCGCCCCCAGCGTGGGTCTCTGCCAATATCAAGAACCGGTGTATGCGCTTCATGCCCACCTCTGGCTCTGGCTTCGCGGCCAATGACATCAAATACTTCATTTACAAGTTTCGGATTCCAACTCGATGCCATGGCAAGTGGTGTTGGAAAAACCGTAGAATTACGCCCGGCATGACCATGTAAACATTCTGTTCCGATAATTGCAGGTATCCCAAGACGGGTGTTTTCTTTTAGGTATTTCTGAAGGCTGTTGACCATTGCAACACTTTGTTCGGGTAAGCGCTGGTCGAATGTATTTTCAATGAAACCGATTCCGTTTTTTATTTGTTCTTCAATCGATTTTTCAATGGGCTCTACCCCTTCTTCAACAGCGGCCGATTTTCGGATAGAAGCTGCATTTAGTTGCATGGCCTTTTCTTCCAAGGTCATTTTTGATAGCAGGTCATCTACCCGATCGTCAATACTTGCATTGGGGTTTTGATAGGTTGCCTCAGCGTTTTCTGAAACACCATCGGTTCGCTTTTGCTGGCATGCTACAAAAAGCAACACAGCCAATATTATACTTATTCGTTTTTTCATGGGTACATCAATTTACAATCCTAAAACGCTTTATTAATCTTTGCTCGTTCCTCTGCTGAAACAGAATATTTCGCTTTTAACTCTTGATATCTCTTTTTCAACTCCTCCAGTTTATTTTTATAAGCCGGGTCAGCGGCCAGGTTTTCAATTTCGTGTTGGTCGTGTTTGGTATCGAACAATTCCTCAGAATCCACTTCAATGTAATTCATGTATTTAAAATCTTTACCAACAACACCTTCAACCATAGGTATTTGTGGACCACCAAGGAAGTAGTGTTGGTAAAAGAAATCGGTTCTCTCCGGAGTTTTATTTTCCACAACATCAATTAGGTTCATGCCATGCATGCCTTCGGGCACTTCAACTCCGGCCAATGAAAGAATGGTTGGAGCGATATCAATGTTCAAAGCCATTTGCGGAGCACGGTACTGCTTAATTTTATCGGGCAAACCGGGAGCGTAAATGAAAAGTGGTACCCGAACCGACTCTTCGTAACCATACCATTTCCCCTCCATACCATGTTCTCCTAAAAACATGCCGTTATCGCCCATCAGAATGATGATGGTATTGTCAGCAACACCCAGGCTTTCCAATTTGTCTCTCAGTTTTCCAACAACATCATCCACACCAGTAATCAGGCGGTAGTAGTTTTTCACATTTTCCTGATACAACTCAGGCGTTCCAAACAATCCTTTCCATCGTTCTCTTCCAAAATTTGCTTCTGTCCGGAGAACATCAGGCAACTTTTCCCAATAAATGGGGTCGGCAGTCACTGGCGTTGGAATGGTTACATCCTGATAATAATGTTGGTATTCGGGTTGAATGACATATTTGGGAGGATTGCCATCCTGCTCGTGTGGAGCTTTAAAGCTAACCGAAAGGCAAAACGGACCTTGATCGGCAAACTTATCGACAAAGCTTAGAATGGATTCCCCAATCGTGTCGGTATCGTGAATTTCTTTTCCGTTTTTACCGATTGTAATGTAATCAGGTTGCGCTTTTCCGCCCTCTTCGGTATCGAATACAAAATCAAATTCATGAAATGGCGGGTGATGCCCAACACCATATTTTCCGATGAACCCAATTTTGTATCCAGCCTCTTTCAGCAGGTGCGGATAAGATTTCTGATACACGTCTGGCTTTAAATCCGTGTTGAAATCGTGCACCCCGTGACCTGACTCATATAGCCCGGTTAGTACACTGGCACGGCTAACGCAACAAATGGAAGTTGTAACATAAGCGTTCTGAAACAGAATTCCCTGTGTGGCTAACGCATCCATGTTGGGGGTTTGAATGATTGGGTTTCCCATTGCCCCCATTCCATCCCATCGCTGATCATCGGTTAGCAAGAAAATAATGTTCGGTCGTTGTTTGGGCTCCACTTTTTGCTCTGAAAAACCGGATATTGAACTAGTTAACCCAAGCATTAAACAAGCTGCAGTTCGACTACTCTTATACATTATATTGTTTTTTGTGTGTGATTATTCATTCCAATTACTTGTTCCCGGGACGATTCTTAAATGCAAGTCTGCTTGATCTAGCGGCCATTTCAGTACAACCAATTGCTGCCGGCTGCTGTCCCAAACAAAATCTTCAGGCTTGCTGTTTCTATCGGATTTGCGGACCTCCAGTCCGGTATTTTTCAGGGGATTGTGACATAAAATGAAGGAATCGTTTACGACAATCGTAAATCCATCGGGGTAATGTCGGTCTGCACCAACAAATATTTTTGAAGCGCCTTTGCTATTATCCGATCTTAGATACAGATCGAAGCTACGGGTCGCGAATTCGTATTTGAATGATTGAATATCGCCTGCAATGCATTGAGGATATGGACGGGCGATGATATCGGTAATATATTTTCGTTCAACCGTTCCAACGGCATTTTTATCGCTAAAAATAGCCCAGGTGGAACGCCCTCCGGGCAGAAAGTTTTGCATTGTCGGATTTCCTGAAAACCAAGCCTTTATTGAATTCACGCCCAAGCTGTCGAACAACTCGGCTGTTCGGATATAGAAATCCATATAATTCAATTGCCCTAACTTTCCGTTCATGGTTGAATCGGTTGTAGCGAAGGTTGGAAATCCCCATTCACCAATAAAAACCGGAGCATGAAGCATCTTGGATTCTTTTTCGAACCGAAGCATGGTATTCTTCACCAAGTCCTTCTTTTCCTGATAAATATGAGGTGCAAAAAGAATATTTTTTCGTTTTATAGAAGCGGTGAATTCGGCATATTGGTTACCGTTTATCGCTTCTCCTTTATTCATAAAAACAGATTGGATCAGGCAGTATTTGGAGGGATTTATTTTTTGGCATTCATCGATTAAACGCTGATATAAAGGGATGAGGTATTGATTGGTTAAATCAGTGTACGAAATATCCATCGTTAGCTTTCGCGGTTTGTTTACAATGTCGTAACCAAGAACCGACGATTCATCTTTATATCTTTCCCAAATTACTTTCCAGGCATCGATATAAAGTTGATGTTCATTGTTTTCATTTACCCAAAATTCTTCCCATGAAAACTGACTCACACCATAAACCGTCATTTTAAAGACTGTTTTTAAGCCTGCATTTTTTCCAAATTGAACAAGCGAATCGAGTTTTAACAAATATTCGGGGCTGAGTTTTGCTCCCGGTAAGCTGCTTAGTTTTCCAAGTTCTAACCGAATAACCTGCGAATTGGCACCCAACCGAACCATACGGGCATAATCGTCGTTGGCGAAGTTACCATCATTCGTTACCACAACAAACCCACGATAGATGGCCTGGCGGCCATTTTCATCGCGAAGAGCATGTGGCAATTGAGCAGACAGAGTTAATGTGGAGCAAATTAACAGGCTCAACAGGATTAGGTTTTTCATGTCGGAATAGATTAGATTGAACGAGAGATTCATCGAAAAAAAAAGGCTGCCCAATAAACATGTCTGGACAGCCTCTCATACCTAAAACAACTTATCCATTAAACTATTATTCAGAGAGTTCAACTGTGAATTCTTCGAATACAACATTTCTATCTCTAATAACCAAAGTATCTTTTACGGTGTGGGTTTCATTGTTTGCAGCATCAGTATAGCTGTAATCCAAATAGATCACATCTTGCTTCTCGCCGCCCCATTCATCACCGTCAACAACAAATTTTCCTGAACCGGAAACATTGTAAGCATCTTCGCCGAAGCTACTGATGGTACAATTACCATCCTCACTAAATGCCAACTCAATGTTCACATTTCCAGGACTCGATAGTGAGCCCCTGCGAACAAGATTTGACAATTCAACATTGTTTTTCCCTGTTGTGGTGATGGTTACCAGCTCGTCTCTTTCAACATATTCCGCATGATATACGCTGCTCTCTTTTTCGCCGGCAGAATTTGTCATTTCGTCAACTCCGCGGCGCAAATACATGCCTTGGTATTTATTCATGAACTTAATTCCGAAAAGCGTGTAATCTTTAGGCAAAACTTCCCAATCGTCAGCTACAAACCTGTTCGGATTGCTAACCAGTGGTACACCTGTTAAAAGAGAGTCTAATCCTTCGATTTCGGTTATCAAAAGAGGGATTACATAATTAATCTGGTTTACACCGGCAAACGAAAGCGGATCATCGAAGAACGCATCGTTAAGTTGTACCGGAATGCGTCCTTTAATAGAGCCAGCTGGAATAGTTACCGGGCTTTCGGCCTCGATGGTATAATAGCTGGAAGGCAAAGCTTGTACATTGGCAACTCCATCCAGTAATTCAGGAGCCAGCTTATAATATACTTTCCGGTCTTTGTCATTGCTGTAAACACCCGTCATGGTGACACCGATTTCAAATCGGTGATTGTTGTCGTTGTCATTAAATCCCAAATCATATTCACCCAAAATCAACGATCTCGCAGGCGTTTGATATGGAAAATAAACTGAAGTACTACCATAATCGTCATAATCTATATCCTGGTTTTCACAAGCCACGAAACTTAGAGCGACAGCGAATAGTATTAATAATTTTGCTTTCATATTTAACGTTTTATCTTGTTCAATTAAATTATTCATTAATCCTACCAACCGCTATTCTGAACTAATTCTGAATATTTCAGAACTTCCTGATACGGAATTGGCATATAGGTAGCATAAGATGGATAATTTCGTGTTTCAACAGCTGGAATTTCAACATAAGCAGTTCCGTCATGGAAATAACCTTTAGCTGTTTCAGTTAGTGATAAGCCCCATCTTCTAAGATCCCAGAAGCGGTGTCCCTCGAAACAAAGTTCCAAACGACGCTCATTTCTGATCAATTCGCGCATAGCCTCTTTGGTACTAACAGTAGCCAAATAAGCATCTGGTTGCGTAATTCCTGCTCGCTTACGAATTGCTGATATAACATCCATTGCTGATATTCCATTCACACTATAATTGGGACCTCCAATTTCGTTGGCTGCCTCAGCAAGGATCAGAAACAGTTCGGTATATCTGAAATAGACATCGTAGTGCGGTTTACCAACAGTTGATCCATCATTATTGATCCGTACGTCAGGACGAAGCAATTTTTTAAGATAATAACCAGTCGTGGTTGATTGTTCTGAGATTGAATCCAATCGGTCAATTCCACCGCCAAAACCGGTATTGATTGTGCCTCCTCCGAAAGAAGAGCCATTAAGAACAATGTATTTCGCTAAACGAGGATCCCTGTTCGCGTAAGGATTTTGCGGATCAAAACCATTTTCTTCAGTTGCCGGCAAACCACTTTTCATCGGGAAAGCCATCACCAGGTTGTGTGTTGGATTAATCTCGCCTTTACCATTTACAGAAGGAGGGAACATTCTTGCTTCATAGGTTGAACTATTACTACCAATTGAACCTCGCCATAGCATTTCGCCGCTGTCTTTGCCATTGTCTGATGTATAAAACTCAACACCACCTGCAACCAAACCGGAGGTTCCACCAATAGTACTTAATACTTCACTCGACAGGTTTGCTGCGATTTCGTAATATCCTGCACCGTTTAAAAACGACGGACTAGCGGCAAATAAAGCCAAGCGAGCCTTTAGCGCTTTTACAATCCGACCTGAAATACGGAGGTCATACTGTGATCCGTTGACTACTTTATATTTTTCGAAATCGACATTTGAATATTTAGCATCAACATCGGCTTCGCTATCCGAGTAGTCAGTTGGCAATAAATCAAGCGCTTCATCAAAATCGGCCATAATTGCTTCTACGGTTGCCTCGAATGACAAACGTGGAAGATTGAAGTCACCATCAGAACCAATAAACTCGGTAAAGTATTGGATTCCCAACAATTCACCTGAAGCTGATTTACCTGCATGAGCCTGCAATACATAAAAATGATACAATCCCCTTAGTGCAAGCGCCTCTCCTTTTAAACGCTCGTTGAATAGCTCATTGATCTCCGCGTCCCGGTTCCATAGTACTTCACCTTCTTCAACAATATCAATAAACTGATTCAGGTAAAACACTTTTTCATACTTAGTCCAATTCGAAGCAGGATTATATTGCGCCGTCAACTCACCGTTAGCCATTCGCTTGTATCCATTGCTCTGTTGATTATTTACCGCATCATCGGTTCCGGCTTCCGAAAATATAAATTGATCGTTCAGCGAGGTGTATCCCTGCAACAATATTCCTTCTGCTGTTTCAGGGTCAGATCCAATATAGTCAATGGTTAAACGGTTTTCATCAACCGGTTCGAGCATGTTGCAAGCAACCATACCAGCAAAAGCCAGCACAATCGTTGTATATTTTATAAACTTTCTCATTTAATCTTAATTTTTGTGATTGAATTAAAATGACGTTCTTAAACCAAGCGTATAAGATCGAAATTGAGGATTTCCACCAATATTCAACTGACGAATATCGCTGTTCTTAGCTAGTTGCAAGAGATTAGATCCGGCAAGACTTACACTTAGTTTGTTCATCCCAATTTTCTTGCAAACATTCTTGCTGAATTCATAGGTTAACTGAGCACGTCTTACTGAGAAATAACTATTGTCGTACATCCAAAATGTTGACCGCTGGAAGTTGTTTTGATTTGTTTGCGACGACAATCTTGGGAAGGTAGCTGTACTGGCAGTCTCGGGAGTCCAACGTCCCAATACTGTTTCAGAGTATTTATCGTTACCATCAACCCAATAATAGTCGTCCGACAGATTTCCTTCGCTTCCAAACTGACCGGAACCAAGAACAAACAAACTAAATCCTTTGTACTTAAGCTTAAAGTTTACGCCATACGACCAAGGGCTGCTGGTTTGTCCAATGTGTTTTTTGTCTGTATTGTCAATCACATTATCACCATTTTGATCCAGGTATTTTATGTCGCCTGGTTGCACGGTACCATATGAGGGAACAGCCATGTCTTCCTGCAAGGTTAAGTTTCCTTCCCCGTCAACAGTAAAGTCATTTTCAGAATAGAAACCATCGTCGACCAAACCAAAGATGGCACTTGTAGGTTTTCCAACTGTATTCTGGTAATCGTAGGCGTTAATTTCGTCGCGCTTGGCCACTTCGGCTTTAGCGTACAAAATATTCGCGCCAATATTTACAGTAAAATCGTTACTCGTTTTCTTGTAATCAATCCCAAGTTCAAAACCACTGTACGAATCCTTATCGTAGTTGTTTAATGGTCTAAAGTCGGTATAATAAGAAGGGTACACGTTCGTCAATGAAGTCAACTGCTTATCCATGTCTGTTTTAAAGTAGTTAAATTCAACCCAGAGTGATTTAAACAAATAACTTTCAAAACCTAGGTTCAAGTCAATGCGTTCTTCAAATCCCAAATTGCGGTTCGCACCTTGTCTGAGGTTTTTTGCACGGTTTGAGCTTTGTCCGTCAGCCCAGGTAACCGTAGAACCATTGCTGTAGTCTTCGTTGTATAAATAGTAACCACTAATTCCTAAATCAGACTTAATAATTCCACCTGTTGCTTTCACTTTCAAAAAGTCGATGAAATCGATATCCTTAATAAATTGTTCCTGACTAAGAATATAAGCAACACCTAAAGTTGGTGATAGCCCACCTCGGTTACCTTCAGGCAATTTGATTGAGTTGATGTAAGCTGCATTAATTTCAGCGAACAATTTCTTCTTGTAATCGTAGGCTACCTGAAGTCCCACATGTGCATTCCGATCAGCCTGAATAACACCCTCTTCACTCTGTGAATTTACATACCCCAACAGTGTTGTATTAAGCGAGTGGTTCTCTTTAATCGTTGTTTGATAATTCAACAATCCATAAAACCCAAAACGTGATACTAAACTATTGGTACTCACATTTTCTGTTAAATCCTTTTCATCAACATCGCCATAAGGTGTCAGTCCAACAATCCGGTCTCCATCCCATGTTGGTTCGTAAACTGAATATTTATTGTTCAGAGTGAGGTTATACGCATCGTAGAAATCAAAACTCAAATAAGTTTTTGCCGACAAACCTTTCGTGATCATATCCAGGTCGAAATCGATTGAATTGTTGAACTGTGTTGAGCGGAAAATTGAATTTCGATAACCACCGGCAATAACATCGGCAACCGGAGCGTCTTCTTTAAACTGTTGAGATCCGCCAAGTAACATGCCACCATATTGCCCTGCTGCTGCCACTTGTGCAGCCAATTCGGGGTTTCCGGTTGTGTCAATCATTGAAACAGGAAACAAAGGAGCATACAAATTGGGTTTAAAGGTGGTCCCTTCGTCTAATAAATTCGACAAGGAGCTTTTGCTCGAACTGACGATTGCTACCGCATCAATACTGCTTCGGATAAAGTCGTTTACTTTAAAATCGATATTACCTCTAACATTGAAGCGGTTTGTACCGGCATTCGCATCCGGATTGGTTTTAACCAGCGACTGATCGTAGTTCCAGCCCATATTCACGTAATACTGGGTTTTTTCATCCCCTCCTGAAAACTCCGTAATAATGTCGGCTGAATTAGTAAACGAACGCAGATATTCACTGGAATAAAAATCGGTATTCGGGTAACGGTATTTATTTGTACTGGTTGCGAATTCTTCGATCAATGCCGAATCATAATAGTTATCCAAACCATCATTGTTTCTGGCTTCGTTGTAGAGCTGCATGTATTGGGTCGATCCCAGATATTTCGGTAACGAGATTGGCTCATTCATTCCGTAACGAATACTTACGTTCGCCTGTCTGTTGTTTACAGCTCCTCGTTTCGTGTTAATTACAATAACACCGTTCTTTGCCTGATTACCGTAAAGTGCAACTGCGCTTGCATCCTTAAGAACGGTTATTTGGTCGATCTCTTCGGTATTCAGGATATCGGGATTACGCCCAATTACACCGTCGATTACAAAGAGAGCAGTACCTAATCCTCTGATGTTATTAGAACCTTTAACGCCGAGCAATAAACCATCAATATAGTCTTTAACCCGCTGCGTGTGGTCGTAGGTCATGTTGTCATTGGGAGTAATCGATGAAACCGCGCCAACCATATCGCGTCTGTACTGGGTGTTGATTCCCATCTTTACTTTATCCCTTTCAGAAGCAAGAAATATCGACTTCTTTAAGGTAATATTTCCGGCTAGATCAGCGATTGAAAGGTATTGAGAATCGTAGCCTTTTTTCTCCACAACGATTGCCTTATTCCCTTCAACCGTGATTTCAAAATTTCCATCAGCATTGGTTGTTGCCTGAACTCCTTTGGGGGCGAAAATATCCACCCCGCTAAGCGGAACTCCTTGTTCGTCAACTATCGTTGCTGTTACATTTGTTCCTTTTGTTTGAGCTCCCGCATAATTAGCAAAACAAAATATAGCCAGGACCCCCAAAAAGAGTAACTTATATAATCTATTTTTCTTCATTTTTTCTTCTTTAAATTAATTAAAACAAATCGATCGGAATTTACCAGCCTGGGTTTTGAGGGAACCCTTCGTAGAACTGGGTTTGATTTGCTTCAAATGGCAACCAAAAGTGTTTCGGATAATCGCATACCCTGGTCGTCAGCACATATTCACGGAAATAGGAATGATCCTGTGGAAAATCCAGCGCTGTTTTAATTTTATATTTATCCAAGTGGGCTACTCCCCAGCGACGAATATCTACCCAGCGGTGGGCTTCATACGATAATTCAACACTACGTTCACGTCTCAATTCATCCATAAATTTATTGGCATTGGCTACAATTGCAGAATTAACGCGAGGAATACCAGCTCTGTCGCGCAATGCATTAATCGCGCCCTCTGCTGTCAGGTTGTATGAAGTAGGGGCTGTAGTTGCTCCTTTTGCCGCGTGTAGTGCTTCGGCATACATCAAGTATACATCCGTAAGTCTCATGTGCAGACGCATTCCGATGTATTGACTGATAATGTTATTCCATCTACTGTGCAGTGTAGGATAAAATTTCTTCTGAAAATAGCCTGTTTTGGAAGTATTGTTCCTTACACGGTGCTCACCGCCTGTATAAAGTTGAGCAAATTTATGCTCGTCGGGAGCAGTTGCTTTGGTTGCCAACACATCACCGTCGGCAACAATCCATTTATAAAAACGCGGATCGCGGTTTTCGAATGGTTCATTCGGATCATAGGTTGGGGTTCCGTAGGCGCCACTCATATCATCTTCGATTGACAAGCCATTGGCCATTCCAAAATTATTATAGATAAAGTTATGCGTAGGGCTCTGCATTGCAGATCCTGAAATTGCAGTGATATAAGAGTCCATCCCTGCGGTCATAAATCGTCTGGCCGACATTTCATGTCCTCCGGGTGCGGTAAAAATAAGCTCGGTACTGCCTGGCCAAACTCTGCGACTTGGGCTTTTCCAAAATACCTCTTCATACTGATCAAATGGCACTAAGGCATACACCCCCTCGTCAACCAGGTCAAGCACTTTTGCAAATGCATCAACGGCCATATTGCTCAACTCGGTATCGTACACATAAGTATCAATACTGGATTCATTATTAGAATGCATTAAAGGGCTGGCTGCAAAAAGAAGGTTTTTACCTTGAAAAGCGTAAGCAGCACCTTTCGTAACCCGACCTTTATTTTCGCCTAACGTTTTTTGCCCGTATGGCATTGTATCCCAATCAACAGGCAACAACTCGATTGCTTTCTTATAATCCTCATTGGCTTCCAATGCACATTCTTTGTAGGTTGCAGGACGAGGAAGTTCGTAATCATCGGTAATCACTTCTTTGATGTATGGGAAACGTCCCCAGAATTTCATGATCTCGTTATGGAAAAAAGCCCTGAAGAAATAGGCTTGTCCAAGAATAACGTCTCTTTCGTCCTGTGTTGCATTGACCATCAGATCAATATTCTGGATCGCTATGTTTGCTTTACGAATCCCCTGTAGGCTGGCATCCCAAAGACCAGGTCTGTTACGGGCCTGAGAATTACTGATATCATCTGTTCCGTTACCATTGAGATAACAATATTTGTGGCTCGACCAAAATGCCAGGTTTCCCCGATCAATATTGCTGCTTGCCTTAAAGGTCGCTTCAGAATAGGCGTCATCGCCAAATATGTATTCCTGGAACGTATGCCCGGCTGTACCGTAGTCAACCACAAGCATATAGATTTCTTCAACAAAACCTTGGGCATGATCGAAGTCTTTAAAGACATCCTCCTCGGCCAATGTTGATTCCGGAGCTTTGTCTAAGTAATCCTCACATGAAAATGAGAACAAAAGCGCCAGTATAAATAATGAATTTATGATATATCTTTTCATCTGGTCTTAGTTTTTAGAAATTTAAGTTTAAACCTAGATTAAATCTTTTCATCGTCGGATAATCTCCCCTGAAATCAGAGTCGGCTGTCGTAGTACCGTTATATTCACGATCATCAGGCAAGTCAGTCCATAGTGCCAGGTTGTTACCATTTACGTATACTTTCAGTGAGCTAACGCCTAATTTTTCACAAAAGTTTTTCGGTATATCGTACGAAAGCTCAACAGTTTTAAGTCTTAAAACCGATGCGTCATAATAGTTGGCTCTAGGATCGGTTGCTCCTTCTGTAACCCGCCAGTCATCAATTGTCTTGACTCCGTCAGGATTTTCTTTTGACCAGTAGCCCAAATCCTGTTCGAAAATTAAATCCGTTTGATTTGTAAAAGTTCTACTTCCAAAGTTTCTGGTAGAGTTTTGCGCTCCGTAGAGTTGTACCATTACATTGAACCCTTTATAACCAGCACCCGCAGTTAGGTTCCAGGTTTTTTGCGGACGTTCAGTATAACCAAAAGGTGCGTTATCGTATGCGCTATTGTATGATCCATCGCCGTCAAAGTCAACAACATCGTAGTAGCCTAAACGAGTATATTGCTGACCCGACACTTTTGGTGTGGACATGTATACATCGTCCCAACTAGTCATTATTTCTGTTGGTATTGCAGTTCGTATCTGCCCAATTGGGTATCCTTCAGCTTTTTGGTAAAACGGACGCAATGCCGGATCCTCTCGGTAAATAACTTCATCTTTGGCGTTGGTTAAGCTGTATTTAGCCCAAACATCAATCCCATTATGGAATTTATGATTTACGCCTAACACCAACTCATAACCTTTTACTTCTACCTCTCCACTGTTATAATCCGGTGGAGCTGTTCCATACAAATCAGGGACACTGCGCTGATCTCCGGAAATAAGAATATTGTCGCGATTCTCCGTGAAATAGTCAAAATCAACCGTTATCGCGTTTTCCCATATTGATACTTCGGCTCCGATGTTTGACTTAACCGCTGTTTCCCACTGAAGATCGGGGTTTCCAACACTCAATTCTTGATACATCAGATAAGGAGAACTTGCGGTATAGTTACTGGGAACCAGGTAGGCATTTCCTCCACTACCCCATTGAGTCAGATATTTCCATCTTCCGTCGAAGTTATCGTCACCAACTAAACCGTATGAACCTCTTAGTTTTAATTTGTCGAGCCAGGTTAAACCACCCATAAATGATTCATTTGAAATCATCCAACCCAAAGCGGCCGAGGGGAAAAGATCGAATCGGTAACCGGGTCCAAATTTTTCAGAACCGTTATACGCCCCATTCACATCGAGGAAATATTTTGAATCGTAGTTATAGGTTAAGCGCCCTACCCAGTCTTCGCGAAAACGAGGGAACATATTCCCTTTTGCATACTCTTCGCGTTTCATCAGAAATAATGCGGAAACATTATGCACCTTGGCAAAAACATTGGCATAATTCAGAGAAAGCTCATAATTCACGCGGCGCTCCCGCGTGCCGTCCTGAACTTCCGGCGTTCCTAAACTCCATGGCTGCACAACAAAGTCGAAGTCATTCACTCCACTTGGAGACAGAATAGTCTCGGTTTCACCGTCATACACCCGATAAATCACATTCTCAAGTCCATCAGATCCACTATCAGATAACGATTGTTTACTGGTCATGCTGTTATCGAACGAAAACTTCCCTTTAAAAGATAAGCCCTTGGTGATAAAATCAAGTTCTTGCTCCAGCATGAAATCACTGTTTATCTGAAACTTATTGTAGGTATCGTAGCCCGTGTTGGTTAAACTAACAATCGGATTTGTTATCCCAAAGGCGTCATTTTTGTATTGTCCATAGTAACCATCAGGATATACGGGGGTATACAGGTTCGGAGCAATCTCATAAATTCCGTTTACCACTGTATTCAAATTACTGGGTTTCTCCTGGATTCCCAAGTAACCTGAAAGGTTCACCGACACTTTTGTAGTCTTTGTAATATTAAAGTCGATATTACTTCGGTAGTTAAATCGGTCGTATTTATATTCACCTAAATACCCTTTTCCGCTATCGTAATTTGATCCATCGAAAATATCACTTACCGACTGGTATGATAAACTTCCGAAGTACTTTGCAAAATCAGATCCTCCACGTACCGATAAATTGATTCGGAAATCCTGAGCAAAGTCTTTAATGATTTCGTCCTCCCAATCCACATTCGGATACATGTAGCTTTCTTCTTCCGTTAAAGGGTTGCGATATTTTTCAATTATGCTCATTGGAGTATAATCAGCCCATGATTCATTAGAATACATCACTTCGTTCATAATGGCTCTGTTAGCTTCCATTATCGCGTCATATGAATCAAGTTTCTGTGGCAGCTTTGACACCATCTTAATAGTCGTGTTAGCCGACAAGGAAAGTTGTGCTTTACCGGTTTTTCCACGCTTGGTTGTAATCAGGATTACACCGTTTGCTCCTTTCACACCGAAAACGGCTGTAGCCGATGCATCTTTCAAAACTGAAATCTGGTCGATCTCGTTCATGTCAATATCACTCATGGTCCTTTCAACCCCGTCAACAAGGATCAGTGGTTGACCTGAACCGTTCCATGAACTTTGACCACGAATATAGATTTTCATATCGTTCTCGCCAGGAATACCACTACCTTGCAGGGTTGTGACACCGGGAAGGCGTCCTTGCAGAGCTTCGCCCACATTGGTTACACCACCTGCTTTTTGCAAGTCTTCGCCTGTTGCCTGGGTAATTGCTCCGACAACACTCTCCTTCTTTTGAACACCATAACCAACCACTACAACCTCATCAACACCAATAGAAGTCTCTTCTAAAACGATATTGAATTTTGTTGTTTGGCCGATGACGATTTCCTGAGTTGTAAAACCGACAAAAGAGATAGACAGAATTTTGGCACCATCCGGAACATTAATCGTAAAGATTCCATCGAAATCAGTAATCGCGCCGATGGTAGTTCCCTGAACAACGACTGTTGCTCCTGGGATGGGCTCACCTTGTCCGTCTTTAACTACACCGGTCAATTTTTTTTCTTTCTGCAGCGAACTATTATCGAGATTATTCTCCTGCAGATTCTGCTTGCTTCCGTCGTTAGCGCTTAATTTTGTTGCAGACACAAACAAAACAAGCAAACTCAACGTTATCATTAGCAGTAATTTTCTTAAGTTCCTGACTAAAGGAACCCAACCAATATTTTTTTCCATAAATTTGATTTGGTTTTGATTTGCACTAAAAAAGTAAATAAGATTTGCGGTTAAAACTTTGGGCAGGATATATTGCAACTATAGCCTGTCCTTTTTCATTTCCAAATTTTCCTTTGTTATTAAGCATTTTTAAGTCATAGTTATTAGCGTTTTTAAGTTCATTACGTTGTCAGAAAAAAGCAATTGTGACACCTACATAAATTCAAGTCGTACTCATCAGTTCCCTATATTGCTTTTCAATTAGTCGTATCGTACTGTTTAAAATCCGGTCAAAAGGTATTCACTGTAAGTCCGATCCTATTAGCTCCCGGTTTCAACATAATAAATCCCATGGCGGTATTAACCGTTTCTCCATTTAAGGTCACTACGTCTTCCGATGACAGGTTCAGGTGAAACTTACCTCCCATATTTGCAGGCAACTCGATTGTGTATGAGGCCGATCTATTATTTATCTTCCTGAATTCGGCTCTAATTTGCCCTTTGATTGTAGGCACAACAATGGAGTTCGATTTCAACGATCCCATTTGCGGTCTAATCTCGACAATATCAAATCCGGGTTTATTTGGCTTTATGCCCCACATCCCCCGGGGAATAATATTCGCTGGTACTGCCCCCCAGGCATGGTTCCAGTCGCCATTCGATTTGTATTTCATATCCCATGCTTCCAGTGTCATGGTTGCACCAATCTTTATCATGTTGTACCAGCTGCGATCGTGCGTTGCTGTCATTAAATCGAGGGCATAATCAGCTTCGCCAGCATTATATAATGCCTCCATCAAATATTGGGAACCGTAAACACTGCAGGCCATACCTCGTGATTTCACATATTTGACGACACTCTCTTTTCTGGCTTCCGGCACGACGTCAAAAGCAAGTAAAATCATATTGGCATGTAACGAGGCATGATCGGTACCAACACCATCAACGTAATACCCCTTCTCTTCATCGAACATGCGTTCGTTTATCGATTTTTTAACTTGCGCAGCTCTGAATTCGAAGTCCAAGGCTTCGTTCGCTTTATTTAAAACAGTCGCAAATTGAGCCATGATTTTCATATTGTGGTAATAAAAACCATTGACCACAGTATTGATGCGTTTAAACACGTAGCCATCTTGCTCTCCGGGAATTGGACCTTTACCACCAAAATTTTTCGATGGAGGTGGCCAGTCGACAATGTCTCTTAAACGCCTCGTTGTATCCGGGAAACCAAGCTCTAATAAAAAGTCGGCATTGTGATTTGGCGATTCTGTGCTAATAAAACCTTCTTCAACTTCAAGATCCATCAGTGTTTTCACCTTCAAACGCTCGTAATATTTTGCAATCAGCTCAGTATTACCGGTGTACATGTAATCCTGATACATCATCATAGCGACGTGCATTTGCCACTCTGTCGGCCAGGTTGGTTTGCTTTCAAAAAAATACTCAATCGTTTTTCTGGCGATTGCATATTCATTGTCCACACTATAATGGCTCAATTGATTCAAATAGGCATCCGCTTCATAAGGAATTCGTTCGCGATCACCATCAACGTAGTATCCGGTAAACGAGGTGCCTTTCATGGTATATTTACAGATATCCCAAACTTGGTTTAAAATTGGGTTTGAACTGTTAAACGAGCTTGTGGTATAATCGAAATACCCAAAATAAGCCAGCTGAAGAGCCTGCTTTGACTCAAAATTTTCCTCAAGTCCTTCTATTTCAGCATAACGAAATGGCATAATTACCGGAAATGAATCGGGCATAGCCACCGCGAGCTCATTTGTATTTCGCTCGTCCGGAACAAGTTCGAGCAGGTAAGTCTCTTTATCGGGTGTAACTACAAGGTTTACCTCCTGATAACGAATCGTCCCTCCCGGATTCCGATCAATTTTTCCATCCAGCAATTTCTCTCCCAACCTTACGGTTAGTGTTTGCCTGGCTTTTGGTTTATAATGCAGTTCCAATGTGCCAAAGGCATGTTTTCCGAAATCGAAAAAATAACTGCCATCGTTATTTTGGGTTGAATTAACCGGTTCAATTCGTTCTATCTGAAAAAAGTTTGACGAGGTTTTCTCCTCTTTCAATGTGCCTGTTTTAAATTTCTGTACAGCAGAATATTCTGATACTCTGTTGCCTTCATCAAAAATTCTAACTTTCCAAAAATAGGTCGTGTTTGGTTTCAATGGCGCGCTGCCCAATTCCACATCGGTAGATTTATTGCTGCGCACCTGACCGCTATTCCACACATCACCAATATTTTTTTCAATCAGTTCGTTCGTTGAAGAAACCAAAATCTGGTAAGCTTTTTGAATCTCTGCTTGCTCAGGTACAATCCAGCTAAACTCCGGTTTGCTGTCTTCGATCAGGGTTTTTGAAGGTTCCCGGATAAATTCAACATTTAATCCGATCGGAATTCCGGAATACGGATCGGCATATTTTTTCGCCAATTCATTGTTTTTAGCACGAAACTCCAGCAGTTTGTCGCTGTACTTTGGATTATTAGCGAGATTATCGATCTCTTTCGGATCCTTCTTTAGATTGTATAGTTCTTCTATCGACTTATCATTCACGTATCGCAAGTACTTCCATTCGGAAGTCCGCACCCCTTCACTTGGAGGAATACTTTCAAATTCCCAGAGATGCTCAACCAAAACAGTATCACGCCCGATTGATTTTTCGGTTCCTTTAACAATAGGCATTAAACTTTTACCATGCCATGATTTTGGGGCTTCAACTCCTGCCAAATCAGCAATAGTGGCTGGCACATCGGTGTTTAGAGCCATCTCGTCAATGTCCTGATGCTTTTGAACGCGGGGATCATAAATAATTAGCGGAACCCTGACTGAGTTATCATACATCAGCCATTTCCCCGAAACCTGACGTTCGCCAAGAAAAAAGCCATTGTCGCCCATTAAAATAATTACGGTATTATCGGCAAGCCCCTTCTCTTCAAGCTTCTTGCGTATTTTAGTAATCTCCAAATCAACCCCATAAAGCATTCGATAATAGCCCTTTACACTGTGCTGATATTTCTCTGGTGTATCGTATCTCCAATACCAGCGGGTACGATTAAATCCATCCCTTACAATCTGGGGCAGAGCATTAAAATATTTATCGTCGGCTAACTCCGGATCAGGCATGTTCATGTTCTGATACAGTTTATCCTCTTCTTCATCCCAGAAATATTGCTTCGGAGCTCCGTCATGTGCATGCGGTGCACTAAAGCACAACGACAGAGAAAAAGGCTCATCGCCGGAAACATTGTCAATAAAATCGAGCGCTTTTTGTCCGGTGTAACGAGTCAGGTGAACGGTGTCACCATTTAACGTTTTATAATAGTAACCTCTATAGTCTTTATATTGATTTGCCCGGTCGTAATCTTCAATAACGTCGAATAGTTTTTCTTTTTCAGCATACTTTACACCGAATTTTCCAAAAAAACCGGTATAATATCCGGCTTGCTTTAAAAGCGCCGGATAAGATGTCGCCATAAACTCGCTACGAATATCTCCTGTTTGGAACGTGTATTTGTGGGCACGCTCCTGCACCCCTGAAATGATACTGGCCCGACTTGCAGAACAAATGGGCGTTGTTGCAATAGCATTTCTAAAGTAGGTTCCGTTTTCGGCCAGATTATCCATCTCCGGAGTTGTGGCATATTTGTTTCCGGCATAACCTAAAGCACTCCAGCGCTGATCGTCGGTTAAAATGAAAATAATGTTGGGCTTTTTCGAAGTATTGTCTGGCTGGTTTGCTAATTGTTTTCCGGAGGCACTAGCACCAAAGCATAACAGTTGCCCGATAATTACAGAAGTTATTTCAAAAAATTTTCTGTTCATAGTTTGATAGGTTTAATCTCATTCGATTCAAGCTTTGCGGATAACCAAACTTATCCCTCAAATCTGTTTACCTCAAAGCTACCACGAGTAAGCATGTTATTATTATATTATTGTTTCATTAATAGCATGATTGTTTCACTTTTTCAATATTGTGCTAATGTGCAACAATAGTCCTAATATATTGCGAATAACCAGCTGATTTTACTCAGTTTGAAATGGACAATGGAAGATTGTTTTCTTAAAATTCGATCGCTACAATCGGGTGGTGAAGTAAAAAGAGACCATACTGGCGGGTCTGAAACAGGACTGATCCGGTTAATTATTTTGTAACAATAGCTATCGATTTGGGAAACGAATTAGCCTGGCGGACTTCATTTCAGTTGTCTTTTTACAGACTTATGGTCCACAAATTAAAACGAGCGAATTAAAACGAGCGAATTAAAACGAGTACTTTAAATCATAGAATACAACGAAACAAAAGAGTCTCTTAAATTCAATTTGACGACTAAAAAGTACTCCCAAATTTAAATGGAGATCTGTCGCGTTTGGTTTTAAGGTTAGCCAAAAAATCGTCAAACATCATCACCACGTTTATCACTTGGGAGCGATAACAGGTACTAAACGCTCTAGGGTTTCGAGGTTAAATAAATTTGATGGCTTCTTTAACCATCATTTTTTCTTCGATGTTTCGGGACTTTGCCAATTGATTGCAAAGAGAGATCGTTCCGTTCACCAGTACGTCTTGCCCGTTAAAAATTTCTGCACTCATACAGTCTACCGTGCAGGCCAGAATTCCGGCATCGTTTAAATATTCGAGACTTTTTACACCGGCATTATTTTTACCGATTCCGGCATCGTTGAAAAACACGGCCTTAACACGGTGTTTTTGTGCATAATGTCCGGCACTCATACCACCATGAGATCCACAGACAACGATATCGCCGGCATTGTTCTCATTTAAAAAAGTGATACTATCGGTGACGGTGATGGGCACTCCATCAATTTGTACTTGAGCTTGTTTCTTTAAGTCTGCCTTGCTCGCCTTTTCTTCATCGTTATTGCCAGCATCAAAATTCGCGCTTGACTTTGGCGATAAAGGTTGATTGATACTATCGCCTATTTTGGCAACGGCCTCTTTTACTGAATTACCGATTTGGATTCCCGCTGCTTCCGCTTTGGAGTTGATGTGACTAATAATTCCACTTTGCCAGGTATCGCTGGCAATACCAATTTCGGCACTATTGCGATCAACAGCACAGGCCAGAATATTCTCAGCCTCGTAATGTATGAGACCTCTAATTCCTGCCTGGTTTTTTCCAATCCCTGCATTGTTAAGAAAAACCGCTTTAACATGGCAATTCTTTACTTGTCGGGCAAGAGCGCTGTTGCCTCCACAGTGTGATCCACAAACCAAAATCGGGCTGATATTGCCCGGTTGCAAATCACCTAAACTATCCAGCAACACAACACCTTCAGGTAATTCCATATTGTTCCGCTTATGCTCTAGCAATTTACTGCAACTGACTCCCTTACAGCGAGTTCAATGCGGGCAATCTCTACACCCTTCTTGTAGGCCTTCATATTTCCTTCAACAAACTTTGCAGGGACGTTTTCCTTAACAATCTGAATCATTTCATCATGCGAATAGCCTCTGAACTCAGCATAGTAGCCAAGCATTACAATATTCATCATTTTGCTGATATCAAAATCGGAACTTTTGTTCTCATCGGGATCAATAATAAAAGTCTTCTTTCCCGACCGCTTTATCAATTCTGTTTTCGATTCGGGCATATCTTTTTCCAGCTTGGTATTTACACTGGAAGTGCTCAACTCAAAGGTGCTTGAAAAAACGATACCGGCATCTTTCAGGCAATGCAAATAGCGGAGCGTTTCCGTTTGCTCAAAGGAAATCACGTAATCAACATCGCCAGCCTTGATGAAAGGAGAATAGATTGGTTGGGTTGAATATCGGAAATGGCTTTCAACACCTCCGCCGCGCTGGCCTAATCCAATCACATCAGATATTTTCAGCTCGTAGCCATGTTTTAAATAAAACTTGCTTAAGAGGTTGCTGAAAAGGAGAATTCCTTGTCCTCCAACACCAGCTATGAGAATATTTTTTCCTGTATCCTGCATTTTTATGAATTTATGCCATTAAACTTACATGCAGTAGAACAAAGTCCACAGCCCACACAAAGATCCTTGTTAATCACTATTTCAACCTTTCCGTCCTTGCCTTTTTTACTCTCGATAGCCAAACACCCAATATTGATACACTTCCGACATTTCGTGCACAGATCCTGATCAATATATCGAGGGGCATTTTTGGGTAGTTTGAATTTTGTAACACATGGTTTTTTAACGATCACGACAGAATTTGTCTTTGCATTTACCGCCTTTAGAATAGCTTCTTCCAGGTTTTCAAATTCGTAAGCGTCAACCGTTACAATATCTTTTACCCCAATGGCTTCGCATACTTTCGCTATTTCGAGTTTATTTTCAGGTTTGTAATTAAACCCAAACTCACTGGAGGCTATATGCTGACCACCGGTCATTGCCAAACAACTATTGTCAACAATAATCACTGTAGATTGACTGTCGTTGAATATCAGATTCATTAGTCCATTGATTCCGGTTGCCCAAAAGCCCCCGTCACCAATCATTGCCACAAAATTTTCTTTGTGATCTGTTGCAACGTTGTAACCATGAGCCAGCGCAATACTCGACCCCATGCATTTTTGCAGCGAATAGGACTCCATATGCGGAAAGCAACCAATCAGGCCACAGGTAACATCGGCAGCTGCCTTTATTTTGTGCTTTCGTAATATTTGTGATATGAAGAGATGCGAACATCCGGCACAACTAACTGGAAGCCTGAACGGAATACCTTCCATAACAGTTCTTTTTGGTGCATTCGGAACAAGTTTTTCCTCAATGATATCCGGAGTAAAACGAGTCATTTCGGGGAATTTCGGGAATAATTCTTTTCCAATTACCGAAACACCCAGGTCCTTGATGTTCTTTTCCATCAAATCATGACCATCTTCAATCACATAAAGCTCATCCACATGATCGGCCAATTTCCGAATCAACTTTTCAGGAAGCGGCATAACAAGCCCCAACTTTAAAATCGACGCTTCGGGTAGAACTTCTTTAGCATAAAAGTAAGGAGTACCTGCTGTAATTATCCCAATTTTTTTGCCATTCAATTCCAGTTTATTGATATCGAAGCCATTGCAGTCTGATGCCAGGCGCTTCATGTGCGCCGGAAAATCATTGAAGCATTTAGTCAACTTTGGATGCTCGGAGCCTTTGGCATTCATCATCATGGTTGTCATAATAACCTTGCTGAAGCTTACGGGATATCTAACGCTGCATTTTGCCTTGTAAGTATAGTCTTCATCAATGATAACGCTACTGGTAGTCTTACAGATCACGGATGTAATTTTTAGTATTACTGGCGTAGTGTATTCTTCGCTAATCTCAAATGCTTTAACCATTAGGTCTTTAGCCTCTTGGCTGTCGCTTGGCTCCAATACCGGTATATTGAACATATTTCCATAATGACGTACATCATTATAGTCATCACCAGCAATACGGCCTACATCATCGCCAACAACCAATACCAAACCGCCATTAATCTGGCTTCCGGCAGCTCCCCCCAATGCATCGGCTGCTACATGTAAGCCCACTGTTTTCATTACCGCCAAGCTGCGATAGCCCGCAAAAGAAGCGCCAATGGCTACTTCTAAACCCACTTTCTCATTGGTCGACCACTCACAATAGATATCGGGGTATCTCTGCTGGGTATAATCCATTACTTCTGTGGAAGGTGTACCCGGGAAACCAGAAGCAACTTTTACGCCTGCTTCAAAAGCGCCTCTGGCAACTGCTTCGTTGCCATTCATCATTTGCATTACTGTAACCTCGTTTTCTATCTCCATATGTCAAAAGTAATTCCTCTCATACTGAGGATATATCTACAGATTTTTAGTGATTGGAGGCAAAAATAGATTAATTATAGTTTTATTGAAACTTTTACTGATAAATTGATAAAAGAAAGTGGGATTTTTATCTTAATTACAACAATAAGATCTGTAGCCAAAGTTGTCTTTGAGGCCACAAACGAGCTGTTTAACATGGCTTAAGATTTACAGTTTGCAGTGAAACCTTCAGTCGCATTTAAGTTAAAAGCGAGTTCATTAAATTCATCAAAGGCCAAATATCAATTGGCTGATTTAATGCACATGAGTCGCACGAGTTTTTACAGAAAATTTAAGAGTATTACAGATATTTCACCGAAAGATTACATTTTCAATTTCATTCAAAAAAGTTAAAGGAGTTTCTCCGCTTCAGTTTAAACGAATAAAATAATTGCAGCAGAGTAAAATCTTGTACTATCCTCCTGACTTAAACTGCTTCAGAAAGTCATCATCCAGTAATTCTTCTTCTCAGTGTAATTTTAAATTAACGAAAAATACCGGGAGATAACCCTCGGTATTTTAATTTTTACACAGTTAATGAGATAATACTTAAAATCTTGTATCTATTCTACATGCTGTCTGATTTCTGACTCGACTTTCTTATTTGGTTGGATTGGCATTGGTATCACTATCGGTCTGTTGGTGAATTTGGCCAACTCCCTTTATTGTGCCGACATAAGACTCGGGTTTGCCTTTATGATTGCCAACTCGCCTATTGATGGTCTTTCCTTTGCATTGCTGATATATATGCGACATTTGCCCGCTGTTACTGGAGAAAACGCAAGAGTCTTTTCGGCTCCAATCAAGTCGCCCTCAACAATGTCAACCCAAGTCTGATTATTCCAGTATTGAATTTTATAGCGTTCAATACTATTGCCTACCTCATGAATAACAACTGAATTAAAGATCTGTGGTTTAAGCCATTCAACCTCCAGCCATTCATCACTCAAACCATTCGCTTTCCAAGCTGTTTCCTTGTTTTCATCATTGGCTTTAAAGGCTTCGAAACCCGGATCTTTTTCCGTTTCAATATACATCGATGAAGCATTCATGCGTCCAATTACGGACAGGTTGTAGCCGTTATAAATCGGATCGGGAAATGTAGTTTCAGGCAATTGGTTTACCTTGAAATTGTAAACTCCGGAGACTGCTTCAAATACGACATAGTTACCCATAGCATCGCTTTTTTCTGTCCCTAGGTAAGTTACACCCTCAGCGTTTTCAGCCGGAAGATCTCCTTCCAACACCTTTTCCTTAGCAACAGCCGGAAGATATATTTTAGATGAAGTGTTAACCGGGATTTCAACATGAAATGTGGCACCATCACCGGATTTTTCCCAATTCACCACTACTTTTCCATACATCGATTCAAAAGAAGTATTCGCGTAAGCTAAATTCCCAACAAGAGCTGGTTTGATGATAAAATCTTGCATTCCACCGTTCTCGCCTGAGCGAATGCCACCAAAACCTTTGATAAAATAGCCCCCAATACCCGTATCGCAAGTATGAATTTGACTATTGCCTACAGCCGACCACCGCTCGGGCCAGGTGGTATGTCCCTGGCGCAGAAAGTAGCCATAACTTGGGTGACGGGTATCTTGCAGGAGTTCGTAAATCAAATCCATGCGCTCGCCCCCCTCGATAAAATAGCGCGTATAAAGTGCCTGACCCGAGCTCCCGGTATCGTAGTATGGGAAGCGATAAAGCATGTTATCTTCCAGTTGTGCCGTAACTTTAGCCACTTCCTCCGGCGGAGTGACGCCGGATAACAAGGCAAAAGCCTGATTTACCTGACGGCCATCGAGGTATTTGCCCGTGGCCGCATCGTACGACAATGCATGTGTGGCTTTTTGTTGTACTATTAGTCGGTCTGCAAACACTTCAGCATCGTCACTTTTGCCCAATGCTTCGGCCATTTTCATGGAACACTGAAGCATAAACGCGTAAACACAGTTGTTAAAATGTGCCGCTTCGGGCGAATTGCTGCTGTCCCAAAAATTGCCGCGTGGCGTACACCAGTCGCCCAAACCGGGCATTTCGCGCAAACCTTGTGTGCCAATTTTAAGCGCGCCTCCGGTTTCATAGTTGGAAGCATTGTGCATCCAGGTCATCCATTTTTGCATCGATTCGTAATTGTTTTCCAAAAACGATTTATCGCCGGTGGTATTGTAGGTTTCCCACAGGGTAATGGGGCTATTGGCTTTCCACATTAGAAATGGCCGATCCTCCTCGTTGAGCACCGCCCGTGTTTGTCCGTCATTAAACTGAGCATCGCGCATGTATTGCGCATATTGATCCATATAGGCCCCACTTTCGAAGTTAGGAAAGGCATCGCCATACATGGCCGCTACGGTAACTTCGCCCCATCCACGGCGTTCGCGGTGTGGACAATCCACCAAAATACCGTCCATGGTGTTGGCAAGGTAGGTATTCAGGTTCACCTGATAAATTTGGTTGAGCAGGGTATCTGAACTTTCGAAACGACTGATTTGTTGGCGATCGTTAGTCACCACATAGCCTTTGATATCTTTCAATACGGGCTTGTAATTCAATCCGTAAACCGTAATCCAACGCCCTCCTGCCACATTAAAACGGTTGGAGAATGTTCCCTTTCCGCTTTGGCCATAAATGTATTTGCTTTTCTGTTTCCAGTTCATTACCACTTCGGTTTGATCGCTAATTTCGAACAACACAGAATCGCCTTCGTGGCCATTGTACAAATTCATTTCAAAGAAGCCAGTATAGTTCTCCCCCATATCGATACGGTAGGTGCCGTCGGCGTTGTCTTTTACTTCTATAGCATCTAACTCTTTAAACTTCACTTGCGGCTCCACCATTTGTGCACTTAATTCGGCAGTAATGGGTCTGTATTCGGCTCTTAAGGTTCTATTTTTAGCTGAATTAAGCGCAAAGCTGATGTTATCGCCCTCAGGTAATTTTTCGTTGAGTTGCTTGTAATCATACACCACCGCATTTTGCCATGAAGAGTCATCATATTCGGCTGTATTCCAATCGTCCTCGCGGTTTCTATCATCGATAGTTTCGCCCCCAAAGCGAAGAATGTCCCAATCGCCGTAATATTCGCTATAACTTTTCTTACACTTCCAGCTTTCGTCGGTACCCAAACTTAGGTGTTCGTTGCCGGCAGTAATCTCTAGCTGTGCTTTAAAAACGAATGGAATGTTTCTGTATTCGGAGATACGACGCCAACGCGCCCAACCTGCCGCGTGCCAAACGGCAATTACATTATCGCCTTCTTGTAACTTATCGGCAATATCGTAGGTCAGATAAGGAATCCTTTTTTTCATGTAGGAGGATACCGGATTCAGCACATTTTCAGTTACTTTTTTACCATTCACATACAACTCGTGATAGCCAAATGAGCCCACGTAAACCAAGGCAGATTGCGGCTTGTCTTTTAACTCAAAATTTTTGCGGTACCAGTTGTGATCGGTTTTAAGCTGATCTTCTTTTAGGATCCAATCGCCTGTCCAATCTTCCGGATGTAAAAGACCGACAGTGAATTTGGCAGGAGTACTCCAAGCAGAAACGTTTCCATCCTTATCCCACACCCGTACTTTCCAGTAGCACTCTAGGTTGGAAGTAAGCTCAGCCCCCTGATACACAATATTTACCGACTGATTCGATGCGTTTTTACCCGAATCCCATAAATCGCCCTTATCCTTTTTTAGGTTACTCAAACTATTGGAAACCAACACTTGATAAGCGGTTTGATTTTGTCCACGCGTATTTTCACTGTCAATTATTTTCCAGCTTAAGCGCGGACTAGTATTGTCAATGCCTAAGGGATTTTCACGGTATTCGCAACGGAGATCGTTGACCTGCATTGAGCTTGAACTACATGCTACCATAAACGTGGCTAACAGGACTACCAGCACACTATTTTGAAATATTGATTTCATCTTCATTGTAAATTTTATTTGCACCAAACGTCAAACTCTGCAATTGTTGGTTTGTCTGTGGCATTTAGAATTAATACTCTACACTTGTTGGAGGAAACGTCTTTGAATCGGTGTTCTTTTTGTTCTCCCATAGTATTCGCAGATATGATGTCCATCCACTCACTACCTTTTTGATATTGTAATTTATACGATTCAATATGATTTCCTTTTTCTCTGATACGGATTTGGTTAAATACTTGCGGTTTTACCCATTCGATTTCCAGCCATTCGTTGTTTGCCTGATTAGCTTTCCATGCCGTTTCCACGTTTTCATCGTTGGCTTTAAAAGCCTCAAAACCGGGGAGTTTTTCTGATTGAATAAACATGGACGAGGCATTCATTCGACCAATTGTAGCTAGATTATTTGTTGGATTGAGCGGTTCCGGATAACTTGTTTCAGGCACTGCATTTACGGTGAAATTATACTCCCCTGAGCCTAGTTCATAAATCACATAATTCCCCACTGCATCGCTTTTTTCGGTGCCTATGTAGTTAACGCCATTTACTTTTTCAGCCACGATTTCGCCTTCCATCACATCCTCCTTATGCTTGGCAGGAAGATATACTTTTGCCGTGGTATTTACCGGTATTTCAAGGTGATAGTGCACTACTGTGTCGCTTCTCTCCCAATTCACCACAATCGTTCCGTACATCGATTCGTATGAGGTATTGGCATAGCTTAGATCGCCCACCGGTGAGGGTTTAATTAAAAAATGTTGCATACCATAAGCTTCCGAATCGGGCCGAATACCACCAAAGCCTTTAATGAAGTATCCGCCAATTCCGGTATAACAAGTGTGAATTTGACTTCCGCCTACAGCCGACCAACGCTCTGGCCACACAGTTTTTCCTTGCTCAATAAAGTACCCATAGCTTGGGTGTGATTTATCTTGCAATAATCCATAAATCAAATCCATACGTTCGGCATACTCGGTAAAGAAACGGGTGTAAAGTGCCTGTCCCGAGCTCCCGGTATCGTAATAGGGGAATTTATACAACACCTGATCGACCAAATTCGCATATACTTTCTGCCTTTCGGGCTCAGGCGTCACACCCGAAATCAGCGCAAAAGCCTGATTTACTTGATGCCCTTCGCCATATTTTCCCGTTTCCGGATTGTAGGTTTGCTGATGCGTGGCTTTTTGTTGTACGGACAAACGAGCGATATATGTTTTTGCTTCTTCGGTCTTGCCCAACACTTCAGCTATGCTTGTAGCACATTCGAGCATATAGGCATAAGTGCAGTTATTAAAATGAGCTGACTCTGGCGAATTACTAGCCGACCAGAAATTACCACGTGGCGTACACCAATCGCCCAAACCGGGAAATTCCATTGAGCCCTGTTCTCCAATTTTAAGTGCGCCTCCGCTTGTGTTGTCCGAATGCGCGTGGAGCCAATCCATCCATTTCACCATTGTGGTAAAATGATTCTCCAACAAGCGTTTATCGCCCAACATACGGTAGGTTTCCCAAATGGTAATTGGGCTGTTAGCCATCCACATCAGAAACTGAAAATCGTCTCCGTTTATCACAGCCCGCATCTTTCCATCATCGGCCTGAGCATCTTGCATGAATTGGGCGTATTGCGCCATGTAAGCCCCACTTTCGAAGTTGGGTAAGGCATCGCCATACATGGCCGCAACCGTTACCTCTCCCCAACCACGACGTTCGCGGTGCGGACAATCGACTAAAATGCCGTCGATGGTATTAGCGAGGTAGGTATTTAGGTTGATTTGATAGATTTTATTTAATAGTTCGCTCGAACTTTCAAAGCTACTAATCTGCTTGCGGTCATTTGTAATCACATAACCTTTAATATCTTTTAACTCTGGCTTATAGTTGATACCTGTAATGGTTATCCATCGGCCACCAGCCAAATTAAAGCGGTTGGTGAAATGACCAGTGCCTGATTTATCAAAGATATACATGCTCTTCTGCTTATAACTAGATGAACGCCCTGTTTGGTCGGCTATTTCAAACATGACAGTGTCGCCCTCTGAGCCATTGAATACATTCATTTCGAAATAGCCTGTATAACTTTCGCCCATGTCAATTACATACGAGCCGTCATTGTTTTTCTGTACCCCAATAGGCTTTATTTCTTTGAACTTTACTTGGGGCTCCACCATTTGAGCGCTAAGTGTGGCAGTAATTTTACTGGTAGGTGGGTTATCATCGGTACTTGGCACCAACACTGCACCTTTGGGGCCTAAGGTTATATCAGCAACGCCAACTTCAGTGGCTGTGGATTGATCGAAAACTACGGCATTGGCCCAATCAGAATCATCGTATTCGGCCGTATTCCAATCATCCTCTCGTAAACGTTCGTCAATAATTTCGCCTCCGAAACCTAAAATATCCCATCTTCCGCTATATGAGCTGTAGCTTTTTTTACATTTCCACGATGTGTCGGATACCAGTATTTGATCTGAGTTGTTAACAGAAATCTTAGCCTGAGCTTTAAACACAAATGGTGGGTCGTAATACTCCTCTACTCTGCCCCAGCGCGCCCAACCGGCAGCATGCCAAACTCCAATAACATTATCACCTTTCTTTAGATAATCTTTAATATCGTAGGTGAGGTAAGGCAAGCGTTTTTTCATGAACGAATAGACGGGATTCATGACGCCTTCGCTTACTTTTTGCCCGTTTACATAAATTTCGTGATAGCCGAATGAAGCTACATAAACCTTGGCCGAAGTCGCCTCATCGTCTAAGGTAAAATTCTTGCGGTACCAGTTATGGTCTTTTTTGTTTTGATCTTTCTTATAAATCCAGTCGCCTTTCCAATCGTTAGGATAGAGCAATCCGATGGTAAATTTAGCAGCATCGCTCCAATCAGAAGGTTCTCCGTTTAAATCCCAAACGCGCACCTTCCAGTAACAGGCTTGTTCTGAAGACAATGCATTGCCTTGGTAAAGCACATTTACAGATTGATTAGAATTGGTCTTCCCCGAATCCCACAGGTCGCCTTGATCTTGAGCTAATAATTCAGGGCTACTGGCTACTAACACTTGATATGCCGTTTGTTTTTGTCCGCGTGTATGTTTAAAATCTACCAGTTTCCAACTTAAACGAGGAGAAATATTGTCGATACCTAAAGGGGCGACCCTGTATTCGCAGCGCAGGTCGGTTAGTTTTACGTTATTGGCTCTGTTCCCGCATGAAACCATGAAGAAACAAAACAGAATAAAAAGAATTGGTTTTATCATGTTAGTTTTGGTATGTGCGTTAAGCACCCGTTTGGGGCGCATACGAGTGATTAGTTTAAGCCAGGCGATTGCACGACACCCGTACCTTCATTGAAACCCCAATAATTAATGGCGTGTTTTTTTTGATCCAGCACATAACCCCATTTTTGCATGTAATAATCACGCGCTTTAAAGTCATCGCCTATCATCTCCAATTTGCTATTTAAATGCTGATCCAAATCCTGTTGAACTAATGCGAACGCTGGTTTATTCACCAAATTATCCATCTGAAAGGGATCATTCAGGTTGTCGAAAAGCATCGCCGCACCTTCTGGCGTACGTGCATAGGTGTACTGTTTTGTGCGGATAGCGCGATATTCCTGATCTTTATAATTACCCCCAAATGGAGCAGGATTCATCACCAAAGCAACTCTATCGACATTTGGATCGGGCTGCTTAATCAACTGGGCTAGATTTTCGCCCTCAATGGTTGGTGGTATCTGCAGGTTTGCCAACCCCAGCAATGACGGAAGTATATCGGGGGTGTTAATTGGTGCATTAACGACTGCCCCTTTATTGTTGCCAATGGATGGATAAGAGATTAGGAACGGGACCCGGATGGATTCGTCCCACGCGAGTTGTTTAACAAAAGGTTTTACGCCGTGAGCCCCCATCATTTCGCCATGATCGGATGTAAATACAACGATGGTATTCTCCATTAAATTGAGGGTTTTAAGTTTTTCGAGAATAGTTCCAATGGCTTTATCGGTAGCAGTACAATGACCGTAGTATCCTTGCAACTCCTTACGCGTTTTTTCTTCCATTTCTGCCGGAACGTTGGGACTAAGTATTAATTGATCCGTTGGATACATGTCCTTCATCTCTTTGGGGGCCGATCCGTGTGGGTAATGTGGTGTGGCAATAGAAACAAACAACAAAAACGGTTCATCGCCGGAGGCATGGTCTGTCAGGTAATTATTTGCCTCGTTTGCAATGGCGTATGGAGAATAGCCTTCCCAATATTTCATCTCGGGATCGTTGTTGGCATAATAGGGCTCCTTGCTATAATCATGCGAGCATTCCAAACCCTTCCAAAAGTCGAACCCCTGGCGCCTTTCCGGCTCAACATTGTTCAACCTGCCATGCCCGTCGAGATGCCATTTGCCAAGGTATGCGGTATTGTATCCTTCAGCCTTAAAAATTTCGGCCATACAAAGCTCCTCACTTGGCAAATACAAGTCGTTTAAAAACATACCAGTTGTAGTTGGATAGCGACCTGTGAGTAGAGATGCGCGGTGGGGAGTACATACCGGCGCAACCGACACCGCGTTGGCAAAATTCACTGCCTCTTTTGCGAACTGATCCAGATGGGGTGTTTTTACATTTGGGTCACCGGCATAGCCCAATGCCGAACCACGCCACTGGTCGGTGAGAATGTAAACAATGTTGGGCTTTACCTCCGGGTCTTTTTTTTGACAACTAAAAAAGAGGGGTAAAAGCAGTATTGAAAAAGCTATTTTATTGTTTCCCATAACGTAAACTCGTTTGATATCTATTAAATACAGCAACTCATAATCCAATTGAAACCACAATCCGCACTCATTAACAAACCCGAACTACATCTAACCCAAGGATATGTCCCAGTTTCTCAATCTTATCAGCAATATGCCCAACGCCAATTGCGCAATGATGCGCGGGTCCTTGTTTTGACCATTGATTCATAAATTCTTTGGCACCAATCGGGAAACGATAGCGACTGTTGGTGTTTCCAATTTGCAATACAGGGCCTTTAACGGATTCTCCTTCGGCAACCAACAAGAAAACCTTTTCGCGATCTTCAACAACCGATAGAATGGTGACCGGACCGTGTTTTACAGTCATCTGAATCGACAGACCTTTACCCGGTTTTCCGTGATAAATTGGAAGCGGAACCAGTTGGACATTTCCTTCGGCAATGGCAACGTGTGCCGGGCCATCGTGACCAAGCATCACAATATCGTCGTTAAAATCCATGGCGTAGAATTCGGAGAAAGAACCTCCAACTCCAAACGAATCCATGATCTTCATAGCCTGCGCATTCTTAACTTCGCACTCACCGGCTACCGGGACATTACGACCTGTTAGCAAGGTATTTCCGGCAATAACCGAAGTTACTATGTTTTCATAGTCATTCCCACTTTCACCCTCGTAATAGTAAGCCATGGACCCCAGCTGATGTGCTTCAACCAATTTATCGAGCGCAATCGATGTGCGTGCTGCACGCTCAATTTCGTCTTGCTCGCACGCTTCAACCACCTCAAATGTGCTATGGAACTCCTTAATTTTTTCTTCCATCTCGGTATCCGTTACAGCATCGCGGAATTTTTTCACTTCGCACATTTCTACGAGCTCAATATGGGTACCAAAGGCAGCCGCTTGCTTGGTTAAATCGGTGTACACATCCAACATACCACAATAATAATGACCCAACACGCCTAATCGGTTGTTGCGCATTACTGCTGCCACATTCGCTGCATCAATCCATCCCTGAATATCATCCCAAACAGCCTGTTCTCCTAAATAACCGGTTACAAACTCGTAGCCAATACCGGCACGATTGAATACGTTGGCTAACTCAGGAACTGAACAAGCCTGACAATGCGCCAACCATTCGCCGGTCATTTTTCCCCGATCGCCCAATTTATTGAAATTTTCATAGTCAATAGCGGCAACGGGTTGAATGTTTAAAATAATAATCGGGCATTTTAGCTTTTGTGCGACTGGCAAAACTGTTGATGACAAAGCATAGGTTGAAACGTAAAGAAAAACGATATCAACATCACTTGTTTTTAAGAAATTACCAGCTTCTCTTGCTTTTTCGGGAGAGTCAACTAATCCCGCATCGACCACATCTGCTCCAAATTCCTGCATTTTTTCTGCAATTTGCTTTTGGTAGCCGTTTAATCGGTCCAGTAATCCTTCAAACTGATCCCAATATGTATCTAATCCAATTCCGAACAGTCCTATTTTTGCTTTGTTCATGTAATTCCTTTTAATAAATTAAATCACTTTTTGATATTACTTTAACTAATTTTGAACACAAACTTAGACTTACAATCAATGGTTTCAAATATAGAATCTGACAAATCGATAGCACAATATGACAACTCAAAACGAAATTTCAAGAAATATCTTGTCATATCAGAGCTGGACCTTAAGTGGGGTTTTGTTATTAAAGATAGCGGCTATACCACTTACCCTGAAAATTCGGTTTATCCGGCACAAGGCCATCCGGGCACTTACATGTTTTCGTGGAAAACAGGACGTGTCTTAAATGAGTATCACCTGGTACTTATTTCTAACGGTGAAGGGATATTTGAAAGTCAATCAGCAGGGAAACAAAAAATACGCTCCGGTGATGGCTTTTTACTATTTCCGGGCGAGTGGCATCGATATAAGCCGCTGAAAAAGTCAGGGTGGACCGAACACTGGGTGGGTTTTTCAGGTAAAATGGCTGATGAATTAATTAAGGAATACTTTTTCAAAAAAGAGAACCCAATTGCAACTAAGTTTAACAATCAACTCGTATCAAAACTCTTCAAAACAATTCACCAACTGATCGAAGAAGAACCATTCGGATTCCAGCGAACGGCTTCAGGGTTGTGCATCCAACTTATGATTGAGTTTTGCAACACGCAATATAAACCCGAGCTCAAACGAGAGTCATCTATTTCGCGGGTGAAATACATCATGAACGAGAAAGTCGACGAGAACATTGACTTTAAAACACTTGCAAAAAACCTTGGAATAAGCTACTCGAAATTACGAAGTGACTTTAAAAGCCAGACCGGCTTGCCACCGCTGCAATATTTTCTACTTCTTAAAATTGAAAAAGCCAAAGATCTTTTACAAAGTACAACTTTAAGTTCGAAGCAAATTGCTTTCAACCTTGGCTTTGAATCTGATTTCTATTTTTGTCGTCTATTCAAAAAGAAAGTAGGTTTAACTCCCCAAAAGTTCCGTGAAAACGAGTGGGCAAAAATCGAAAAAATGAGTTGACCAGCCCTCTGAAATATTTCATTTCCATTCCGAACCGGTCTTCTCAATTCTAATTTCTTTCTGTAAGCTCCTCTTAAATTTCGCTATCATCATCCGGATCATTGCGAAATTGATATCTGATATTGTCCCGCGTTCAGTGTTATCCTATTGTCCTCAACCGGTTGCCGATTCAGTTTTATTTGTTCGTTTGTATAGTCACCGAGCTGAACATCTGCTGAGGTATTTTCAGGAACAGTTACCGACCAAATAATCACACCCTCTTCGCGCTTCCATGAACTTTTGATTAATCCATGCGGAGAACGGTAAGATACTTTTACCCACTCCAAATCGGGTAAAAAACAAGGCTTCAAAAAGAAGTGCTTGAATCCGGGATGGTCTGCATCCGGACGAATTCCTCCTAAACTTTCGTGAAACGATGCAGCAAAACCACTGTTCATTGGATGGTTAAACGAGTTTCGATAATAGCGTTTCCCCTCCGGCCAATTGTTTGGCGTCTCCGGCCAGGTTGTGAGGTCATGCTTTTCGGTCATAAACCCAAGGCTCGGATAATCAGTAATCGTCCATAAATGATGCGTTACATCAGCATGCCCAAAATCGTTAAGCATGGTATATAGTGGCCGGTGACCAAAAATGCCCGTGTTATAATGTCCCTTATGGTCGGTCATAATAATAGTGGCCAGCTTATCTGCTACGGCTTGTTCGTTCGCTTTAGGAACAAGCTGCGAGAATAATGCAAATGCGTTTCCGGTTTGCGAACCAAAGGAGTTATTTGCAGCGTCAAAATACTTGCTATTAAATGCCTCCTTTACAAACTCCGCTTTTTTTGCATAGTCTAATGCAGCATCAGTTTCACCTAAAACAAGCCCCATTTTATGCATGGCCAGCAAGCTTTGATAATAGAGAGCCGTGGAGGTAAGTGCCGGTGGAGTATCCATCTCTGCATTTCCACCCGGAGGACACCAGTCGCCATAACCGCCATCGATAATACCTTCTTTTTGAACCTTTTCGTCAACATAAGCCATCCAGCCCACCATCATCGACCAGGCATTTCTTACGATCTCCTTATCGCCATTATAAACATACGAATACCATGGAACCATTACAGTTGCAGCTCCCCAATCCGGACGCGCTTGCAGGCACAAGCGTTTTCCTACCGCTATATTTGAAGGAGTACGTGGGTCGTACGGAAAATCGTCTTTAAAATGAGCTGGAGATTCACCCAGTACCGTTTGCATATCAGCCGATACTTTTCTCCAAAAACGCGTAAGATCGAAGTTAAAGGTTACAGCTTCGGCCACAGCATAAGCATCACCAAGCCAGGCACAACGCTCGCGGTGTGGACAGTCGCTTAAAAGTCCCTGCAGATTATCTTCAATGGTCCACATGGAAACATCGTAGAATTTGTTGATTAATTCGTCTGAACATTCGAATGTACCAATCCGGTCAACATCGGTTCGCACCAGCCAACCGGTAAAATCGTCCAAATTTGGTTTTGTGCTTAATCCCGTAATTTGCACGTACCTAAAACCATGGTATGTAAAACGTGGTTCCCATTCTTCCAGACCTTCTCCCTTGCAAATGTAAATGTCGGTTTGAACATCGCCAGTAACGTGAATTCCAGTTGACGCCGGGTCTATATTTTTCCCATCAGGCATTAGCAATTCAGCAAACTGCATTTTAATAGCCGTTCCTTTGGGTTCCTTCACTTTTAACTGCAACCATCCGGTCATGTTTTGCCCCATGTCGATAATCCAACCTCGTTCTGCCGGGAGCACAGCAATTGGCTCAACTTCCCGAATTTTGCGCATGGGCTCCATCTCTTGTTCAAGCAGATTGCTCGTTGGTGCATCCAACGTTTCAGCTGAATCCCACACAGAATCGTCGAAGTCTGGCATACTCCAATTTTGAACTTCACGCCGGGCATCATAAGTTTCGCCGTGGTAGATGTTATCAAAAAGGACAGGACCATTCTGTGCTTTCCAGGTGTTATCAGAAACAATGATTTCGATTGAGCCATCTGAGTAAGCGATCTTCAAACTTAACAAAGCTCTTGGCGTACCATATTCCAATTTACTCCTAAAGGCTACATTTTGACCAAAGAAACCATTCCCCAACATTATTCCAATCGCATTATCTCCATGTTGTAGTTTTTCTGACACATCGTGAACCACATAAAACGCTCGTTTATCGTAGGACGTTTGTGCCGGGTCAAGCACCCTGTCTCCTACTTTGTTGCCATTCAGATAAAGCTCATGAAGTCCCAGTCCACAAATGCGAACCTCTGCCGACTCAATCGACTTAGAAACACGAAATCTTTTTCGTAGCAAGGGTGAAGGGTATGATTTTTTGAATGTTGTTTTCAGTTCTTCTTGAGTAGGGTTCCATGTGTTAATATCCGAGGGCGGTTGATTAAATACCATATCTCGTCCGGCCCATTCACGGGGACGGTTATCAGTGGTATAGCCAATCCAAACCGCTTGTCGCCAATCTGTACTATCTTGGTTCTGAGATTCTGGTAAATGCGACAAGTTTGAACCTATTTCATCGGTCTCTTTTTGCCATTGTTTAGAAATATTACCAAATGTTGTAATCGAAAGTATATGAAGAATAAATAAAATTTTCATCTGTACAGGAATTAGTTAATTATTTCAATCGTTACCGGCCCCAATAATCCCGACGAATGAGGTGTTTCACCTTCTTTAATATCATCAACAACCGTCCAGGTGTACCTTTCCGATTCCGGCAACATTTTATCTTTAATCATACGGTTGCGCCAAAGGTTCACCACTTCAATTTCGAGTGTATTTTCGCCTTGTCTCAGCAAACCCGAAACATTCAAACGATAAGGCGCCATCCAAACACCACCAGCTTTTTTCCCATTAATTTTAACTTCAGCCATAACACTTACCTTACCAAGGTTGATAAACAAATCGCCATCCCCGGGCAGTTCTTCAACCTTGAAAGAAGTGGTATAAACAGCAGCGCCCGAATAGTATTTAATCAGCTCGTTATCTGATTCAGCCCAATCTGCAAGTTCATTAAAAACCAACTCTTTGTCCGGGCCGATTTCTTTATTGCTGAAATCGACAGTAAAGGCCTTGTTTATGGTTTGAATGACTTTCGGCTCCTGAAAATTCGTTTGATAACCAGCATTAATATCATTTAATTTGGCGTTGGTAAATACCACAAACCAGCTTTGTGCTGCTTTTAATGTAATAGGAACTGAAATGCCATTCTCCACTTTCGAGAATTCGTTCAACCGCTTTATTTCGCCGGTAACAGCATCCCACAGTTGAGGTTTTAGGTTTTTATCCACCCGAAATACTGGATTAATTTCAATCTCGTCATCGCTTTGGTTGCTCATGAAATAAATATCCATTCCGGGCATTGTGCGGTGGGTCCAAAGTATTGGCGTTTCTTCGGGTACATCAACATCCTTTTTCAGTTTTAAAAGGCTGAAAACTTCGCTAAGTTCCTGCCCATCCAAAACCATTCCTTCACCGTATTTATTGGTCATTATCCCGTCCACATAATCTGTTGCCCAAAGCTTGGCAGCTATTTTCTGCACTTGGTTATCACATTCAGGATAGTTCTGAAGACTTGGTGATTTTTCAGGTCTCGAACCGAGTACGACGCCACCCTGTTGAACCAGTTGTTCCAATTTTGCCAAAATTTCCGGACGCATTGAATGTACCGGAGGAAGTACCATCACGCTGTAACTCATTCCATCGGGTAAAACAAATTTGCCATTTTTAACCGAAAGGCGGTCGAGAATTACTTCTCCGTTTATGTAATCGTATGAATAACCTTTGGGAATTTCCGGGTTGCGACCACCTGTCATTATAGGCGCATTTTCGCCAATAAAATAGCAAACATCGGCAGCGTATTGTCCCTGCTGCAACAAATACTGGCAACGGCGCAAGTAATCGAAATAATTATGAGTCTGCCCGAACCAAGTGTTATGCCGGTTAAATTCGGTACTAAACCAGGCATTCATTCCGGGCATTCTGTTGTCGTCGGGTTGCTGAATATACAGGTGCAACACCAAATGATTGATTCCTTCGGTGAAACTCCAATCACCACGTTTTTTAAGCATGGCCGGATGACGTAGATACGACTTTTGCCCGGCAGTAAATGCCTCGGCCGAAGTTCGCCTTTTGCCATAAGCGTGCGAAGTTGAAGAAGAAGCCTTACACTCAATGTTCCCTAAAGTGCCTTCGTTCCAGAATTCACCTGCTATTAAGTCAGACTGCCCGCCGTACATCATAAATTCCGATGGAAATCCCCAGTGACCATAGTTTTCCAACCATGTTTGCAGGTAGTGCTCATTACTGGCTTTTTTCAAACCACCCACGTATTCATAGGCCACATCATCGGCAACCGAGCGCCGCAAATCCCAAAGAAAACGCTCCGATTCTTCCACACTGCCAACAATTCGTCCCGATAGAACAGGCAAGTATTTTACGGGGTCGTAACCGTATTTTTCGCTGAATTTCACCTCATAATCATCGGTCCAGTTTTGCGAGCCCATTTCGTAACTGTCGGCAATCACATATTTAAAAGCCGATTTACTGTTTTCCGGGATTCGTTTTAAAAATTCTCCCACACAATTATCGAAATGATATTTCGCCAGTTTGCTATTCATTTTATCAACCTCGTACCCTTGTCCTTGAGGCGCCGATGGTGAATTTTTTGTGCCGGTTGGTGTCATTCCAATGCGCATAATGGTCCACTCCCCTTCCGGAGCATCCCAATTCAACTCGCCGTTTTTATTTACAAATTTGCTCACATCGATTACTTCTTCCGTATCAACAAAAAGCTCGGGATCTGTATTTGAATTCTGGGTTTTCCATAAATAGGTATCCCATTCGGGTTTTGGTGTCGGATGCATTTTACCCAGCTGTTTTTCGATATACTTTTCTAAAACCGGCGCTTCCGAAATACTAATTTCAGCAAATCCTGCTTGTTTTGTTCGACTGCTAAATTGCGTACACTCAAGCCTAAACTGCTTGGATTTTATTTCATTTAAAGAAAGGGCCAGCGCCCCTTTTGCAATTGGACCAACATTTATATTGAAATTGCTTCTATCAAATTCAAACTGCTCGATTAGTTTGTCATCGCCATCAATTATTGCATATAACGAGCACAAACATTTAAAAGCATCGGCTCCCGGAGTTATTGAGATTTGACGTGCGGTTAGTTCTTTATCCAGTTTTATATCAATTGAAACACTGGACGTTCTATCCACTTTAAAATTTGCTTCTGTCTCCGAATTTCCATCAAATGACTTTTGCAGGCTTTTAATTGCAGGCGTACTTTGCACTTTTGCATGCAAAGCGATTAAATTTTGTTGCTCAGCTTTTGGAGCTAAAAAAGCCAACGTGTGCGTATCCTGAAATTCTTTTTGAGGTTGAACCAATCGTACATTTACCTTTCCGGGGCCTTTTACTTTAGTTTCACTAAAATTAAGGTAACGCATAGCCTTTTTGTAATCAACCCAAGGCCCACCCGACTGGCTCCATCCGGGACAGTTAAAAATACCGATATCAACTCCAATCCGTTTTCCTTCGGTAACTGCATGTACCATATGCGACCACCAGTCTTCGCTTAACATTGGCACTTTGCCATCAATGCCGGCAGGATTTATGTTACCAATTAAAGCAGCTCCAATACCGGCTTCTTTCATGGCAAGCAAATCGTTGGTAATGCCTACTTTCGAAATATCGTCATTAATCCAGTACCAATAACACCAAAGAGTATTATCATCGGTTGGAGTTTCAAATCCGGCTTTTAGTTCCTGAAACTTCGTTTCTGAGAATTGAGTAGATTCATGACATGAATAGATTGCCCAAATTGGTAACAAGAGGACGAAAATGGTTTTGATTTTAGTTATTGGTCTCATGAGTTATTGATTTAAATATCTCTGGTTCTGGCATTAAAAAAGCTTATCATTTTTATCAGTTTAGTTACAAAAGCATTCTCAGCAACTTCACATCCGATTTAAGCCCGATCGACTCCGGTTCTTTTAAAATAATCCATCGTTTTGCCGCACTGTTTTCGGTTAACGAATTGGCATAATTGGCCAAGGTGGTGGTGTACTTTATTTGCAGCTTGTTTTCGCCTTTTCTCAGCGTATTTTCAGGAATGGCATACAAATGCCTGCCCCACCAACGTGTACCAAGTTCAACGCTGTTGATTTTTACTTCTGTGATTTGTTTTTCAATTCCAAGGTCAACAAAGGCCCAGGCAGCGTCTTCTAGTTCTACATTGGTTTCGTAGCAAACTTGCCCTGCAAAAGTTGCAATCCGTTGATCGGTGTGATTGCCAAACTCAAACAATTTTTCGCTTGCTATCTCAAATTCTTCTCCTTTAAAAGGCTTGAATTTCATTTTCCAATCGCCACCAATGGCAACACCCGATTTTTCATCAGGATAACCCATTGAAGCGACCTCTCCATCCTTTCTATCGTCCAGTACAACCAGCATCGATTCAAGCGGCTGCAATTTGATATTTATGACTCCCGGCTCATAGGCAGTCATTAAATACCGTTCACCTGTTTGTGGATTCCAACGCCATGCCGTTTTTTCCTTATTTGCAAAAATGGCCTTAAACACTTGTTCTTTTGCCTCGTCCTGGTTTGATAAAAAGAAAATTTCGCAACTATTGGTTTGGTGTTTTAGCACATAAAGTTTTTCATCTTCACCATCGATGGTAATCCCCACCTGTAAATTAAATTCGGCCTTAACTCCTGACGCCCAACGGGTAACCGACTCGCCCTTTTCGGGAGCATTCTGCACGACAACATTTTCCAACGCCAAAGCTTTACTCATTACAGACCGCACTTCCTGATCGCCTTTTTCTTTTTCAAAATACGATGGTGTTTCCGATGGAAGCTGGTCGACAAAAAGAAACTTTACACCTTGTTTGGCCAGTTCGTAAATAGCCTTTGCAGTTGCTGGCAAAATTGCGTTTGCGCTTGAAACTATTACCAGCTTATATACAGCCTTTTCACTTTTCAGTTCTGTTCCTTCTGCAGTTGCCCTTTGCAGCACACCTTCATTAATATAATCCGCGGCAACACCAATCCGGCTGAATCCTTCCCATAAATCGTGGTTGTACCAAGGGTTTATATAGAAAGGAGTTCGCATGAGCCCCCACTCTTTCCAAATATCGGCCTCGGGGGTTAGAATTGCCACATCGGTAACCGGTGTAGAGTTTTGGAACAAAGCCGACAGACGGGCGTTGTACTTACTCCAATGTTTAAAATAAGGCCACCAGGTATTTTGGTCGCTAAAGTAGGCACCATAGCGAACCCAGCCGGGAAAACCGGCTTCAGGTGGAGAATAGTTGTACCCGTGCAATATGGAATGGTTAATGCCTGAAATAAAGTTGAAGTCATCGTTCTTTTTAATCGTATCGAGCGTGGCACGAAACACTCCTCTTGTGTTTGTCATTGCCTCGCTGCTTACCACCTTTGCCCCGCTTAGGTGGGCCGCCGACGATGTGTATTTATTCCAGATCCAGTAACCATGCGATTTGGCATCGGGTGAATAAATCCAGTTGTTACTTTCCGGAATATCGACCATACGATATCCATCCAACATGCCCATCAACCAAGGCATTCCGTAGGCCTGGTAACGGCTTTTCATTCCGTGTTCGTTTGCCCAATTATGAAAAGTTTGAGTAAAGCGTTCCAAAAACAGCTCTACCAATGTTTTATTAAAATCGTAACGAATTCTTTTTATATCCTTGTTAAAGCTTTCGGCATAGTTCAGTTTGTCCGTAAATCCCTGATACGGATGATAATAAACCAGCGGGATGAATGGTTTTAGATTGTACCCCCTTCGGGTTTCAAACGCCTCAAAAAAGTCATCAGTGATATTGGCACCTGATAGTTCTATACTGTCGCAAAATAACGAGCGGATGTGGTCTCCCATTTTGCCTCCCAGTTCAGGTTCCAACGCATCGGAAAGCTTATCCATGTAGGCTCGCACATCATCGGCATCGTAATGATCTACCACAGGCCCTTTCGAACCAGGAGCCCCGTGCATAACGGTTCGATAAGCCCTCTGTTTGGTTCCAATGTACAGGTCGTGTTTACCTTTGGGGACTTTAATTTCAACCGTCCCATCTTCGTTAACATCTGCTATCAAATCAACTAGATCTGCTTCGCTGCTTGCACCGTGTGGAATTAACTGCAAGAAGAAAAGCTCGGCATCGGGTGCATCCGGATTTATATGGGCACTATCGTTACCCGGTAATTGCCATTCTTCCTTAATATTTAATGGAACGGTGAGCGGCCCATCAAATTCCATTTTGCGAATTCCTACCCCTTGCAGGAATTGGTCTTCTTTTAAAAACTCACCACCAAAAGGCCAACCCGAACCCATAATCAGGTCTACGACCATACCGCGTTGTTTAGCCATTTCAATGGTTTCTTTAACGCGTTTATTCCACTCGGGGCTAAGCCAATCGTAGCACTCGCAATCAACCGGGTGTCCACCATCGGGTTTGGCGATCGGATTTATTTCAACGCCACCAATTCCGGCAGCCTGCATTACATCCAACTCACGTTCCAGTTCATCCGGTTCAATACAATCGCCATTCCACCACCATCGCACAAAAGGCTTGGCACTTGCCGGTGGATTTTGAAAAAGATTAAACAAATCTTCACCGCCCATGATGGCTTTATTGCCCGGGGTATTTTTTTGCGCCCACACATTTCTGCCAAGTGGCAAAAACACGCTACTACCGGCAATTAAGGAGGTTTGGATAAATTTTCTTCGGTTTAACATGGTATTGATTGGTTTAGTGATATGATCTATTCGTTTTTAAGTCTGGTTTGTATCCGCACAGGACCTATTAATCCTGATCGCAAAAGTTTAGTCGCTTTTGTGAATTTACGAATATTGGTGCTTGTATATCTTTCATCTTCCGGCAAAAATTCATCTCCAATCAAGCGGTTGGGCCAAAGATTTACCACATCAATTTCCAGTTTATTTCCTTTTTCTTTTAATGCTGAAGTGATATTCACTTTAAAAGGCTTAGTCCAAAGAACGCCCAAATCTTCGCCATTTAACCGAACTTCGGCTACTTCATGTACCTCTCCCAGATCGATATAATATTCTGAACCAGTATTTTGAAAACTTTCAGACATATCGAATGTTTTATGATAGGTAGCTTTGCCCGAATAGTATTTTATTCCTTTATCACGATTCATTGTCCAATCGCCTAACTCCTCAAAAGTTGCTGAGGCGGGACCACCCCACTGCGTATCAAAACGAACTTCCCAGGAGCCTTTCAGTTGATGGACTGTTTGATAACTTGCCCAGTTTTGTCCGGTATTTTGCTCGGTAACCGGCTCTTGAAATACAATAAAGTATGAACCACATGGATCAAATTCAATGGGGATTATCGTTCTTCCGTTTTCCTGTTTAAAATTGGTCAGTTTTCGAATTTCGCCCGTTACAGGATTCCATAATTCAGGCTGTTTACCGGTTACCCTGAAAGTACATTCAACCTTTTCAACAGGTTGCCACCTGCTGCTTACAAAGTAGATGTCTGTATCACCTGTTTCACGGTGAATAAAGTCAACTACACCCTGTTTGCTTACGCCAGAAACTTCAAAATCAGGCAATACTTTCTTTTGCACCAACGCTTCGCGAATGGTAGCATTCCAAACAAAACGTCCTTTACCAATTTTGCTTTCTCCTTTATGCTGTTCTCCCCAAATACGCCCGACTAGTTTTTTATAGCCGTCAGCATCATCTGCGTTTCCAAGAAATGCCCCAGGAGCTTTGCCCACTATGGTTGCTCCCTGTTCAGCCAATTCAACTAACTTTTGCATGGCCTTAAACGATACCGGAGAAATTGTGTCGAGCACCAACACCGAATAACTCAATCCATCGGGCAAAACCAATTTTCCATTTTCAACACTTAGCCGGGTTAAAAGCACTTCCTCGTTGCACTTGTCGTAATCGTACCCAATGCCCAGGCTTGATGGCGGATTTTTCAATCCATCTTCCCATTCACTTGCATCACCATTTGAGCGCATTCCATGCCCTTTATAAAACAGCACATCGGCAACAAACAGTCCTTGTTGCAACATGTGCGAACAACGCGAAAGGTAATCGACAAAAGAGGCTGATTGATTCCACCAGGTAATGGTTCGGTCGAAATGCGTTCCGGCGCTGTGAGTCATTCCCGGCACATCGGTTATCGACGGGCGGTGCGAAAAGGTATGAAAGCAAATCCAGTTTAGACCATCGCAAAAAGCCTGGTCGGCAGCAGCTTTCATCAGAAACGGAGACTCCTCCCAATTGGGGCCAACCGAAGTAAACGATTCGGCAAAAACCCGGTTAATGCCATAAATATGTGCCGCAGTTGCAGCTTCTCGCACCAAAAACCGCCCCGATGGTTTTTCGCGGTGTGGCGATGGCATCCAGAATTCGCCCATAGCCACGTCGCATCGGCCCACACATTTCAGTAAATCGGACTGAAACTGATGCGGACCGGCAGCTTCGGCATACGATTGCAAACCGTGCTGATGCGCCACATCGCGTTGATGTTCATAATGGTTTTCAGAAATCAAATCACTAATGGTTAACTTAAAATCGTTTTGAAAACGGTCGCTTTCTTCGGTTGAATTAATGGTTGTTCCGACCAAAACCGGTAAAAACTTGACAATATCGTACCCACGACGTTTTTTGAATTCTTCTGCAAAATATTTCGTCCAGTTTGGGTCGCCAGCTTCCCAGCTGTCGCATTCCACATAGCCAAATGCCTTGCGTTCTTCGGGACTCATTTCATTCAGCAACAAGCCGGCTGTATTTTCCCAGTGCAAATCGAAAACTTCCTTACTCAAATGGTCGATATAAAATACGCCGTTCAGATTTCTTCCGGTCGGGCGATATCCAAAACGAAGAATTTTCCAGTTTCCTGTCGGCGCATTCCAGCGCAGGTTTCCATCCTCATCAAGTTTGTCGGTCAAATCAACAAGCTCGTTTAGTTGAACTGTTGCTTTTTCAGGAATTGCTAAAATGGCAATATCGGTGTACTGCAAATTCTGGGCGTTTTTCACTAGTTCATTTTCAGCCTGCCTTTTGGTTTGCACCGGCTTTTGTGGTTTATCTAGTTTTAAATTCAAAATTTCACCCCCTGCAATTGTTGTATCGCCCCAAACCATTTCCTGCTGACCATATTCAGGAGTTACCCAAGGAGCAGCACAACCTGCCGGGCCAATGAAAACGCCAAAGTCGAGTCCTAGCCGACCCGCTTCCTTCGATGCAAATCGCACCATCTCGCGCCAATGTTCCGACCACATTTCCATCTTTTCTTTTGCCTGCTCCAAGGTTCCTCCGTTGTATTCATCGGTAAACTCATATCGGATTTCAGTGCTATCGATAATCGTTTTCTTTTTCCATTTATTCGGACCAAAAGGAGCAACACCTCCATCCAGCACCATACAACCCGAAAGGCCTTTTGCTTTCATTTCCTCCAAATCGAGCGTAATGGCTTCTTTTGTTGTAGGCGTTTGCAGCCACCACCACCAGGCTTGCGGGCGAGCTTCGTGGGGCGGATTTTTGAAATGGGCTTCCAGATTATTATTACTCGAACGTGAGTTATTTTCATCAGCAACTTTATCGCTGAGCTTCCATCCGTTCGAAAACGAAATAAAAACACAGGTGAAAACGAGTAAGAAATTCTTCATACCTAAAAGTTTTTTAGCGAATTTCAATTTCCTTAGAAATTATTATTCGTACACGTCCAATTAAACCCGAAGGCAACAGCTTAGAATCTTTTCCCCAATGTTTGTATGCAGGAAAAGTGGTTCGTTTTGTTGGACGTTCGGTTTCATTAATTAACCAATCGGGCCATTGTTTTATTTTGTTTCCTGTTCGCTCATAATCTAAAGGCAATTGCTCGTCGCCAATTAAGCGATTGGGCCATAAATTGGTCACTCTTACTTCAAGCTTATTTGTTCCTTCCTTAACAGCTTTATCCATATTTATCCGGAAAGGTGCTTTCCATAAAATTCCCAGATTTTGTCCGTTCAGGATGACTTCGGCTATTTCTTTTACACTGCCAAAGTCGATTTCCAATGAAGTTCCGTCTTTCAGCATCTCTTTTGTAAGCGTAAACTCCTTTTTATATGAAGCAGTACCCGAAAAGTAACGAATGTTATCATCGGCGGATTCTGTCCAGGAAATCAACTTATCAAAAGTTGTTTTTTCAGCATTAGGGAACTGAAGCAGCCACGCTCCGCTTAGCTCGACAGGTTTTGGAACAGATTTGACTTCTAGTGTTTTTGTTTCCCCAGACGAAGTCGTATAAGTCAATGCTCCCGGATAAGGAGTGCGCCATAGGGTTTTACCATTTTTGTATACCAGCTTGGGTTCTGAAGTAGCTTGGGTTAGTTTTAGTTTACCTCCGTCAGGAACAGTATTGGTTTTTTCCTCTCCGTTTGTGGAATACACCAAACGTAAAGCTTTCTTTTTATTGTTGTCGGATATTTCATCAACGAGGCTGTCGGCTACCGGAATTTCCAACACACCTGAGGTAACCAACGATCTTATAGCTTCGGTTATATCATAAACTGGCTTATTGGCAGGAATACCGGGGACTCCTCGTTCAAACTTACCGAATACGGCTTTCCGGATTTTCAATTCCGCTTGACCGGTTGCATCCAGTATCAGGTACTCTGTTTCCATTGCATTTTTTGCAAGCACAACATTACCCATTTGGTATTCAATCCGCAATTCTTTTTTGTATCCAGGTGCCGGGTCGCACGAACAAAGATCGCGACCTGCACGAATATTCAGTGTATTGTTTTGGACACTGTTTGCAACAATTTCAGTCACATCAACCAAACCATCAGGCAGAAAAGTTCCGTATTCGGCTTTACTGATTCTTAAATCCGGAAGCGGATCAGCTTGGGGTTTTTGAAGTTCCATTGCCATGCTTTCAATATGACTTTCGGTTGCGATTGGATTTCTGAAAACAACAAATACAGAACCTTCCGCCTCCAATTGAATGTGCACACTTGTGGTTCCATCGCCATTATCCTTCCACACTGTGGCGTTTGTAATTTCGCCTGTTTCGGCATTCCACAGCTCGGGTTGCTTGCCGGCGACCCGAAAGCGGCATCGCTGTACCCTGCTTTCTTTTCGCGAGCTGGCCACAAAATAAATATCGGTTTCCTTTGTTTTTCGGTGGATATAATTCAGATTTTCCCGACTTCCTTCCTCGATGGAAAAATCAGGAGGAAGTGTTCCATTTTTCAGGAAATCCAAAACAGAGCCCTCTTTGACCAGGCTTGAATCCCACAATTCGGATGAAAGCTGCACTACTTGCTTGTCACATTCGGGATAATTTTGAAGACTTGGCGATTTCTGCGGTCTGGAACCAAATAATTTTGCACCCGACTTAGCCAACGTTTCGATTATTTTTAGTGTTTCGGGCGTCAACCAGGTGGTTTCAGGCAATACCAATGCCTGGTATTTTCCACCCACCGGAGTACAAATCAGTCCTTCTTCTACTGTTAACAGGTCTATTTTATTTGCGCCAATTAAATCATAATCATATCCCAAGGCTTTCAGCTCCGGCATAAGCAAACCATCGTTGGGCGAGGCTTCACCGGTAAAAACCAAAATATCAGCAAAACTTTTACCTTCCTGCAGAAGGAACTGACCTCGCGCAACATAATCCAGAAAAACTTTTCCTTCGTCCCACCAGGTGTTAAGGCGGTTAAAATCAATTCCAAAAGGACCTAAAGTCAGTCCGGGAGCTACATTCCAAGGTTGATGGATGTAGGTATGAAAAATAAAACGATTAATGCCTTGCGCCCAGGCCATATCGCCAATGGCCTTAAAGTTTGCCGGATGCCGTGTCCATCCTCCCATATCGGTAAATGCCTCGGCACCAACGATTGAACTGCCATTTAAATTGGCAATGGAAGCCACAAATTTAGGTGAATCGAAAAAAGCCAGCTCACCGCTCCAGTATTCGCACATGACAATATCGCCAGTCGCCCCAACCTGCATATTATCAAATGGTCCCCAATAAGGTTCTACCGAAAATTTCAGGTTATGCTCATGGCATTTATCCCGAAAATAGGCGTAATAGTTTTCAGCAATTAAATCGCCAATTGTACGGCGGAAATCCCAAAGAAAACGCTCTGACAGTTCACCGCTTTCCACATAATAACCGGCCAAAGCTGGTAAGAATAACGAACAATCGTATCCACGAAGCCGGTTAAATTCGTTTGCAAAACCAGGTGTCCAGTTGGTGGCTCCTACTTCGTAACTATCAATCAAACAATTTGTGAGAACAGAGCCAACCAAAGTATCCAGCTTTTCAATGATTGGACTGATTGCAGCCGCCCAAAACACGTCAACAGCTTTTCTGCTCATTTTATCACACTCCAGGCCTTGCCCACCAAAGGGCGCAGAGATGTTCTTATGCCCCGTTGGCGTATGGCCCATTCGCAAAATAATCCAGTCGCCTTCCGGAACATTCCATTCCAACATCCCATCAAGGGAAAATTTATCAGTCAAATCGATGATGTCCGCTTGATGCACCAAAGCAGATTCAGGAATTGGTTTAGCATCCGGGGCAAGGTGGTTGCGCACTCTGTCCGACAGGTTTTTGATATCCAGCTCTTCAATACGTTCATCTGTTTTAGGCTTCGGGAAAGCCAGTACCGCAATGTCTTTGTAATAGTTTAAGCGTGTTTCAGGCTGAGGCAAAAAGTCATTAAATGTTTTGCCACCTTCAACCGCCACTTCGCTAAAAACCAGCGTTTGCATGGCCTTTTCGGGCGTAATCCATGGGCCACCACTCGACGACCAGCCCGGGCCATTGTGAAATGCCAGTTCAAGCCCTAAACGCTGGGCTTCGGAAGCTGCAAATTGAAACAGCTCCAACCACTCATCGCTTAAATAAGTTGCCGACCCTTGCGGCTCACCGATACTGGCACTAAAAAGTTGAGCCTCCTGAATGCCGACTTTTTTCATCGCCTCCAAATCGGCTGTGATTCCTTCTCTGCTGACATTCCCATTCATCCAGTGCCACCAGGTGCGGGCTTTAGCTGAGGATGGTGGGTTTTTAAAATTGTCTTCCAAAAAAACACTCCCTTTTTCCTGAGCAAATAAACCCAGTTTTAGAAGCAGTATAAAAGCTATCTGCAAAAAAAATTTCATCTGTTTATGTTCTAATGTCTAATTATAGTTTCGACTCAAAAACATAGTTGCCCGGCTGAACTTCCAGTTCAAAACTGTTTTTGGCTTTCTTTATCAGTTTGACCTGCGCATCTTCAGCAAAATCAATTCCATCCAGAATCAAACTTTCGTCCGTATTTGCAGGTATCACAATCTTTGCCGTTGTATTTGGTGGCACCGTAGTTTTCAGTTCAAACACTCCATTTTCTATTTTCCATGCTGAGCTTACTTTACCATAAGGCGTATTGTAAGTTGCTTCGGCTGATGTCAGTGGCCCACCCGTTAGCGGAGCAATCTGTATTTCTTTGTAACCCGGCTTTAAAGGTTTTATTCCGGCAATTCGTTCGTACATCCATTGTCCGATTGCACCGTAAGCATAATGGTTGAACGAATTCATCCCTCCTTTATTGAATCCATCCTGGTGTGTATAACTGTTCCAACGTTCCCACATGGTTGTGGCGCCCTGATTGATGGAATAGAACCACGAAGGATAAGTTTCTTTAAACAGCATCTCGAACATGAGATCCGGTCTGCCAATTTTTTCGAGCACAGGAGCCAAAAGCGGTGTTCCCAGAAAGCCGGTGCGCAAATGATAATCCGCTTTTTCGATTTCGGCGAGTAAATGCGGAATGGCCTGCTCTTCCATTTCCGGAGAAAGCAGATTAAAACCAATAGCCATTAAATAAGCAGTTTGGGTGGGTTTCCCTTGGCTCACACTTCCATCAGCATTAAAAAACCGGTTTTGAAAAGCAGTCTTTATTTCGCTGAGCCAGGATTGCAGCATGGCCACATCATCGGTTAATCCCAATACTTTAGCGGTTTGCAAGCTTAAGTCAACCGACCGTGCATAATACGCTGTATTCACCAATTTTTCATCGGTTTCGCCCTTGCGTTCATCGGTTGGATGTTCAGAGTAGGGTTGAAGCCAGTCGCCATAGGTGAACATATCAACAATATGATTTTCAGATACTGAGCGATAATAATTTATCCACCCCAGCATCGTTTGATAACTGTCCTTCAATATTTTCTCGTCGCCTGTGCGGAAATACGTTTCCCAGGGGATAATCGTTGCGACATCGCCCCATCCTGAAGAAACACGTTTTCCGTCAATGTCGGGCACTACGATGGGTATCGAACCATTTTCTCGCTGATCATCGCGTATACTTTGCATCCAACTGGCCCAGAACGAATGTGCATCGGCAATAAAAAGTGACGTGGGAATAAAAACCTGTGCATCGCCGGTCCAGCCGGCACGTTCATCGCGCTGCGGACAATCGGTTGGAATGTCGAGAAAATTACCACGCAGGCCCCATTCAATGTTATTTTGCAGTTGATTCAACTTGGCATGAGATGAAGAAAAAGTACCGGACTTATCGAAATCAGAATACTGAACCAATCCGGATACCCAAGATTTTTCGGGTGTCACACTTTCATCAAAACCACTCAATTCAACATACCTGAACCCGTGAAATGTAAACTTTGGATACCACTCAATGACTCCGTCTTTTTCGGGCAAATAAAAATCGGTTGAAACGGCACTACGGTAATTTTTGGTGTAAATCTCCCCATTGGGTTGAAGCATTTCGGCAAATCGGATTGTTACCTTTTGCCCTTCTTTAACCGGGATGTTTATTTGGGCCACACCAGCCATATTTTGCCCCAAATCGAACACAAAGTTTCCTTTAGCAGGTTCTGTAATTGCAAGTGTTGGCAAAGTTATTTTTGTTATTACCGGATTGTGACGTTTGGGAGTTAATTTTACTTCGTCTGAGATTGGCTCTTCCACCACTGCAAACCAAGAGGAGTCATCAAAACCGGAAGTACTCCAGCCTGGTATTTCCAAATTGGCATCGTAACTTTCGCCATCGTACAAGCTTGAATATTGTATTGGGCCGTTCACCGTGCCCTTCCATGAGTTGTTGCTGGTAAACGTTTCTTGCTCTCCGTTTGTATAGGTCACTTCAAGTTGAGCAAGAAGCTGAGGACTCTGGGCTGCATATCCACGAAAGATGAAACGACCTGCATACCAGCCTTCGGCAAGTTCAACACCTAGTGTATTTTCTCCTTTGCCAAGCAATGTGCTTACATCGTAAGTCAGGGTCTCAATGCGTTTTTGATAAGATGTCCACCCTGGGGATAGAACATCATTGCCTACTTGTTTGCCATTAATGTGCGCTTGAAATAGCCCTTTTGCCGTGATATAAAGGCGGGCGCTTTCAATGTCATCCCGAACTTCTATTTTTTTGCGTAAATACTGAACCCTGTGTACCTTCTTCCCGATTTCATCTATTTCAACCGCATTTTCATCAGGCAGGCTAATCCATTCTGCTTGCCAGTCGCTGTTATTCAATAATCCTAACTCAAAAAAGGCAGTTTCGCTCCATTCTGACTCATTCCCTTCATTGTCCCAAAACTTTATTTGCCAGTATCCTTTTTGTTTCGATAACAATTTTTCACCACCATACTTTACAAACAGAGTTTGGTCTGTTTCTACTTTCCCACTTTTCCAAAGATCAGCTTTATTTGGTAGTAATTCCGGTGAACTTGCTACCACAATGGAATAGGCACTTTGCGATTGAACACCTACGGGTATTTTCCAGGAAAAGGTAGGAGCATCATCGTAAAACCCAAGAGGGTTTGTAAAACCTTCGCTTATCTGTAAATCAAAAGGTTCTATGGTTCTTTTATTGTTATTACACGAAATAAAAACTAAGAGCATTATTGCCCCCCTTAAATAGCTAATTGTTTTGGTGTTTTTTCTCATGATCTATCAGTTATAGTTTTCGCCATCATTTTCTTAATCGATTATTTGACGATTTACTCTACTAATTTTACCATCTGTTATTGTTGAGCTTAAACAACCGGCAACTTGCAGATAAAAAAATCCTCAACTTCATATTGTTAAATTTTCCAACAAGAAATTCATAGAATGAATCGTAAATATATATTGATAGCGGAGCTCAAACGTCTGACTCCGCTTACACTATTCTGATTATACAAGTGGTACATGATAAAGCTACATTTTCCGAACTAATGGTCGGTATTTGCTGGACGGGTATCAATCAAAAAGTCTTTTCCCCACCGTTCACGGAGTTCAATAGATAGCTTAGATACGATTTCTTTATATTCACTTTTTTCAGCCAAATTATCCAACTCTAATGGATCTGATTTGTGGTCAAAAAGCATACGTGCATACGCTTCACCCTTGTCATCTGTCCATTCCGTGTAAAATAAATCTCCCTTTATTAAAGTTACAGCATCCTTGAATTTACTAACCGCCCAATCTTTATCACTAGTACCTCCATTAATTATTGGGACAAAACTTTTACCTTCTACAGTCTTCGGAATTTCCAAACCCGCCAGTTCGCACAAGCTGGGATAAACATCAATGTATTCGGTAATGGCATCAGTTTTCTCACCTTTTGTTTTGCCCGGAACTTTTATCATTAAAGGTGTACGCAAAGCTGTTTCAAACGTGCAATGTTTGCACCAAAGCATATGATCTCCGAGGTTCCAGCCATGATCGCCCCATAAAACAACAATCGTGTTTTCGGCCAAACCAAGATCTTCCAATTCTTTTAATACCTTTCCAATTTGAGCATCGACATAACTCACACAAGCATAGTAGCCGTGAATAAGCTCTTTTGCCATTTCGTTCGACAATTTCTCTTTTTGCGGAATACTTGTATACTCTCGTAACTCTCCGTAGTTGTGAAATGCCTGACGAGGTGTGGTTTCAGGTTGCAGATAACTATCCGGGAGTTCTATTTGCTCTCTGTCGTACAAATCCCAGTATTTCTTCGGTGCGTTAAACGGAAGATGTGGTTTCATAAACCCCAGTGCGAGGAAAAAGGGTTTTTCATTAATTTTAAGTCTGCGCAAATCTTCTATTCCTTTTAGGGCAATTCTGCCATCAAAATAAACAGAATCATCTGCCTCCACCATTTCGAATGGTTTACCATAGTCTGTTAAAGCAGTAAGCTGTACATTTTCGTCCAACTGATAGTCGCGTATGTTCCCCTCCGGAAACCAAATATTATCCCAGGCCACACTATCATCCATATTATGATGATATATTTTTCCGTTTGAGATGGTTTTATATCCATTCTGCTTAAGCAGCATAGGTAAAGATATTGCCTCCGGATAATCATGGTCTTTCTCGGTGAAGGCATTAATAAACCGATAGCGGGTTGGGCGGGTTCCCGTTAGCAGACTCGCACGCGAAGCCCCACACACCGGAATATTACAATAGCTACGATCAAAAATCAGACTCTCATTAGCCAATTTATCCAGATTGGGCGATTTTATGTGCTGGGCGCCATAGAAATTTAGCTCAGGGCGCAAATCGTCAACAGCAATAAACAGGATATTGGGCTTTGTATTTGACTTGGAAGGTACTGATTTCTTTTGACCACAAAAGGAAAAAAGTAAGACTACAACTAACACAACACTAAGCTTTACGTATTTCATATTTTTTATTTTGAAACATTCTTCATACTGATAGCAGCGAACTACCAATGATTAATTATCAAATAATCTTCTTTACGTAGCGTATTCTTTATGGAATCTGGGATATTTCGCGTTGGTGTATCTTGATCCAACTTAAATCCGTTTTCCCCTTTAGCGCTAATGAGTGGCATATATCCAACTTCTTTGTTTAAGAAATCACCTTGAGACTCCATCCATTTAAATAAATCTGTTTTTAACCTGTTTTTGATATCTTGATGGTTTGCATCTTTAATCAGGTTATTCTGCTCAAAAGGATCATTTTGTAAATCATACAGTTCTTCGAAGGGTTCATTTTTATGTGCCATTGCACCCCTGCGTATAAAGTAATTTACCTGAGGTATGTTGCCAATGTTTTGCTCCATAACCTCAATAGAATTGAAATTCCGAATGTATTTATAGCGTTTGTCACGAATCATCCGCGAAGGAAAAACTTCAGAATTTAAAATATTTTGATTCGTTCTTACGCCATAAACATAGGTATGTATTTCTTTATCTTCGCCGCGAAGCAAAGGTAAAAAGCTCTTTCCATCCAACTCATCAGCAGGCTTTCCACCAGCAATATCCATAAAAGTGGGGAGAACATCTACATAGTGGACCAATTGAGCTGACTTTGTTCCGGGCTTAATCACATTAGGCCAACGGGCCACAAGAGGCACTCGAAGCCCCACATCTTTCACGGTAAACTTTCCAGAAACACCATGATCGGCACTGTAAATAAATAGCGTATTGTTTTTATCTAAATACTTATCTACATAAGTCAACACGCGCTCCAGCTGGGTATTATCTTCCTGAATGCTTCGGTAATAACCGGCTTTCCTTTTTACAAATGCAGGGTCTGATTTTTTATTTTCATCAAAGGGAAAGAACTCAATATCCTCAGCGTTAAAATTTTCTACATTAAAGTATTCGGCATGTGGATAATAAGAAGCGATGTACATAAAAAAAGGCTTTGTAGCCAGCTTCATGTAAGCTTCGATACTATCTAGAGGAATATACTCTCGGGGTACCCCTTCCTTATGTACAGCGTCCCATTTTTTATCCCAGTCGAATACCGAACCTGGGTTAAGGTGACTTTTACCGGCACGCACCACCTCATACCCCAGAGCACGCATTCGTTTGCTTACACTCTCAATATCAGGCTTTACTGCGGTGTGGTTGGCAAAGCAACCATTTTTTAATGGATATAAACCCGTTAGTAGTTGAGAGCGACTAGGGGCACAAATTGCCTGTGCTGTAAAAGCATTCTCGAACAAAATACCTTCGCGCGCCAAGCGATCAACGGCAGGTGTATATACCTTATCATTTCCATAACATCCATAATCATAAATGTCCTGATCATCGGCTATATAAAAGATAATGTTTGGCTTTAGCCCATTTTCATTCGTACTTTCTTCATTTTTCGTATTGATTTTACAAGAGCTGCCAAACCCGAATATCAAAATTGACAAAAGTCCGATCAGCACAATCGATTTAGCTTGTTTCATAGTGCACATTTTACTACACATTTATTTTTTATTTTTTAGTAGTACTATTTAATCAGAATATCAATGCCTTTCTTCTTCTTCAATATTAAGCACATAATCACCTGAAGCTAGTGTAAAATGATTTGTTTTAACAGCTTTAGTATTCAATTTCATTTGATCTGCGGTATAAGCAGGCAGTTGAACCTGAACCGTACTGTTTTCTGGCACAGTCAGCGATCATCCCAGGATTTAAATCAAATCAATGCCCTGGGATAACCGCTGACAACTAACCAGACGAACTATTTAAAACTAATTCTCCTCTAAAAATGCGGACTTAAATCTGACTCTGATGCCGGCAATGCGTAGGTTAAACTAATATCCTGAAATCCATGTGGATAAGGAGTCTCTCCTTCAGGGAAATAATAGTCCCCAGGATTAGCCTTAACTCTTTGACCATAAGCTGTTATAACACTCACCGCCCTTCCTGTTCTAACCAGGTCGTACCAGCGCTTGTTTTCAAAGGCTAATTCTACGCGGCGTTCTTTAAAAATGGCTTCACCCACATCTCCGATAGGTTCATCCAACAAACCAGCACGTGAACGCACCTGCATTAAATATCCCATTGCACCCGGTTTGTTTTGTTCGTCCAAGACTTCTGCCAAGGCCAGAAGAACCTCGGAATAACGGTAAACCGGCCAGCTCATTCCATGATTGCCATCTAATGCATGCGTTTTTGCATACTTTTTAATGTAGGGATAAGTGCCATCTCTCCATAAACCATTGCTTAGAGTTATATAACCAATAGATGCATCTTTCCTGTCATCACCATCTTCATAAGCGGCAATAATGTCCGGAGTAGGAATATTGTTTCCTTCGTTGGTTATATTTAAGGCATTTGAAGTTCCTGTAAGTGACTGAACTTCTTCTGCCGTTATTGGTCTTGGAATCATATGGTAAAACCAACTTCCACTCAAACCTTCTGAGCCCTCTTTGTATTGAATTTCGAATAATGATTCTACATTATTTTTATTTGAAGAACTTTCAGAGAAAGCCTGAGCATAGGTTGGCATTAGTTCATACTCATCACTACTGACAATTTCAAGCAGTTGGGTTTCTGCATCACCCCACTTTTCTTGATTCATGTAGGCATCGGCCAATAACATTCTGGCTGCTCCCGAAGTCGCCCGACCGGCTTCCTGCTGTGATTTTGGAGGTAACAATTGAATAGCCGCTTTCGCATCCAGCTCAATTTGTTCATACAGAGCCGCGGCATCAGATACAGGTAATGCTGCTTCCTGGCGATTTGTAACTGGGACCAAGTGTAGCGGAGCTTTCCCAAACAGGCGTACCAATTCGAAATATGAAAAGGCGCGTAAAAAAAGTGCTTGCCCTTTTAAATTGTCTTTCACGTCCGCATCAAACTCTGCCCCATCAATCGTTACCAATATTTGATTGGCTCGGGCAATAATTTGAAACAAATCGACGTAAGCATGTTTTACATATAGATTCGCGGTTACACCATTGGCCGTTGGAACGGCATGTTGTGCTACATCGTGCCATCTATCGCGAGCTCCGAACTGAGCAAGCCGCTGAAAGATTGAATTATCTGAATGCATTTCTGTTAGAACCCATATGCCACCGCCTTCATGGTTATTAAGTAAGCGCAACGGAGCATAAGCACCATTAACAGCTTGTGTAAAATCGGCCTGAGTTTTATAAAATGTCGGCACACTTAACGACTCTTCAGGATATATCGTAAGGAAGTCATCGCAGCTCGTTGCAAAAAGACTTATTAGCCCGAGCAATATGAATATTTTTTTCATCTTAATTGTTTTTAAAATTAACGTGGTTTTAGACCTATTGAAGACTGTTATTAGAAGTTGATATTTACCCCAAAGTTATAGATACGAGGTACAGGATATCCTGACCAATCAACTCCCTGGCTTAAGTTTCCACCATCATCCTGTCCGTTTGGACTAACACTTACCTCGGGATTTGGCCCCCCCCAGTAATTGGTGAATATATGCACGTTTTGAACAGAAGCATAAATACGTGCTGATTTGAAAAACTTCCCTTTGCTATTGTAGGTATAACCCAACGTAATGTTACGTAGATTTAAATAAGACGCATCTGCAATCTCGCGGTCATTGTTCCAGTCCCGTTCAATCCCGGTTACACGTCCACCACCTACGGTAGTACCATATTTACCTTTTCCCGGGTTTTCTTCCGATCTCCAGCGGTATTTCACTTCATCTAAAAGATTGAAAACACCATCAAGGTTCGCGGTTGTAACCATCGTGCGGACCATCACTTCTGCACCATGCGAACCTGTCATTAAAATGGAAAAGTCCCAGTTTCCATAGTTTAATGTATTCGTCATCCCATATTCAAAATCAGGAAACGGATTTCCAATTATTGTCCGGTCATCGTCATCACCACCTCTGGTAATCACGCCATCTTTGTTCACATCAACCAATTTTATACTTCCAATGGTTGAACGACCGGGTACAACAGGTGAGTTATCCAGATCTTCCTGATTCATATAAAGGCCATCCGCAATACTCCCATAAAACTGACCAAATGGTTCTCCAACTTTTGTGATGTGGAAAGCTCCGTAAACCCGGTCAATTCCTTCGGCTAGCTTTTTTACTTCATTTCGGTTCACCGAAATATTGGCGCTTGTTGTCCATTTTAATTTACCGGTAGTATTGATGGTTTTTAGGCCCAATTCGTGTCCCCAGAATGCAATCTCACCAATGTTATCACTGAAAATACTGAACCCGGATTCCAATGGCACTTGCACGTTGTACAATAAGTTCGTAGTTCTTTTATTATAATAGTCGTAAACTACCGAAACACGGTTGTTGTATAAACTCAAATCGAAACCAATGTCGAATTGTTTGGTTGTTTCCCAGCCTAAATTAGAATTCGCCATTGAGCTTACAGCCGAACCGGCTGCAAAATTATCGTTGAATGCAGCGCTTGCCGTATTGTCAACCAAGGCATATTGTGTATAGTTCCCAATGTTGTTATTACCTGTAACACCATAACTTGCCCTTAGCTTCAACAAAGATATTGCCGCCGCATTAGCCATGAAATTTTCGTCCGAAGCGATCCAGCCTACTGATACGGAAGGGAAGGTACCCCATGCATTTTCGGATCCAAAACGTGAAGAACCATCAGAACGAATGGCAGCAGTCACTAAATATTTCCCCTTGTAACTATAGGTTAACCTTGAAAGGAAAGAAACCAAACTCCATTCATCAACAATATCTTGCGTGCCAGTGCGATTGATATTTGTTGCCGTTTGCACAAATGGCAAGCGGTCATCGGAGAAGTTATCCATGTTTAATTGAAACCTGTCCTGACGAAATTCTTGTATGGTTGCGCCACCAAGTATAGAAAAATTGTGGTTTCCTAAACTTTTAGTATAAGTCGCGGTATTCTCATTCAACCATGATAGATTACTAAACTCATCTCTTGTTGAAGTAGAAGTGGTTGGGATACCAACATTTATCCGATAGGTAGCAGTAGATGGGTTAAAGAATTTGAATTTGGAATTCGTAAGCTGGGCATTCATACTCGACTTTAATACTAAACCTTCAATCGGTTTATATTCCAGATATCCGGTTGAAATCAAGTCTAAGTCTTTTGTTTCATTAACCAACTCCTGAGCAGAACGCACCCAGTTTGGGTAAGAAAAAATATTCCCAACGTTTGCGGGGAGCTTATTAAAAAGAGTCAATTCTCCATTGTCGTCATATATTGGCATCATTGGCCATGTATGCAAGGCATTAAAAAGAATCCCATTACCACGGTTACCATCAGTACGTGGTGTGTTATCCTTAATATAAGATGGAGCCAGGTTAAAACCAATGGTTACTTTATCCGAAATATCGTAATCCATATTTAACCGAAGTGAATAACGTTCGTAATCCGAATTAATCACCACCCCTTCTTGCTTGTAAACCCCAGCCACGGCAGCAGTTCTCAGTTTATTTGTATTTGATGTAACCGTTAAGTTGTAACTCTGCACCGGTGCTGTCTGCAGCAGGGCATCGTACCAATCGTTGTTTTTGCCTTCGTAAATCGATGGATTTTGGAACATCTCAGGTACCGGCTGGCCTGCATCCTCGTAGAATTCCTTCTTAAACTGGGCAAATTCAACGGCATCCATCATATCAATTCGTCCGCGTTCTGGCACCTCCTGTATTCCGTAGGATACATCTAAACTGACGTTTGTTTGACCGGGTTTTCCCTTTTTAGTTGTGATCAGAATTACACCATTGGCAGCTCTGGATCCATATAAGGATGTAGATGCAGCATCTTTCAACACGGTAATATCTTCAATCTCATCCGGATTAATTTTATTTATACCACCTACAATCGGGAAGCCATCAACCACATAAAGCGGTTCGCTACCTGCCGATATGGAGAACTGACCACGAATACGAACATTCATTCCTTCACCCGGCTTACCTGTGGTTTGTTTAATTTGAACCCCGGCCATTTGCCCTTGCAGTTTTTGGGTAATCTGAGAAACAGGTAGATCCTTCAGCACCTCCGCATCGACAGTTTGTACAGAGCCACTAACCTCTCTTTTTACTTGAGTTCCATAACCAATGGCCACAACCTCATCCAGCCCAATTGCATCGGCCAACAGGGTTACATTTATTGTCGTTTGGTCACCTACGGTAATTTGCTTTGTTACCATTCCAACAAATGAAAACACCAACACGTCCTCAGCCTTGATTGATGACAAATTAAATTTCCCATCTAAATCTGTAATCGTTCCATGAGAAGTTCCCTTTATCACTACGGTAACTCCGGGAAGTGGCTCACCGGTATTGTCGGTAATCTTCCCTGAGACAGGTTTTT